>DFGM01000082.1 GCA_002371755.1 Verrucomicrobia bacterium UBA3750 | reverse complement strand
ATATCGGCTGCTACACCCTCGGTGCGTTCCCGCCCCTCAACGCAATGGACTCCACCATCTGCATGGGCGCTTCCATCGGCAACGCGGCCGGCATGAAGAAGGCAGGCCTGAAGGGGCGCATCTGCGCAGTCCTGGGAGATTCCACATTCTTCCATTCCGGCATGACGGGCATACTTTCCGCCCTCTACAACGGCACGCCGGTGACTACCGTAGTCCTTGATAACCGCATCACGGCTATGACGGGCCATCAGGACAACCCCGGCACCGGCAAGACTCTCGCGGGCGATCCCGCTCCCGTCACGGATATTGCCGATGTCGCCAAGGCTATGGGCTACAAAAAGGTGGCAAGGGTTTCCGCCGACGACCTCGGCGAGCTCGAACGCGTTCTCAAGGACGCAATGGATGGCGATGAAGGTGCGCTTATCATCGCCTACGCTCCGTGCCGCATTGCGGCAAAACTCACGAAGGCCGGTCTTTGCGAAGTCGATGCCGAAAAGTGCAAGGCTTGCGGCGCCTGCTTCAAGATGGGCTGCCCTGCCATGACGCGCGGCAAGGAAATCCGCCCCGGCGCTTACCAGATGGTCATAGACCCGAGCCAGTGCGCAGGCTGCATCCAGTGCAGCCAGGTCTGCAAGTTCGGTGCAATAAAGCGGGTGCGCTAACATGAAAAAAGTCTATCTGAAACCCGGGAAAGAACGCTCTGTGCTCCGGATGCACCCATGGGTGTTTTCCGGGGCGCTCGAGCCGCCCACGGAAGAAATCGCGCCAGGCGAAATCGTCGCGGTGCAGGCTTCAAACGGCGAGACTGTCGGCTGCGGCTGGTGGTCCACCATGAGTCAAATCCGCGTGAGGATGGTTTCGTTCCTTCCAAATCACGAGGTGAACGAAGGCTATTTCGGTCTTCTCACCATGAAGGCCGTCTCGAAAAGGACGCTTTCCGGGCTGCTGCCGTTGTTTGGAGGCCCTGTGGCCTGCCGCTTGATCAACGCTGAAAACGACGATCTGCCCGGCGTTGTGGCCGACTACTACGCGGGTTGGGTCGTATGCCAGTTTACTACGGCAGGAGCCGAAAGACACAAGAACATCATAGCGCAGGCTCTGATGACCGCCCTCCCCGGCTGCAACGGCGTAGCCGAGAGGCGTGATGCCGATGCGAGAAAGCGCGAACAGCTCCCGTGCGAAGAGGGGATTTTCCCGCTCGCCGGCGAGACGCCGCCCGACGAGCTGGAAATAACCGAAAACGGCATCCGCTTCGCCGTGGACATACTCAAAGGGCACAAGACCGGATTCTATCTGGATCAGCGTGATGCGCGCGAGGCGGTTGCAGCATATGCGAACGGCAAAAAAGACGTGCTCAACTGCTTCTCCTACTCTGGCGGCTTCGGCATATACGCCGCCATCGCAGGCGCAAAGAAGGTGACGCAGGTCGATTCTTCGGCCGATGCGATTGCCCTGGCGCAAAAGAACGCAAGTCTGAACGCCGATAAAATCAAGGGCGAAATCGAATACGAGACGGCTGACGTCTTCAAGTATCTCAGGCTTTGCCGCGACAAGGGCAGGGTATTCGACATGATTGTGCTAGACCCTCCCAAGTTCGCCGATGGCAAATCCCAGCTCATGAAGGCAGCGCGCGGATACAAAGACATCAACCTCCTCGCGATGAAACTCCTCGCCCCCGGAGGCGTGCTTGCCACATTCTCGTGTTCGGGCGCCGTCTCAAGCGAGTTTTTCGACCAGCTTCTCGCCGAGGCCGCAGCGGATGCGAGGCGAAGATTCCAGATTCTCACTCGTACCGGGCAACCGAAAGACCACCCGGTAGCCCTCTCATTCCCTGAAGGACGCTACCTCAAGGGAGTCATCCTCCAAACCATGTAGCTCATCCTCATCCAAAAGCTCCCTGACTTCCTCGGGGAGCTTCTTCTTTCTCGCGAAAACCGCGATGAATGCTACAATAAGGATGAAAGCAGTCACAAGCGGCTTGTCGCCGGTTTTTACATAAGGCGTGAGCGGCAAAGCGTCCTTCGCGGGATAGCGGACTATTTCAACCATCGTTCCTTTTTCGTCCACCAGCGGGCGAGACGAGGAATCGGTGAGCCATGCAGCCGCTCCGGAGGAGGCGACGGCGCCGGTGACGCCGGAGTTGCCTACACGCAGGATAGGCAGGCCCGTCTCGACCGCGCGCGCGACGGATTGCCATGCATGCTGCACGGATTCGGACGAGTCGGAAAACCACGTATCGTTCGTTATGAACACCAGGAGCTGCGCCCCCATCTTCGCAAACTTGCGTATCAGCACAGAATCGGTGCCTTCGAAGCAGATGGCGACGCCTATCTTGAGTCCGTTCAAATCAAGGAGCTTGATGCGCCCCGGCGTGCAACTTCCGACAGGCGCGAAACGCTGGAGGCAAGGGAATGTCTTGTCGAAAGGAATATATTCGCCAAAGGGGACGAGATGGACTTTGTCATAGATCTGGAATGGAGAGTTTCTGGCATAGAGGGCGGCAGAGTTGAACTCTTTTCCATCCACGCTCCTCGAACCGCCTGCGATGAGGGCGGATGCACCTGATTCCGCAAGGGCGAAATCGGCGAAGGCGCCGGCCCTTCTCGAATCAATCGCCCCGAACTCTGCCATCGCGCTTTCCGCGAGCACCACGAGATCGGGCTTCAAAGGCGAGACGTTCGCGAAAAGCTTGCCGTAGGTCTCGGCGGCGTTTTCCCTCATGGCGCGCTCCCTGTCGAAGACGGGCGGGTAGTTGCGCTGGATAAGAGCCGCGGAAATCTCGCCACCCCTCTCATACCGCGAACCAGGCTTGGCGCAGTCGGGAGCGAAATGGAAAAACAGCCACACGATAGCGAGAGGGAGTATAGTCTCCACACTTCTCAGCCAACGCGGGGCGGGCGTCACGGGGAAACCCTTTGCTGCAAAAACCGGCTCGAGCATTCTCTCCACGATAGAGACGAGCGTGCCGCTTGCTAGAATGACACAGGCGCTCACAAGATAGACGCCGCCCAAAGCCGCAGGCGCCCCAAAGCCGGCATTTATCGCACCCGTGCCCAAATGGTTCCAGGCGAATCCGCCGAAAAGCGCAGACCTGAGCCATTCGAGGCCAGCCCACAGCACCGGCTCGGCGACGAGAATCGCCAAAAGCCTGCGCCAATACGCACCCGCTTTCGCCCAACGCCAGAAACGGGCGGCAAAATACCCGAACGCGGCAAAATACAAGGCGCAATATGCACTCAAGGCTCCCCAGCCAAGTGCCACCAGCACCATGGGGCCGCCATTCTTCATTATCGCCGGCATCCACATGAGAGTGCACACCCAGAAGAGAAGACCGTTCGCGAACCACCACTTCACGGCCACACGCTCTTCCCCCCTGCGCACAAGCCACAACAGCGGCGCCAGCGCCACCAGCGAATCCACCTTCTCGCCAAACGGCGGAAACGACGCCCAAAGAAGAAGACCCGGCAAAAACCAGCCTATCGTGCGCAAGACCCTGAACACTCTACGCAACATGCAGCATCATCTCCTTTCCCCTGTCACCGCACCTTCACTTTCCGGGCTCGTTCCACGAAAAGTCTGCACGGGCGGAAACCCCTTCTCTGCCGCCAAAGTGCGTTTCTTCGCACTTCGCCGTCACCCACAATCTCCCAAGACGGTAGGTGCGATACCTGCCGCCTGCGCTTTCCTTCGCGGCCGGCTCGGTAAGCGACATGAAAAGAGGCACGGTCTGATTTGCTATGAGTTCCACGTCATAGCCGCTTTCGGCGAGATAGGCCAGATTCTCCGCACCGTTCTCGGGGCTTGCGACAAAACGCTTCACGCCAAGCGCGGCGAGCGATGCGAGAGATGCGGAATTGAATGCGTAGAGAGTCCAATCGGCGGATACATCCTCGACCCCGAGCGCCTTGAGCATGCGCAAGGCGCCAAGCCCGGAGACCTCCCACTTGTCAAAGCCGAGGCGAACGAGTCCCTTTGCAGCAATACGCATCTTGTTGAACTCCATCTCCGGCACATAGGGCGGAAGCGATATGCGCACGGAAGGAGCAAGCGTCTTCGCCTTTTCCGCACACGACCTCACCGCCTCTACATCCTCCTTCCCGAACGACATCATGGCCACGACGATCTCTGCGTATCCCTCGCCGGGAAGCGGCTGATCCGGGCGCACCTTCACGGTTAGGCGCGGCACGATTTCGCCGCAATCGCTTTCCGGAATCCTCACAGACGCGATTTTCGCCGACTTCAATTCCTCCCTCTTTGCATCGAGGGCCGACACGATGTCGCGCCGCAAGGCATTCATCACACCCATAGGCACAAACAGCCTGTCCGCATCCACGATAGAAAGATTGCCGAGCGAATAGACCGAATCGCCGAGACGCGAAAACGCCTTTTCGGCCGCAGGGAAAGTGGCGCCGGGATTGTTGGCAGGCGCAAACACGCCCGAAACGGAAACAGAGACGGCGAGCTCGCCGCAAGTCGCCTTCGCCGAAACGGAGCCGGGGGCGATTTCAAGCGCGACATCGATCTTCTTCACGCCAGGCCAATCGGAACTGCGGAAGGAAGGCACCGGAAAACGGCGCTTGACTGCGTTGGACATCGAGCAATAGACCCCGTCCCCTTGGCGGATCGACCTTCTGAGTTCTTCACCTTCTTCACCCTCGGGAAGGAGCACTTCCACGTCATCCCCCGCCATTGTCTCGAAAACGGCGTGGCGCGATATCGCCTTGCGCATTTCGCCGATGCCGAAGCCGAGAGGCTTCCCTCCGGAAACCGGCATGAACTGCAATCCGTCATGCTTTTCGAGTGCGCGAAGAGTGTGGAATCGAAGCCAGCTTCTCCCCTCGCGGTCGCGTGTAATGCGTTTCACCGTTCCGATTTTAGTGCCTATGTGGCCCACGGACTCTGCATCTATCACTTCTGAGCCTCCGGCGCGACCATCTAGGTAAAGCTTCGTGGTGCGACGCGAAAAGACCGATTCCAGATCCGCCTCGGTGACGCAGGGCTTTGCGCCATCCAATATGTCGCGATAGTATTTGACGACGCTCGCCACATAGAGGGGGCTCTTCATGCGCCCTTCTATCTTCAGCGAGGCGACGCCTGCTTCGGCGAGCCGCCGCGCGTCGCCCCCAAGGCGCATATCCTTCATCGAATAAGGATGGATGGATCCTTCCTGCATGCGGCAGCAATATGCGCATCTGCCGCGATTGCCGCTTCTGCCCTTCTCCATCGCCGAGAAGAGACAGAGTCCCGAAAGCGAATAGCAAAGCGCCCCGTGGATGAAACATTCAAGCTCCACGCCGCAACGCTTCGCTATCGACGCCACCTCCTGGAGCGAAAGCTCGCGCGCCAGAACGACTCGCGAAAATCCGAGCTCCTTGAGCGAGAGCACGCCTTCCAGGTTGTGTGCGACAAGCTGGGTGGAAGCATGGAGCGCAAGGCCGGGGAAATACTTCCTGGCAATCGCAGCCACGCCGAGATCCTGCACGATGATGGCGTCGGGCCCGATATCCTCAAGCTCGGCAAGCGATTTGACGGCATCATCGAGTTTAGCCTCGTCGATAATGGTATTGAAGGTGACGTAGACCTTCTTGCCGTTGGCGCGCGCATAACGCATAAGCGCAGAAAGCTCGTCGGCAGAGAAGTTCCTGGCGAACTGGCGGGCGGAAAAATCCAGCAGCCCGCAATAGACCGCATCGGCGCCCGCCTTGAATGCGGCAAGCGCGGTATCGAAATCGCCTGCGGGGGCGAGAAGCTCGGATGTTCCGGTATTCACGATTCGTCCTTTAGATAACGTAGAAGTTCGTCGAAGCGGTTGATTTTGATTGTGGGCGGGCACGAGTCGAGCACGCCGAAGCCGAACGAGCAGAATGCGCTTTTTACGCCGGCGTTGTGCGCGCACTTGATATCGGTCCAGTTGTCGCCGACCATCCAATCGTGCGAGGAAAGCCTGTGGCCGCCCATCCTCGAGGCGCATTCCCGCAAAGGCAAGGCGGAAGGCTTCATTTCGGCGCAATCGCCACCAGCCACCACGGCATTGCCGAAATAACGCTTCAAGCCAAAGCGTTCGAGGATGGCATGGACGGCGCGCGCAGGCTTTGCCGTGTTTATCCCGAGCTTCCAGCCGCGCTCCAGAAGCTCGTCCAGGGTGCGCTTCACGCCAGGATAGAGCGTGACGGATTCGAGCATGTGCTCTTCGTAATGCGACATGAAAATGCCGAAAAGTCTGTCCGCTTCGCCGGCGTGTTCGGGGATTGCGTTTGCGAGAAGATGCCTTGCGCCTCGTCCCACATGCACGAGCACGTCTTCCTGCGCAAGCTCCACAAGCCCCAAATCGCGACGGGTATGGTTCACTGTCGCCGCCAAGTCGGCGCGCGAATCGATAATCGTGCCGTCCATATCGAAAAAGCAGGCGTTCATTCCGCACCTTCCTTTCTTGCCGCCCTGCCGAAAAACTCCGTGTCCACGCCATTTGGCAGGGAAAGCACGCGGGAGGGAATCGATTTATAGTGGGCGTATCGACTGACGCCTTACGGCACGATGGCCTTGCGCGCCTCGGCGAGATTCCCGAACTCGCCGGCCGTAATCATCTGCACAATAAGATTGCCTATCGCCGTACCCTCCACGGGACCGGTAAACACTTCCAGACCCGTGGCGGAAGCCGTAAGCGAATTGAGGTATCTATCCTGGGAGCCGCCGCCCACGATGTTTATCGAGGTGTAGGACTTCTCGGTGATTTCACCAAGTTCCGCTATCGCCCTTGCATAGCAATCGGCGAGAGAGAGGTAGACGCACTTCATCAAGTCGCCTATCGTTTCGGGAGGCGTATCGCCTTCCTCCTCGACAGCCTTCATCACTTCGCCAATCATCGAGTCCGGATTGAGGAAACGCTGCTCGTTCACATCCACAATGGTGTTGTAGACGGAATCGCGCGCTATCATGGAAAGATCCGAGAAACTGTACTCGCGGCCCTTTTCAAAGTCGGAAAGCCGCTCGAGCGCCTCTTCGGTGGCATCCTTGCCCTTGCCTTCCACGTAGCTCACGCCATTGAGTTCGCGGCGGATGGACTGGATCATCCACAGGCCCATGATATTCTTGAGATAGCGGTAGCGTCCCCAGGCTCCGCCTTCATTCGTGAAGTTCGCAAGGCAGGATGCCTTGTTCGTGATGGGCTCGGTATTCTCGACGCCGAGGAGCGACCATGTGCCGCTGGAAAGATATACGGCTCTATCATCGCGCGCAGGCACTGCGAGATACGCACTTGCCGTATCGTGCATGGCCGCGAGCACCACCTTGACGCCGCGATACTCGCCCACCGTCGCGCCGGGCATCTCAAGCTTGCCGAAAATCTTCACGGGCAGCCCCAGCTTGGCGATAAGGTCCCGGTCCCAGTCTTTCGCGGCCGCGTCAAGGAGCGACGTGGTGGAGGAATCGGTGTACTCGTGCACGATATTGCCTGTGAGCCGGTAGTTGAGATACTCGGGCACCATCAGAAAGTGCTCGGCCTTTTCGAGCTGCTCCGGGTGTTCCTTCTTGAGCGCCCAAAGCTGGTAGATGGTGTTGAAGCTCGTCTTCTGGATGCCTGCGCGCGCGTAGAGTTCCTCGAAGGATATCACATCGCGCTCGATCTCGATGTCGGCGCCGGCCGTGCGCGCATCGCGGTAGGCGACGGCATCCGAACAGAGCTCGCCGTTCGCATCGAGAAGAACGAAATCCACGCCCCACGTGTCAATACCGATCGATTCTATCTCGGCCTTCGTCATCGCAACGTCTATGCCCGCCTTCACGCTCTTTACGAGCGCTTCGATATCCCAGCAGTCGTGACCGTCTTTCCGAATCTGGGAGTTCTCGAAACGGTAGACCTCCTCGAGGGCGATCTTGCCGTCCTTGACGGTGCCGAGAATATGTCGGCCAGAGCTTGCTCCGATATCTATTGCGAGATAGTTCTTCATGGGGCGTACAATCCTTTCTCAAGGCGGCTGAAGCCGCGTCAGATGTTGAGCGCGGTTTTGCTCCACGGCTCCTTGCCCGCGAGAAGCGAGGGGGTGGACATTTCCTGCGGCACGGGGATGCCGAGCATCTGGAGAGCCGTGGGGGCCACCGCAGAGAGCTTCGCGAGAGGCGTGAGCCTCACGCCGGGCGCATCGTTGGCCACATAGAAGCAGTCCACGAGGTTGAGCGTGTGCGAAGTCTTCGTGAGCCCGCTCTTGTAGTCGACCATCTGTTCGGCGTTACCGTGGTCGGCAAAGATGAGAACATGGGCGTCAAGTTCGAGGAGGCGCGGCAGAATCCTGCCGATGCATTCGTCGGTCACTTCGACAGCCTTGGTGGCCGCCGCCATATCGCCCGTATGCCCCACCATGTCGCAGTTCGCATAGTTGACCACGATGAAGCCGTAGGGGTTGTTTTCAAGCCGTTTCAGCAGCTCGTCCGTGACATTGTAGGCATCCATCTCCGGGTGGCTTGCGAACGTGGCAGGGTCGAAACGGCTCTTTACCTCGACCTGATCCTCGCCTTCGCTCGGGGTGGTGGATTTGCCGTTGAAGAAGCTCGTGACATGGCGGAACTTCTGGGTCTCGGCAAGCCTCAACTGCCTGATGCCGGCCTTGCTCACCACTTCGCCAAGGAGATTCTCCATGCCGCCGCCTGCGCCCATCGCGCCAAGGAGATAGTCGCCGAACTCGTCCCAGTAGCGCGTGAAGCCAAGGAATGTGACTGCGGGGCGCACGCTCCTTTCGCCCGGATAATCGTCGCAGACGAACGCCTGGGTGAGCTGTATGGCGCGGTCTTGACGGTAGTTGGTGTGCATGACTACATCCCCGTCCTTCATGCCGGCATAGTCGCCGATGACATAGCAGGGAATGTATTCGTCCGTCATGGGAGTGCCATCCGGCGTGACGCCCGAAGCGTACTCTTCCTTCACGCAGTCCTCTATAGTGGCGGCCTTCTTGCCCTTGGCCGCGACAATGCACTCGTAAGCCTCGCTCGTAAGCTTCCAGTTCTTGACGCGGTCCATGCCGTAATAGCGGCCCATGGCGGTGCCAATAACGGCATTCCCGACGGCTGCGAGTTCCGTCTTGAGGCGGGCGATGTATTCCATCGTGGATCTCGGTGGCGTGTCGCGCCCGTCGAGGAAGGGATGCACCACGATGCGACCCTCCGGGAACTCGCTCCTCGCGCGCTTCATCAGCTTGAAGAGATGTTCCTGATGGGCGTGCACGCCTTCATCCTGAAGAAGGCCGAAGAAGTGGAACGTGGAGTTGTTCTTCTTCCAGTTGGCGACGAGGTTCTGCCACTTCTCGCTCTTGAAGAGCTCTCCGGAGGAAAGCCCGTCGTCGATACGCTTGAGCTCCTGCACGACGATGCGGCCGGCACCCATGTTCAAGTGACCAACTTCGGACGAACCCTGATAACCGTCGGGAAGCCCCACCGCCTCGCCGCAGCAATCGAGAAGGCAATGCGGATAACGTGCGCGAATCTGGTCGATGTTGGGCGTCTTGGCGCCATAAACGCTGTTTCCCTCCGCGCGCGGATTGATGCCCCAGCCGTCGCGGATGATGAATACTACTGGTCTCATTTCTTTCTTTGACTCTTTCTTTGTTTACTGTAAGCCGCTTGTGAGGCGTTGTTTCAGCCCTTCAGCCGATCATGCCGCCGTTTACGCTGATTACCTGGCCGGTCACATAGGCCGCATCGTCGCTCGAAAGCCACGCCACCGCATTCGCTATGTCGCGAGCCGTGCCGAAACGCTTGAGCGGGATGGTATCCATGTACGCCTCGCGCACTTTCTCGGGCAGGACGTCCGTCATCTTGGACTGGATGAAGCCGGGTGCCACTGCATTGCAGCGGATGTTGCGAGACCCGAGCTCCTTGGACGTCGTCTTCGTAAGCGCAATCACGCCGCCCTTGGAAGCCGTATAGTTCGCCTGGCCCGCGTTGCCCATTATACCGACTACGGAAGCGATGTTTATGATTACGCCGCCGGCCTGCGAACCATCCGCCGCCTTGTTCTTCATCATCGGACGCGATACCGCGCGGGTGAAAAGGAACGTTCCTTTCAAGTTGACGTTCAGGACCGCATCCCAATCGTCGTCACTCATACGCATCAAAAGCCCGTCCTTGGTGATACCGGCGTTGTTGACCATGATGTCCACCTTGCCGAATGCGGCAATGACATCCTTGACGCACTGGTCGACTTCCGCGGAAATCGCCACGTTGACACCGAAAGCCGCGGCCTTCACGCCGAGAGCCTCTAGCGCCTTGACCGTATCCTCGCACCATTCCTTCTTGAGGTCGCAGATTGCCACATCCGCGCCGTCTTCGGCGAGACGCTTCGCTATCTCGGCGCCGATGCCGCGGGCCGCGCCTGTCACGATTGCCGTTTTGCCCTTGAGATTTGCCATTTCCTTACTCCTTGTATATATAGATTGAGATACGCCTTAGAGTGCCGCCACGGTCGCCTCGAGCGATGCGAGGTCTGCCACATTGAGCGTCTGGAGCGACGCGTCGATTTTCTTGACTAGGCCGGAAAGCACCTTGCCTGGGCCGAACTCGACGAAAACACCAGCCCCCATTGCCTTGGCGCATTCGACATCTGCCGCCCAATTCGTGGTGCCGGTGACCTGCTCGAGCATCATCGCCTTGATTTCTCCCGGGTCTGAAGAGTGAGGTTTGCCCGTGATATTGGAAAGCACCGGGAACTTAGGTGTGCAGAATGCGACCTCTTCAAGCGTCTTCGCGAGCTTTTCGCGTGCGCTCGCCATGAAAGGCGAATGGAACGCACCCGCCGTAGCAAGCGGAATGGCGCGCTTGATGCCGAGTTCCTTGGCAACCGCCGCAGCGGCGGCAACCGCATCCTTGGAGCCGGAAAGCACCTGCTGGGCCGCCGAATTGACGTTCGCTACGGTGCAACCGCTCTTCTCGCAAAGAGCCGCAAGCTGTTCCGCGCTCGCGCCTACGATTGCAATCATGCCGGATGGAGTCGCCTCGCACGCCTCCTGCATGAAACGTCCGCGCGCCTCAAGCACCTTGAGCGTCGAATCGAAATCAAGCACCCCGGCCGCGCACAACGCCCCCCATTCGCCGAGCGAAAGACCCGCCGCGCACGAAAAATCGACATTCTTTTTCTTCTTCAGCGCCTGATAGGCCGCATAGCTCGTCACGAAAATCGCCGGCTGGCAGATGTTGGACTTGGTCAGCTCCTCGGCTGGACCCTCGAAGCAAACCTTCTTGAGATCGAATCCAAGAACGGCGTTCGCCTTGTCGAACAAAGCCATCGCCTCGGCATCAGCCTCGGCAAAATCCTTACCCATGCCAGGCGTCTGCGCACCCTGGCCCGCAAAAATGCAGCAATACGACATCTTTCTTCCTCTTTCCCTTACATCAGAAATTGACGTTCACGACCGCCATAATCGGCAGCGGAGCATTCTGTATCACGTTGAAAAGCCCCACCTGCACGCCCTTGAACTCCTTCGCGCCATTGAATACGCCGATCTGCACACCGTCGCCAGACTCTTCAATCTCGTTCACGAAACCAACCTGGAGACCATGCGCGCGCGACACGATGTTCACAAGTCCGCAGCTGATGCCGAGAAACTCGTTGGAATCGACGTTTGCAACGCCTGCCTGCACGCCATAGCTCATGCCGCCCACCCAGTTTAGGATGCCGGCCTGAAGACCGTAGAAGACGCTGTCGAAGTTGCATAACGCCGCCTGCACGCCTGCCACCGCGCCATAGTCGTTGTTGAGGAAGCCGCCCAGCTGGATGCCGGCCACATCGCCGCGCACCAAGTTCCCCAAGCCGCCAGCCTGAATGCCGTACATATCGTCGTTCACCCAGTTCAGCGCCGTCCCCTGAATGCCGTACATATCGCCGTAAAGCATGCCCGCCACGCCTGCGTCTATGCCGTAGACATACTGGCTGCGGCCGTAGACAAGATCGAGACGCACGCCCCATACGCGCCAAGCCGAATAAGGAACCGTGCACGGCACCTGCAAAGGCGATGCGGGGAAAGCGATTTCTATGGGTGTGATGTAGTGCTTTTCGGGCTCGGCAGCCTCGGCTGCGATTACACCATTGGCGACAAGCGCCAGCGAACATGCTACAAGCAACTTCTTCATGTTATCACTCCTTTTCCTTTTACGCAGAGCCTTCGCCCCGCAGATGGTGGATATTTTACCAAATTTTTGCCAATCTGGCTAGTGAAGTCAAGCGCGGGAGAGGGCTTCGCGCACTTGAACCTGAATTCGTCGGCTGGAATTTCACGCAGAGAGGCTTCAGAGCGCAGAGAATGTCTGGAATAGGGCAAGTCAAACTGCACAGCGCATTTCGCGGACGACGAGCGGGGGGATGGCGCCTATGCGAGTTTCTCGAAGGGGAAGGCGACGCGACGCCCGTGCCGCTCGCGCTTCAGATGGTTCCAGAGCGGCAGACGTTCACCGTCCGGTGTCTTCACCGGGAAATAATAGTCGCGTTCGACTTGCGTCAACTCCAGGCGGTCGTCGAATGCGCGTATGACCCCAAAGCCGATGTCGCGATCCATTCCCATGGAAGGGATGCCGAGCATGCGTATCATCGTCTTTCTCGCGTAACTTGAGTATAGGGGGTTGTCTTGCCAGCTGTGGTTGTGGCCGTGTATGAAGCCGCAGACTTTCGGCGACTTGACCATATCGCGGTTGATGCCGAGCGCCCACGCATTGTGATGCGCGCATACAAGCAGCGGGCGCGTCGCTTCATCGACGAGTTTCTTCAGCCAGTCCGCCTGCTCCTGTCCGAGTTCGCAGCCGCCGCGCCCGGCGCTGTTGTCTTCATTGGCGGGATCCGGCTCCTTGAGGGAATCGAGAAGCACCATGTCGAAATACGGCAGATGCGTGACTGACGCAAAACGCCCGGCGACTGGCGAGTCGCCAAGCCATTTGCCGAGTACGCGCCGCATAGGCTCGCGGCGGTCGTGATTGCCGGCGGTCATGACAATCTTTATTCCCGCCTCTTCGAGAGGGCGCAAAAGCTCCTCCGCGATTTCATAATCGCGTTCTTCCCCGTAGCATAGCGAGACGTCGCCAAGACAGAATACATGCGCCGGCAGCACCCGCATCGACAGAATGTTCGCGACGAGGCCGCGCACCACATCGTTTATGTAGTCGTAGCTGCGGTCGGTACGGAATTTCTGCTCCGTCCACGGCTTGCCGACATGAAGATCGCTCATGACCACGCAGAAATCCGGGTCGGGGACGGCGGATTCGACATGAGGCACAACATCCTGCCCCGCCCCCGCGAACGGCGCGACAACCCCGGCCATCGCAAGGCTCTTCAGTAATTCACGCCGTGTATAAACAGGGGCTTGCATGGTTTTTGCAGTTGTTGGGGGCTAGGTTTCCAGGAGTCTAGAATCCTAGCCGACCCTGCTGACTATCTCAAGATTATGAACAGGCTCTGCCTGTTGTCCGGAGGATATACACCGCCAATCTGCCAGCGGACGTAGTTCATGTCGTAGGAGCCGCTGTTGTTGCCGCCGGGCTTGCCGAACCTGACGAAATTGAACGATCCGTCTGTTTTGTAGTACGCAGTGGTGTCGACAAGAATATGCCCGATCATAACGTCATCGCGCCAGACGGTAAAGCCGTGCCGAGAGGAACCGTCGTAGGCGATGCGGAACCTGTGCATCTTGTCGGTGTTGTCGGATGTGTCGAGCAGGATGTTGTCGCCCATCGAACCTGTCGTCTGCCAGTAGACATGGTTCATGCCAACCATCAAAACGCCAACTGCGTTCGCGCTGCCCACCCAAAACAAGAGCGACCTGTCATTGCCTCCTGTGAGAGCGCAGGAGTTGATCTTTGCCGAGAACTCGATTGTATATGGCGTTCCCGCAGTTACTATATTCTTCCATGCGGCATCCGTCGTCGTCCAATACGTATTTTTGCCGTTTGGATTGACTGAGAGAACGCCGTCTGATTTCGAAATGGTCGCGCCGCTAGCTCCGTTGATGGTCCAATCTGAAGCGCTGGCGGAGGAGGAAATGCGATTGTCGCCGTCGTCCATCTCGTACTTAACGTCAAATTCGTCGGAGCGCATCCGGTTCGCCTTCACATACGCCTTCTCGTCAACCGGGGCATACGCGCCTTTCGTGAAGCGAAGCCACGCGATCTGAGCCTTGCCCTTGTAAGCGCCTCCGGTCGAACCCATGATAATTCTGTTCACGCTGGCCGAAATTCCATTGGGCAGATCATCAGCAACAAGTGTGCCATCAACATAAACCGAGTGAAACTTCGACCCTGGAACGCGCACGATGCGGTAATCGTGCCAAGCCGTAGCATCGATGTCCATGAGTTTCAGGTTTGTTGCGTTCCCCCAGTAGAGCGCATCTGTGCGGAATACCAGCCAGGAGTTGATCGACGAATCGCCCGTCGATGCGTTCAATAGCATCGCGCCGATCGAGCCGGTGCTCTCCGTGACCTTGAGACGCACTTCTACGGTGTAGCCCGTGCCACCTTCGCCGGCCGTCGCGTTCATAACGCGCCAGACGTCTCCGGTGACCCCAGTAGTGGCCGCATCGGCCTTGAGGTATTGACCTCCACTCATGACCATGGAACACGACCCTACATTTACTCCGGTGCCGAGGGTAAACCACGATCCTCCGCCTGCAAAGTCGGGTTCCTCGCTGCCGTCAACATCCTCCGCCGTCGGCAGGGCGACCATCTCGTACTTGTGCGTGAACTGCGAAGAGTCGCGCTGCTCGAGTTCAGCGTAGCATTGAAGAGCGGCTGTTGCCACGAGCACGATTGCCAGCATTGACAGTAATTTTCGTTTCATGGATTTATCCTTTCTTTTTTGCGTGAAGTTGGTTGACTGTTCCGAAGCGGAGATTTCCGGCGGGAGATGCTATCTATGGGTTTTCGCTTCCTTTCCAAAGCGGCGCGATTTCATGACGAGTTCGCAGATGCGTTTTGCACTTTCGCGGATGCGCGTAAGCGATAGATAGTCACGGTTGTATGCGAACAAGGCTTCTGCCACGGCGTCGCCGCGTTTCTGGATATTGCGGTTGGTGTCTTCGATATCCTTGGGCATCTTGAGGTCGTTTCCGGCGCCGATTTCCCTCCACATCGGAATGGTTGTGAGCCAGTCGGTCATTGCGACTCCGCGATACCCCCATTCGTCGCGCAGAATGCCCGTGACGAGCCCGTAGTTTTCGCCGGAATTGTAGCCGTTTACGCCGTTGTAGCTGGTCATTATCGCCCAGGGTCTGGCGGTTTTGACGGCGCGTTCGAAGCCGCGCAGGTAGATTTCGCGGAAGGCGCGTTCGGAGACGACGTCCTTCTGGATGCGGCGCGTCGTCTCGCGGCCGTTGCCGGCGAAATGCTTCAGAGTCGCGCCGACGCCGCAGCTCTGGACGCCCTCGACATATGCGGCGGCGGCGATTCCGGAGACGAGAGGATCTTCGCTGAAATATTCGAAGTTGCGTCCGCATAGCGGATGGCGGTGGATGCACAGCCCGGGCGCGAGCAGCAAATCGAAGCCCGCTTCGGCGGCTTCATCGCCGATGGCCGCGCCGATTTCCCGTATGAGTGGCGCATCGAATGTGCAGGCGAGCAAGGCGGCGCACGGGAAAAACGAGGACGGGGCTTCGCGGCGCACGCCGGCCGGGCCGTCGCATGTCTGCATCGCAGGAATGCCGAACTTTTCGAGCGCGCCGATGGAGCCTGTGCCGCACGGGTCTTCGCGCAGATGACCAAATAGCAGATGAAGCATTTCCTGGAGAGCCATGCCGTCAAGCAGCTCATCGAGCGAAGCCTTGCCTTCGGCGACGTCGAAGAGTGTCACATCCACGCGGTCGGTGATGTTCGTGCGGACTTGAGGGTGTTCCGGGCGTTCAACGTGCCCCGGATATGAAGTGTGCAGAGTCTTGAAAGTGCCATCGGCTTTCAAGCGGCGTGCGAGGCGGTCGGCCTGCAGCTTCAAGCCCGGAGAGGAAAGCACCTCCGGCGCGGGAATATCGAAAGAGGCGACACGTTCTGCGTCGCGCGGCGCTCCGCCGATATAGACGGAATAACTGCCTTTGTCGAGCATCCACGAACCGCAGAAGGGAGAGGTCTCGTCATCTTCGAAATATGCGAGATCTGAAAGCGCGAAGGAAAGCGCGAGCTCCGCTTCTTCGCCGGGCGCGAGCAGGCGCGTCTTTGCGAACGCGCGCAATTCGAACGCGGGATGTTCTGCGATGCCGCCGGTCTGCGACGTCCAGCAGAGCACGGAATGGCGGCCAGCCGTCTTCCCTGTGTTTTTCACGCGGACTTTGCAATCGAAAGAGCCGGACGGCGAACGCGTGCATTCCACGGGCGAAACTTGCCAGGATGTATAGCTCAAGCCGTGGCCGAATGGATAGACAACCTTGGACGCCGCCCCAGGTATCGTCTCGAAATAGCGGTAGCCGACGAATATGCCCTCTTCATACGGCACATACCAGCGTGACTCGCGCCATCCGCGGTCGGTGGGATAGTCGCCGACGCACTCCGCAAAAGTTTCTGCGAGGCGTCCGGACGGATTGACCGCGCCGGAGAGCACGTCGCCGATTGCCAGTGCGCCTTCGCCGCCTGCGTACCACGTCCAGAGAATCGCGTCGACCGCATCGTCATCCGCGAACGGTTTTATGTTGAAGACGTGTCCGCCGCCGCACAAAACGACGATATGCTTGAATCCAGCAGCCTTGATTGACGCAAATTCCTCAAGCTCCGCCTTTGTAAGTTCAAACGCATCATCCGGCGAATCTTCGCCTTCCAGCGCGTCGCGGAGGACTACAAAAAGCGCGGTGTCGCGGCTATCCTTATCGATTTTGAAGCCGGCGTTCGCGAGACCGGAGCGCAGCGAGACGGTGCGCAGGCTGTTCACGCCTGACGAGCCGCCGCCGCCCGGCTTCAGTGCGCCCGATTCGCCGAATAGTGCGAGCGTCGCGCCTTTTTCGAGCGGAAGCAGCGCACCGTTGTTTTTGAGAAGCACCATCCCATCCGCCGCAGCGCGTCGCGAGAGCGCGGCATGTTCTACTACGGAAGGCGCGACCACGCCGAACCATTCAAGCGGCACTTTGACGAGCCGCGAATGCGCGAGGACGTCGTATGCGCAATATGCGAGAAGCACCGTGCCGTCGTCGAGCGGCTGAATGGCGGTGTAGCAGAACCAGCCTTCCGGGTCGTCTTCAATCATCTTCGAGCCGTGCCATGTGCAGCCGTCGTCACGTGAAATTGCGGCGGAAAGCGGGGAGCGCCAGCCGTTTGCCCACTTATGCTTGTCCGGGTGGTGGGTGCGCATCTCCGGCTTCGCCTCGTGGTCGTTCCAGATGGCGAGAAGTTCGCCGGTGGGGAGACGCTTTATGGATGCGGGGGAAAGCGGGCTTCTCAACTGCGAAGGCTGCGGGGCGGACCACGTCTCGCCCCGGTCGGTCGAGCGGCTGAAGTATTGGAAGTCCGCGCCTGTGCGAATCCAGAGAAGCACCGAGCCGTCGGAACATTCCACCACGCCCGGCTCATGCGCGGCGTAGCGCTTGCCGCTGGGGGCGACGATCTGAAATGCGGACTTGCCGCGCTGCCAAGTCTTGCCGTTGTCGTCGGAGGAATATGTGAGCACCGTGCCTAGTTTGTCGAACTTGCCGTCGTCGGAAGTGTGCTTGGAGACTGCGAACAGGAGCCGCCCGTCCTTGAGCTGGATTACGCGGTCGTTGTTGAGGACATAGTAGGCGATTTCGTCGGTGATGCAGAGAGTCTCGTCAGACCACGTCTTGCCTTCGTCGAAAGAACGGCGCATGACGGGGCGGCAATCCTGTTCGCTGTTCTTAAGCAGATAGAAGAGTGCGATTTCGCCGCTCTGGAGACGGAGGAGGCTTACGCTCATCACATTCATGCCGCCGTGGTTCTTGACGAGGATTTCGTCGGTCTGGGTCCAAGTGGCGCCATTGTCGGAAGAATAGCGCACGGCGATGTCGGCCTGGGCGTGGTCGTGGCTGGAGGTGCCGTAGTAGCGCGAATACGCGAACATGATGCGCCCGTCCTTGAGCGGCAAGAACGCGCCTTCGCTGTTGCGCGGGTTGCCGGGGCCGGGTTTGAGCTCCAGCACGGTCTTCACGCCGGGCGCAGGTTCGGCGAACGCGCAGAGAAGGCCGGCGAGAGCCGCGAAAATGGCGATGAGCCTACGCATTGCGGTCTTTCCTTTCGATAAAGCCGAGCGCATCGATTTTTGCGGCGTATGCCTGATATTCGTCTTCGGTGAGGACTTGCCCGGCCGGGGAGCGCGCAGGGCCTGAATCAAGCCCGATATAGCGCATCGCGCTTTTCCAGTAGGATGCGTTCGGCGCGGCAACGACGAGCGACACGAATCTCACGACTTCGTCCATGAGCGGAGCCGCTTCGGCGAAGCGCCCCTGCGCGGCGAGAGAGCAGATTTTCGCATGGTGCGCCGGGATCATGTTGTCCGTAGTGCCGATGCAGCCGCTGAACGTATCGCCGTAGGCGAATGCGCAGAGTTCCTGCTCGTCGGCCCCGGCGAAGAAGATGGCCGGGTGCGGCAGGCGGCGCCTGAGTTCCTTCACGGTCCAGTATGCGTAGCCCGTGTATTTCATGCCTTTTACGTTAGGCAGCTCGAAGAAGCGCACATCGCGCTCCGGCACGACCTGCGCACCGACGGAATAAATCATGAACGGCAAATCGGTGGCGGATGAAATCGCCTTGTAGTGCGCATATGCGGCATCGAAACTCTGCCCGAAATACACCGGCGCGACGGACGACACCCAGTCCACGCCGGCATCCGCCGCCGCGCGTGCGAGCGCCACGGCATCGTCTGTCGCGAGGCATCCTACATGCGCGATAAGTTTGGCGCGCCCCCGCGCCGCCGCCACCGCGCGCTTGTATACGCGGATGCGCTCTTCATTGGAAAGCAGAAAGCCCTCGCCCGTCGAACCGGTCAAGTAAAAGCCCCTGAGGCCGTTCGCAAGACCGAATTCGACTATGCGCTCGATCATTTCTTCATTGACCGAGCCATCCGCCTTGTATGGCGTGACGAGTGCGGCGTAGGCGCCGGCCATCCCTGCGAACTCCTCGCCGCCGGGGACGGGGAGCGCCGCACCTGCGGCATCCGGCCGCGCCTCGTCGCCACTGCCGAAAGCCGCCATACCGTCGCCCGCAATGACAGACGCGACGGCTGAAGCGCCGATTTTCAAGAAGTCCTTTCTGCTCATTTTCACCACTGCACCCTCCGGCAAAGATTTTCACCCTTTTCGTCAACACCGCATATTGTAGCATATGCCGCAGAGAAATATGTGCGCAAAATTTCAAATATAAGAAAGCGAACAACGGCGGCGGCTTGCGCCAAATGGCGTCTGCCGCGTCCGTCGATGCCGCCTTGCCCGCCCTGCCACCGGGTTTTGCAACTGCCCCTTATGCTTTTTGCGCCGCCTTTTCGCGCCGGGCGGCTGCGCGGTATTCGCGAGGAGAGAACCCCGTCTCGCGGTGGAACTGCGCCGCGAAATGCTGCGCGGTCTGGAAGCCGAGCTCATTTGCGACGGCCGCGACGCTGCGCACGGTTTTGGCGAGAAGCTCCTTCGCTCTGGCTACGCGGCAAAAAACGAGAAATGCGTGCGGTGGCAGACCCGTCTGGCGGCGGAAGCTGGTCGTCAATTTTGCGATGGACATCGCCGCGCGCTCGGCGAGTTCGTCGATTGTCCAGTTTCGTGAAGGATCGCGGCGCATTTCGCCGATGAGCGCGTCAAGCCGCTTGTCGGAGACCCCTGCATTCGCCGCCTGGCCGACGCGGGCCGCCTCGGTGACATCCAGCAAGAGACGCGTTACCGCATCGCGCAGCAAGAGACGCCGTTCCGTCGTGCCGTGCGGCACGGAGTCGTAGATATGCCAGAGCCTCCGGAAGGACTTGCCCAGGGCCGGCGTATACATGAAGTGCACCGGCAGGGCCTCGAGTCTTTCCGCGAGCCACTGCGTCTCCTCCGCCGAAAGCCCGAGCACGGTCTTCCCCTTTTCCGGGATGCGGAACCAGATCCATGTCGTCGACAATCCCTTTGGATAAAGGCGGAGGAAATGCGGGGTCTGCGGCTGCGCTGCAAGCACGGAGCCGGGGCGCGCGGCGATAATCTTGTCCCCGTTGCAGAACGAGAGATTCGCGCCGCGGCGGCAGAAGATGATTTCAATCATGCCCGGATGCACGTGCGGAACTGTTCCGCCGCCGAACTGCTTGTAGTTGTGTTCGCCAAATTCCGGAATGCAATCGATGCCGTCCGGCGAGAGGTCGACTACTCTGGCCTCCGGGGTCGATTCGTATTTCGGATACGAGCGCATAATCCCGTCATGTCCCGCATCGCGCATATTGCGCACAGCCATCCGTTTCTTCATGCCGTGAAAGTCTTTTGCGTCTCAATCGGCGAAAATCTCGTCATCGTGCATGGCGATGCGCGAACGCGCGCGGATATCCGCACTCGACGAACCGATAAGCAGCTCGTATTCTCCGGCGTCCGCGCGGAAGCGGTGCAGGAACGAATCCCAATATGCGAGATCGCGCGGGGTGAGAGCCAGTTCAACCGTTTTCGTCTGCCCCGGTTCGAGTTGGACTTTTGCGAACGCCTTCAATTCCTTCACGCAACGTTCGACTTTGGCATCGGGATATGCGGCATAGAGCTGCACGACTTCCTTGCCGGCGGTTTTCCCGGTGTTCGTGATGTCGATGGAGATTTTCCAGCCGCCTGGCGCGGCGGAGACTTTCGCGTTTCCATACTTCCACGAAGTGTAGCTCAAGCCGTGCCCGAACGGGAAGAGGGGCGCGATGTTCTGCCGGTCGTGCCAGCGGTAGCCGGTATAGAAGCGTTCGTTGTATGTGACGTTCGTGGCGTTGTAGGTGCCGCAACAGGCGACGGCGGTATCGGCGTAGCGGCGCGGCCACGTCTGCGCCAGCTTGCCGCACGGATTCACGTCGCCGAAAAGCACATCGACGATCGAATTGCCCTCCTCCATGCCGAGGTAAGACGTCTGCAGAAGCGTATCGGCCTTGTCAGTCCAGGTATAGCCCACAGGCGAACCGGAGCGCGAGACGACCACGACGCGCTCCAAGCCCCAGCCGAGAATCGTATGCATCGCCTTCTGGAGAGGCGCCGGCAGATCGAACTCGACGCGATCGCGGCCTTCGCTTTCCATATTCTCCTGGAATCCCATTTCGGTGCCCGTGAAGACGATTACGGTATCTGCGAGCCTGGCCGCAGCCAGGAGCTCTGCTTCATCGCACCATTTCTCGCCCTGCTTTTGCACGACGTGTCCGCCCGCCTCGACCGCGTTGGATGTATCCGTCTCGGCGTATTCGACTTTGGCGCAAAACGGCATCAGGGAGACTTCGGCGTGCGGAAGGCGGTTCGTGAGCGCGGCGAACAGCGTCACCTCGTACGGGACGCTGCCTTCCGCAGAACAGCCCTTGTGGCACTGCTTTTCATCGGCGTTGAGTCCAATCACCAGCACTTTGCGCAGCTCCGCCGGATTCAGCGGCAGCAGCCCCTTGGCGTTTTTGATTAAGACGATCGATTCCGCGCCCTCTTTCCGGGCTATTTGCTGGTGCTCCGCCGTATTGCGCGAGCCGGCACGCCGCGGGGCCTTCGTCAGAAAGCCGGTTTTCGCCATGACAAACAACGTGCGCAGAGCCATGTCATCGAGCGTCGCCGACGGCACTTCGCTGCGGCGCACGGCCTCCGCGAGAGGAAAACGGTTGGCTTTCGGCGCGTAGAGATGGCGGATACTGTCGCCCCTGTGCATTTCGATTCCGCCGCCGTTGTTCGCGGCGAACGCGGTGGAGTGCTGTCCGCCCCAGTCCGTGACGAGCAGCCCCTTGAACCCCCAGCGGTCGCGCAGGATGCCGGTCTGCGTATATTTGTTCTCGCTCGCGTATATGCCGTCGACCTTGTTGTAGCTGGACATGACGCAAAGCACTCCCGCCTCCTTGACCGCGGCGCGGAACGCCGGCAGGTAGATTTCGTTGAACGTGCGTTCGTCGGCGTGCGTATCGACGAGGCCGCGGCTCAATTCCTGGTCGTTGAGGCAGAAATGTTTGACCGTCGCGGCCACGTCGAAGCTCTGCACGCCGCGGATCATCGGAACGCACATCTTTGCGGCGAGCACCGGGTCTTCGCCAAGATATTCCCAATTGCGGCCGCAAAGGGGAGTGCGCATGATGTTCACGCCAGGCCCGAGCAGCTGGTCGACCCCTCTATCGCGGCATTCCGCGCCCAGCACCTCGCCGTGCTTGCGCGCCCATTCGACATCCCACGTCTGCGCAAGCGCGGAAAGTGACGGCAGTTTCGTGTTTTCGCTCATCGGTTCGACATATTTCCACGACCAGCGGTCGAGCGACGACCGGACTGTGGAACTGTTGTCGCTCATCGTCCATTCCGCATCGATGCCGACGCGCGGCACGGCCGGAAGCGTCATCGTGCCAGAACCCGCCAGCAGCATCGTCTTTTCCTCTAGCGTCATTTTGCCGAGAACGTCGCGCGCGGCGGCGAGCGCTTCGTCATCCTCCAGCATCGCAAACGCGGGCAGAACGCCCGCAATTACAGATATTGCAATAAACTTGTTCGCGTTCATGCTCACATTGTATCACATTTTCGCCGATATTGCAACCGCCTTTGCGGCGGAAAACCTGCGGGCAGGGGCACTGGGGGAATGGGCGTCCCGCCCGTTCATATCGCAATGTCGCATGTACATTGCGGCGGCGAGGGGTCTCGCCGCCCTACCACGCGACATACGGGACACCCGGGACTTTGCGGCGGCGAGGGGTCTCGCCGCCCTACCGATGCCGTTGGGCGACCAATGGGCATTGGACAGGAATCCAATGGGCATTGGACAGGAATCCAATGGGCATTGGACGGGAATCCAATGGGCATTGGACGGGAATTCAATGGGCATTGGATCCAGATTCAATGGGCATTGGATTCCGGAGTGATGGGCATGGGGCGAAAACCCCCTGGTGCGGGGGAGGAGAAACCCCAGGGGATGGGGGCGAAACGGATGAGGGATCAGAAGCCGGGCAGATTGAGCTGCCCCGAGACGCACACCTTGCGGCCTCTCGCGAGGGTGCTGTCGGATGTATCGTAGACGACGAACTTTATGCCTTCAAAGCGCCTCGCAAGTTCCCTTCTTATAAAGGAAGAGACGGATTTCACGTTTCCTATGTCATCGTCGGAAAAGCCGATGGAGACGGAACGGTCGAAGCCGTGGGTGCGCTGGAGCATGTGGAAGATATGCTCGACGAAGTCACGAATGGCAAACTCCTTGGCGAGTTCCGGGCGGGAGGCGTTAGTGGCGGTGGCGAGTTTTTCACGGTAGACCGGGTCTTCGACCATGCGCTGCCAGAATTGTTCGTTTGTGACGGCGGAATAGCGGCACATGGAGAGATAATAGTCGAGTTCCTCGGCGTCGGTGCCGAATTTCTCCACTTTATCGAGCCAGCGACGATATCCGCGCAGATTCGCCATCATTTCCTCTCTTTCGGCCTCCGTGAGGGCGTATTTGATGAAAACGCGCACTGCCTTTTCAAGAGTCTCCGGGGCGTGGCCGCGCGCGGTGACAATGGCGAAGAGGCGTCCTTCGCGCAAAGTTTTCTTGAGGGCGTTGAAACTCGGGCCCGGAGTCTCGCCGTGTTCGATGCGTTCGAGAGCGCTGATTGTATCTTCGATGAGGTTGTCGCGGCCCGGGACATCCTGGAAGTCGCGGAAAGCCTCGTTCCAGCCGCCGGCCGGGGGGCGGTAGTTTTCCGTATCCGCCCTCACAAGGGCGAAAGTGGCGGTGCTCACCCCAACCTCGCGCCAGACGCCATCCTCGCCGCGGCGCTCCATACGAATTCGCGTGGGCATATGGAGGATGTTGTCATCCCAGTCGAAGATGTAGTATTTGAAGTCGCGGGTGCAGACCTTATCGTTCACTTTCATGCCAAAACGCCCTCGAAATCGAACCCTCGCACCTTTTCAAGGCGCACCTCCACAAACTCGCCGACAGCGGAAGCATCCACGAACGTGACGCCATCCACATCCGGCGCCTGAGAGGCCATGCGAGCGACGCCCGGGGCGATAACCAGCGCTTTATACGTCTTTCCGAGCATTTTTCGCGACTTTTCGCGCCAAATCTTCTTTGCAAGCGCCATTACTTCGCGTTCGCGCTCGAGAGCCGTCTTCTTCGGCGGCCGCCCTTTCATTTCCGCTCCGGCAGTGCCTTCTTCGGGACTGTAGGCGAAGGCGCCTAGCCTATCGAAGGACATTTCCTCTATATCGGCAAGGAGCTTCGCGAACCGCGCAGGCGTCTCGCCCGGAAAACCGGTCATGATCGTTGTGCGCAATGTGACGCCTTCCACCGCTTCGCGCAGACGCTTCGCCGCCCCCAATGTGGCATCAATCGCGGCAGAACGGTTCATTTTCGCGAGGACTTCCGGCACCGTATGCTGCAATGGCACGTCGATATACTTTACGGCGTGGGGGGATGTATTCATCCAACCGAGGAAGCCATCCGTTATCTCGTTCGGATAGGAATACAGGACGCGCACCCAGAAATCGCCTTCTATTTCGTCGATTTTGCGCAAAAGGTCCTCGATTCGCACCTTTTTGCCGCCGGACTTCGACAAATAGAGCATAGGATCCTGGGCGACGATGTTCAGTTCGCGGCAGCCGCTGGCAACGAGAACCCGCGCCTCCGCCACAACATCATCGGCCGGACGCGACCGGAAAGGACCTCTTATCGCCGGAATCGCGCAATATGCGCATCGATGGGAGCATCCCTCGGCAATCTTCAAATACGCAAACGCCTTTCCGGTGAGCCGGAAACCGGGAAGCTGCTGCTTTTGCCACTTCGCCGGCACCCCGAGCCATTCGTCCACGCCGGGAAACTTCGCGAGCGCCTCCGGATAACGCTGCGGATAGCAGCCGGAAACGACCACCCTGCCGTAATTGCCGCTCTTCTTCAGTTGCACCGCCCTCAAAATCTCCGCCTCCGCCTCCTCGCGGGCGGAAGCGATGAAGGAACAGGTGTTCACGATAACCACGTCGGCGCGGTCCGGATCGGGCGAAAGCGTGTAATCGCCCTTCAGCATCCCCCCAACGCGAACCTGCAGGTCGACCGCATTCTTCGCGCACCCGAGGCTGACGAGCGCGAGCGTCTTCTTTGCTTTGTCAGTCAAACTCAACCATCTCCTCCTTATCTACCGGGGCAGCCGTCTTACAGCCGCACAAAGGCGGCAAATGCAAGGGCGGACGATAATTTGCCGCAATTCATCATATCGGGAGCCTTTCTTGCGTATATTGAGCGGCCACGGGCTTTAGTCCCAGACGTTCGAAGGCGAGCGCCGTTGCCATGCGCCCCTTCGGCGTGCGCTCCAGATACCCTTCCATTATAAGGAAAGGCTCGTAGGCTTCTTCCACGGTGTCGGCTTCCTCGCCCACAGATACGGCTATGGTCGAAAGCCCCACGGGGCCGCCCGAAAACTTCACGCAAATCGTCTCCAGGATGCGGCGGTCCATCTCATCGAGTCCGTGCGGGTCGATTTCAAGGAGGGAAAGGGAATCTTCGGCCACTTTGCCTGTGATGAAGTTTCCGGCGCGCACCTGCGCATAGTCGCGAACGCGCCGGAGGAGGTTGTTCGCAATGCGCGGGGTGCCGCGCGAACGGCGCGCAATTTCCGCGGCTCCTTCTTCATCTATATCCACGCCGAGACGCTTCGCCGAACGTTTCACAATCTCCGCGAGTTGCGCCGGCTGGTAGTAGTCGAGACGGTTCACGAGGCCGAAACGCGCACGCAGGGGGGCGGCGATAAGCCCGATACGCGTAGTCGCACCCACCAAAGTGAAGCGCGGCAGTTCCAGACGAACGCTCCTCGCGTTCGGCCCCTGGTCGATCATTATGTCTATCGCGTAGTCCTCCATGGCGGAATAGAGGTATTCCTCCACAGTCTTGGCCATTCGATGAATTTCGTCGATGAATACAATGTCGCCGGGTTCAAGCGAAGTGAGCAGGCCCGCCAAGTCGCCAGGTTTGTTGATCACAGGGCCGGAGGTGGTCTTCACGTTCACCCCCATCGCCTCGCCTAATATATAGGAAAGCGTGGTCTTGCCGAGCCCGGGCGGACCTGAAAAGAGCACATGGTCAAGCGATTCGCCGCGGGATTTCGCCGCCTCCACCGCAAGCATCAGCCTGTCGCGTATCTTCTCCTGGCCTACAAAGTCGCCAAACTGCGTGGGCCTGAGCTTGTTGTCAAAGGCGGAATTGCGGCGATTGAGTTCATCGCTCTGGCGCTCTAGCTTGACCTGCGCCATTTTAGCCGCCCAGCTCCAAGCCCTCCGTCTCGGAAAAACCGAGGGCGATATTCATGTTCTGGATGGCCGCACCCGAAGCCCCCTTGCCCAGATTGTCGAAACAGGCAATCGCGAGAATCCGCTCATCGTTGCCGTGGACGCTCACGAGCATATCGTCGCGCCCGGTCAAAAGCGACGAGGAAATGACGGCGGGAAGAGATGAACTTTCTGCATATCGCACTACTCTTTCGCCCGAATACGCCTCCTTCAGGCAGTTTTCCACGGCTCTAATGCCTCCCTCCACGATTTCGCCCGGCAGCATCACCGTGGTCTGCATGCCGCTGTAATGCGGTGCGATGACAGGCGCGAAGACGGGGGCGCGTTCAAGCGAGCAGACTTTCACCATCTCAGGAAGGTGCTTGTGTGCCTGACCGAGGGCGTATTGGCGTGCGCCCAGATATTCCACATCGCCTTCATGTTCGCCGTAGTCGGCTATCATCTTCTTGCCGCCGCCGGAAAAGCCCGTGAGCGAAAACGCCGTCAAGGCCGCATCTCGCGCGATTATACCTGCGCGGACAAGAGGCTCTACGAGAGCAACAAAGCCGGAAGCGTGGCAGCCGGGGTTGGCGATACGGCGAGAAGCTGCAATCCTTTCGCGCCGCCCGTGAAGCTCGGGAAAACCGTATTCCCACCCTTCGCAGACGCGGTGCGCCGTGGATGTATCGATTACCACCGTCTTATCGTTGGCGACCATACCCGCCGCCTCGCGCGCCGCATCGTCCGGAAGACAGAGGAATGCTGCATCGGAAGCGTTAATCGCATCCGCCCTCGCCGATGGGTCTTTCCGGAGAGCCTCGGCAAGGCGTATGAGTTCCAGGTCCGCCCGCTTCTCAAGTCGCTCGAGGATTCTAAGACCCGTAGTGCCGGCACTGCCGTCTATGAAGACTTTCTTCATTCGTCGTCGGTGAGATCCATGTTCTCGTCGATGCTCGGGCGCTTCTTCGCGCCCTTCGCCGCGTCCTTGACGTCCTTCGCGTCCTTGGATTCCGCCGCTTCCGCTCCTGCCACGGTGGCCTGCGTGGCTGGTTCTTCTTCCTCTGCCACGACGAGCTTCACGTTCTTCTTGTCCTTTTTGTCCTTCTTGGATTTCTTGGATGGACGATACCCGTAACCATATCCATAGCCGCGCCCGTAGCCGTAGCCATAGCCATAGCCATAACCGTAGCCATAGCCGTAGTGGTGGTGCGAGGAGGGGCTGAACGCGCTGACGTTGGAAAGCTCGACATCGTTCACGATCACGCCGAGGATGTTGGCGCCCGCCTCGGTCAGAGTGCGCGAGCAGAACTGTATCGGCTTGAAGTGCGTCCGGTCGGGACGGCACATGATTACGACGCCATCCGCAAGCATGGCGAGAGATACCGTATCGCCCACGATGCCGAAAGGCGGCGCATCGATGACAATGCGCTCGTATCTGGAACGCGCCCATGTAAAGAAGTCCGCCACAACGGCAGAGCCGAGAATGGACGATGGATCCACGCCGTCCGGCGGGAGCGAGCAGATGACGTCAAGACCCGGCACGGAGCATTTATTGACGAGCTTGTCGAAGTCAGGACGGGAGTCGGCCGTCGCGCCCTGGAGAGCGTGCGAGAAGCTGCATTCCTTCTGGAGTTCTATCCCCCACACCTTTGCGAGGCGCGGACGGCGCAGGTCGAAATCCACATGCAGAGTCTTCTTCCCGGCTTGGGCGTAGGAGATGGCAATCGACGATGTGGTAATCGTCTTGCCCTCGCCCGGCTGGGTGGAGATTACGAGCAGGCAGTGCGTCATCGATTCGTAGCGCGGGGAATCGAAGAGGTTTCTCAGGCCCGCGACGGTTTCCGCGAACTGCGAATACTTATCCTCGGCGGCGAACTTCGCCACCTCCTCGCGCTGTTTGCGCCGGACGTGCGGGAATACGGCGAGCACCTTGAGCGAGAGACGCCCTTCAATGTCGCCCAGGTTCACAATCGTATCTTCAAGGTTGTCGAGGACAAGCACGAACACGAGGCCGAGTGCGATGGAAAGGACAATTCCCGCGCCGAAGATGACGAGCGCGTTGGGCGCGACGGGCTTCGTGGGCACGGTGGCGCGACGGGCCACATGCACGATTTCATTGTTGTATTCCGCTTCGAGGCGCGCCTTGTTCTCCTGGAGGATGAGGTCTTCCAGAACGCGGTTTGCAACGCCATACACCGCTTCGAGCTGGCCGAGCCCCGATTCCGCAAGCACGATGCGCTGTTCAAGGGAGGCAAGCTCGTTGCGAAGGTCTTCCTGCTTCGCGCGGAGAGCCGCAAGCTGGTTGCGCGTAACCTGCAACGTGGAGTGCCCGGTCTGAAGAGCGCGCTCGGAAGCCGCAAGGAAGCGTTCCTTCGCCATTTCAAGTTCTTTCGCCTTGGCAATCACTTCCGGGTGGTTTTCGGTGAAGCTGAACTGGAGCTTCGCGTGCTCGGTGAGCGCATCCTGGAAAGCGCGGTATTCGGTGGCGATTTCCTGCGCGCGCGGCACTGTGGCGGAAAGCGAGCCGAAGCTTTCGGGGTCCTTCCGAACTCCTTCAAGAAGCTTCTCCCACTCCATGAGCTGCCCTTCTTCGCGCTCCAGAGCGAGAATATCCGCCGTGGTCTTCTGCAGGGCCTGCTGGTTGGTCTCGCGCGAGGAGCGAAGGTTGTCCACCTTGTTGGCCGTGCGGAAGTCGAGCAGCTGCTTGGCTACCTTGTCGGCCTCGCGACGCTTCTTTTCCACATTCGCGTGAATCTGGCTCACCGCCTTGTCGCAACGAATCTTGTTTTCGTCGTCCGTGAAGGCTTCAATCGCGTCCGCATAGGCGTTTGCCAGAGAGGATGCGAGCTGGGGCGAGGTGGAACGCACCGTAATCGTAATAAGGCGCGAGTTGCGCTGAAGCTCCAGTTTCGAACTGCCGAGCGTCTTCATGAGCTCGTCGTCGGCAACAGTCGACGCCGGATATGCCGAACGGTATTCCTGCACGATCTTCGTGACGATTCTTTCGCTTCGCCACTCGGGAAGGCGCGTATTGAAGATTTCGGCGTAGTTGTTGCCCAAGTCGAGCATTGCGGAATCAAGTGCACTCGTGGGACGGGATGACGAGGCGCGGCGGATATCCATCGTGAAGTCGCTTGACGCTTCGTACACCGTCGGCGATATGCGATAGACCGCGAACGCCACGATAAGGCCGACGAGTATGAAGACGAACACCGAAAGCCAGCGCTGGGATATGACCCTCAAGATGCGCGCAATCGTAATCGTGCCCACCACCGAGCCATCGTCGCCGCCCTGGCCGCCGCCATACGTGCCGCCGTACGCGCCATACTGCCCGTATGTGCCATACTGCTGCTTGGTGCCATAGTACATCGGGGAGTTGCCGCCGTATCCGGGGCGTGAAGATGTGCCGCTCGACGCCCCGTAATACATGGGGGAGGACTTCGAATTGCCGTAGTAAAGAGGTTTGTCTGCCATGGATATGTCTCCGGAAATCAATCGTCTTGTTCGTTGTCTTTCTGGTTGCCGCTCTTTTTCCCGTCTTTGAGGGGCGGCAAGGACGCCGCGGCAACCGCCATGAACGCCGCGAGCGCAATCAATGCCTCGGGGCGAAGGAAGGATGCATCGGCAAAGGTTTCGGCAATCGCAGCGGCGAATGCCGCAAAGCCAAGGACTACGCCCGGCATGAAGAAGGAATGGCGGAGAACTCCGGGGAGGCGGTGGAGGAACGTCCACACCATGAAGCCGAGCGGCGTCGCCATCATCAAGGCGCCCACGATGCCGCGCTCGGCTATGAAAGTCCACCAGCCGCTGTAGGCGCTCGTGATGCCAATCGGCAGAAGCGCCCAGTCGTCATCAGTAGCGTTGAAGCGTATGTCCAGCGGGAAGGAGTCGATACCCGAGCCGAGCCACGGGTTGAGAAGCCAGGCCTTCTTCGAGATTTCGGCGAGAGAAGCGGCTATCGCGCTGAATGTATCGGGGAAAAACCGCCCTTCGAGAATAGCCGATACGCGCTCCGCGTCCAGCCCTTCCGGCGAGAATGCCATCACGATTAGGACTGCTACTCCGAGCGACATGATGACTACCGCCAGCAACTTCATGCTGGAAGAGGTTCTTCCGCGAAAGGCGAGCCAGAGGATGTTGAAGAGAAGGAACACCGCAGCGGCAATCGCGTAAAGCGCGACCATCGCGGGAGGCGCGAAAAGGAAGGCGCCCGCCGCCGAGCCTCCAAGCCCGAGGATGAAAAACATCGTGATTTTCTTCCACTTGTGCTCGAGTGCGCCTGCAAGACCGGTCATGCCGCCCAGGAAATAGAGTCCGAACGCCAAGCCGGCGAATCCGCGGCTCCCATAGGGCGTGTTCATCGCGGCAATCGCTTCGCTGTTCCCGAAAACCGCCGCTATTCCAGATACCGCAACCGCCACCCCGGCGAAGAGCGACGACATAAAAAGAAAACCGAGCCTTGCAGCCCTGCCGAGCGCGTGCCGTATCCCCATCACTATTATCCATACAGCCAGAAGAGCCGAGAACTCTATTTCGCCATGCCCGGTGATGGAGCCGGGGAAATACGCCATTGCCGCCTTTTTCACATACCAGAACTGGTTCTCGGCATCGTAGGCCATCTGGATGCCGTCGTTCATCCATCTGCAGAAGCATACGACGGCTAGAACGGCAAACGCCCAGAAAAGAGGGTCGCGCACCAGAGCCTTGGCAACGCGGCGGCGCGAATCATGCAGCATCTCGTCCTTCATGCGGGAGGGCTCCAGGAAGAACCACACCACCGCATAGAGCGAAAGCCACATCATCACGCGCGAGACGGTCTCGGACGGGCATAGCGAGAATAGGAAGAGCGGCGACACCGCAAGCAATGCGAGGTGCGCCGCCAATGCATATTTGGATATGAGCTTTTGCACTGCTCGTCAGTAAGTCAGGCGCATACCCACCGTGCCGCGCCAGCGGTCGTATTCGTAGGACCTGCGGTCGCTATCCTCCATCTGGTACTCGAGGCTGGTGAAAGCCGTGAGGAACCTGTTGAGGCGGTAGTTGAGGGCGATGCGGCCGGTGTAGATGTCGCGGTCGTAGTTGTCGATATTATACTCGGCATACTCCGTCCTCTCCTTGCGATATGCAAGGTCGATGTTGGTGGAAAGCTTTCCGCGCACCCAGCTCTTTGCGAGACCGGCCGAGGCGGTATAGACCTTGTTGGCCGAACCGTAGCTGTTTTCGGAAGGCTGATAGTAGCTCGAACCGAGGAGCATGAAACTCAGACGGTCGTTGATTGCCCAGCGCGCGGACGTCTGGTAGGTGAAGCCGCCGAGCTTCTTCGCGCCGTTGCCGTAGTCGAAGCGGCTGTAGCCACCCAAGAGACGATACTCGATTCGCTCGGTCGCACGCGTCGCGATACCGCCCATGAGCGACCAGCCCTCGGAATCGCCGCTGATATGGCGCCCCTTGGGCGTGTAACCCGAATAGTAGGGCGAGCCGTGAAGGCTGTCGTTATCCTGCGTGTACCACATGTAGTTGCCGGAAATCACGAAGTCTGTCCACTTCGAAGCCGTATAGCCCGCTTCGCCGCCCACGGTAACGCGCTCCCAGCCGAACATCGTCGCATACTTCTTGACGTTGTTCTCGTAGTCGAGGAAGTAGTAGCCCGCGGTCAAGGCGCCGTGCAGATACTGGTTGATGCGGCGCTCCACGATGGAATCGAACGTGAACTCCTTGCGGTCACGCCCCATGCCGCGGCCGTCGCTGGTGGTCATATCGTCATCCTGCGCAATCTGGCGGAACTGCTCGGAGAACTTCACCGTCCAGCCCTTCTCGTTCGGGAGGGAATCCGCCCAGGTGAAACTGAGGATTTCGCCGAAGCTGGACTGGTTGAGCTGGCTGGAATAGTGGTTGTAGGCATGGTACTGATACCAGGCGCGACCATCGAGTTTCCAGTTCTCGCCAACATAGTCGGCGGCGAAGCCGGGCTCCACAGACCAGTTGGAGCCGGTCTTGCCGTGGCGGGTGGAGTCCACGTTGGAATCGTAGGTATACGACATCGAGACGTAGGGTCTGAGCGTAAGGCGGTCTCCCACCTTGAAGCCGGTAGGTCTATCCATCTCGCCGGCGAGCGCGGCGGTGGAAGCTGCCGCAGCTGCGGCGGTGAGGAGGAATTTGATGGATTTCATCGTTTGCTCCGTTCTTGAAATATTAGAGGGTCTGGAAATCATAGGGATCGGGTTCGCGACCGCGACGATCGTCGCTGTTCCAAGGAGCGTTCGGGTTCCTTGTGCGGGGAATACGGTCTACACCCACGTCGTGCGTCAAGCCCTGGGGAATACCCACGACGCCAAGACCGAACGTGGAAGCGCTGAAGGCGGAAGAGGTGCTGCCGATATCGGCGGCAAGCGCGACGAGGCCTTCGGAAGGAGCCACGGTGGTGACGGGCGAGAAGTCAATCGTCGGGGCGATGCCGGCATCGGCCGCGCCGAGCATCGGCTCGTACGTCTTGCTCATACCTTCAGCCATTGCGGAGGGAATCCACTCGGTCATGGCGAGGTCGCGGGCCTTCGCGTCGGGAATGACTTCGACGAGAGTCTTGGCGAGATCGGCGGGCGTTCCTTCGGAAGCGCGCAGGAACGTAAGAATCGCGAACGTGGTGCGCACGTCGGAATCGTCCGTCTTCGCCATGCGCTCGGCAATCACCTTCATGGTGTCGGAAACCGTCTTCTGGAAGTCGGCATCGCTCACGGGCCTCGTCGGGTTGGCGTTGCGGCTGAAGAGGTCGGTGGCATAGCGCTCGTTGAGCACGGTGAGCGCTTCGCACGGCACCGTGGCATAGGATTCGGCGAGAAGCGCCTGGAGGTTGCCCTTGTTCGCGCTCTTCAACGCCGCTTCGTTCACCTGGAGGAAGAGCATCGTCTTCTCGTTGGTGGATGCGCGCAGATTGTCGATCGCCGCATTTACTTCCGCCAGAAAGGCCACCTGATCTTCGCTGGAAAGTTCCTTCATGATTGCAGACATCTTGTCTGGACTGGCGACGACATCACCGATTTTGCCGCGCGCATCAGCAAGCGACATCTCCGCCATGGCGACCGTGGAAAGCGCCATCGCTAGCAGCATCAGCAGTTTTTTCATGTTTCTCTATTCCTTTCTATTCTATATTAGAGTATTGTTCTATATTAGAGTATTGTTGCGTTGCAAGTCTCAGTACCATGTTTCGGGCACATACACCACATCGCCCGCATTGAGCGTAATATCCTTGTCTATGCGCCCTTCCTTGCCGATTTCGTCGATATTCACGGTGAAACGGGTCTGCTTGCCGCGTGCATCGCACCTCGTCACACGCACATTGCGCTTGTCGGCGAAAGGTTTGAGACCGCCCGACACCTGCAGAACCTTGGTGACTGTGAGATCCATCGTGGAAGGAACATTCACGGGGCCGGGATTTGCCACTTCGCCCAGCACCGTAATCGTCCCCCACGGGCTAACCCCGCCCGAACGGGAATCGAACGGCGCAAAAGTCACCATCACCTGCGGCTGCTTGAGGAAGTAGGAATACTCCTTTATAAGCTTATCCTTGAGGTCGTCGAGCTTCATGCCGTTGCAAGCCACCGGCTCCTGAAGGAGATAGGGCAGCACGATGTTGCCGCTCTGATCCACCTGCACCTGCATGGTCGTGGGCTGCTGCGAGAGCGTGCTCACCTGCACGATGAGCCCCACGCCGATACGCACGCGCGGACCATCCACATATGTGGCGGCAAGCGTCTCTTCCACCGCCGTTTCTTTAGGTTTGAACGCGTTGGAAACCGTCTCAGTAATAGTGGCACAGCCGCTCAGCAATATGCAGGCGACTGCCATCAAAATCATTTCATGGCATACTTTACCCATAAGCACCCCTTATTATACCATATTTTGCGTCTCGATGTCAATGGCGATTATACGGCTTTCCTCGCCCTCCTCCCCCGAATGGAGGAATCGGACATGATGTGCACCCTTCGGAATGAGATAACCGGCTCTTTCTGGCCATTCAACCGCGATTATTGCGCCTTTTGCGAGATAATCGTCCCACCCGATGGCGATTACATCTTCAGGCGAGGAAAGCCGGTAAAGGTCCATATGCACGAGCATGGGGGCTGTGGCGCCCGGGGCGCAATGGTGTTCGCGCACTATGCAGAAGGTTGGGGAGGCTACGCGACCCTTGGCCTGCAATCCGGCCGCGAGAGCCTGCGTAAAGGTGGTTTTTCCCGCTCCCAGGTCTCCTTCCAGGCAAATAACATCGCCGGGGCGCAGTTCCTTGGCGAAGTCCCTGGCCAGACTCCACGTTTCTTCCACGCTTTTTACCTTATATATACCCTTCATCCTTGAGTTCCTTGAATGCCAGTTTTAGATACTGAGGGGCGAAAGCCGAGGAATGCGGCATTGCGACGAGATTTTCAAGTTCCGCCTCCCAGAGCGGCGTTTCATTTGCAACCGCACTTTTCGGCGTAAGCGCGGTGGGTTCGTTGCGAAAGACGTCGAGGTAGGCGCCGGCGAGGCGTCCCGTGGACAATGCGTGCGCAAGCGCCTGCTCATCCACCGCATTGCCGCGCCCGATGTTCACCAACACGCACCGCCTGGGGAGGAGCGAAATGATGCGCCTGCCGAAGATGCCGTCCGTACCCGTGTCGCTGGGGAGCGCGAGTATGAACCAATCCGCCGTCCGTGCTGCGGCGGGCAGTCCGGAAATGTTGGAGCGCGAGAACCCTTTCACATCCACGCCAAGCGCCGAAAGCTTTTCGCCCACCGCCTTGCCGATCTTCCCGTATCCGAGAATCACGGCTTTCGTGCCTTCCACGGTATACGCGAGCGAGCCAAGCCATTCGCGCGGCCATATGCCCGCTTTTGCCCGGCGGCGTTCGACCTTGAAGAACCCTCGCGCCCACGCAAGGCAAAACGCCGCCACGCTTTCGGCCATGAGCCGGCCATGAAACGCCCCGAAATGCACTTTCACTCCCTCGGGGGCTTCTTTGTGCGCGACAAGTTCCCGCCCCGCCCCGGGCGTAGCGAGCACCTTGAGCCTCTTGGCGATGGCATACCATTCGGGTTTGAAATGCCAGACTATTGCATGCGTCGCCGTGGGGAGCGCGGCAAGAAACGCCTTTTCGCTCCGCACCCTCTTCGCGACAGCTCCGCGCGGCAGGAGCGTGGAAAGATACTCCATGTCGGTGCGCGACGCGCGGAAACACGCCTCAGGCCATTCAAGCCAGACGAGAACTCTCTCTTTGGAATCCAAGATTATTCGTCCAGCCTGCCCTTGTATGTGACGCGGCGAACCTTGCCCACGCTTGTGCGCTCGAGCGGCTCTTTATACACCACCACTTTGCGTATGCGCTTGTAGTCGGCAAGCGTCGCACTCTTTTCCTGCACACGTTTGGAGAGCACCTTTTCCACTTCTTCCCACGGCGGCATAGTGCCGCCGTTCTCCGCCTTGAACCATTCTTCGTCGGGATACACGATAGCACCCACTCGCTCGCCGGGCACTCCGCCTTGCGTGTAGCCTATCACGATGATGTCCTGGACGGCGGGGTCCTTCGAAACGGTATTTTCCACTTCTTCCGGGTAGATGTTCTTCCCTTCACGGTTTACGATGAGCGCCTTCTTCCTGCCGCGTATGGTGATGTAGCCATCTTCGTCCATGCTCGCCAGGTCTCCCGTGGCGAACCATTCGCCGTCGAACGATTCTTCCGTCGCCTTGGGGTTGTGGAAGTACCCCTTCATCACGTTGGGTCCCTTCACCTGCAATTCGCCCACGCCCGATTCGTTCTTGTCCGCAAGGCGCACTTCCACGCCTTGGCAGGGCTTGCCGATAGTGCCCACGCGGCTCGATTTGTAATCCGTCACCGACACGACAGGAGCGCATTCGGTTAGACCGTAGCCTTCGATGAACTTCACATGTATGCGCTTGAAGCCGTCTAGGACATGTTTCGGGCACGGCGCCCCGCCTGTGATGATGAATCTCAAGCTCCCGCCCAGCTTCAGGCGCACCGAGTGCCACACCAGCCCCCGCAGCCCCAGCTTCAAAAGGAACTGCGCCATAGCGGACTTCGCGATTCCATCCTCCAACTTGTCGTGAAGTTTCTCCGCAAGAAGCGGCACCGCCATGATGCCCGTGGGCTTGAGTATCGATATGTCCCGCCCGACCGTCCTGAGCGACTCGACAAACATCAATTCGGCGCCGATGCTCAAGGCTACCATGAGATTGGCTGTAAAGCTGAATGCGTGGAAAAGCGGCAGCACCACGAGAAGCCTGTCGTTTTCGTCCACGTGCACGTTGAACGTGACTATCGCGCCTTCCACATCGCTGATGAAGTTCTTGTGGGTGAGCATCGCCCCTTTGGGCTTGCCCGTCGTGCCGGATGTATAGATGATGGATGCCACATCCTCCGCATCAGGCTGGTGCGCCGCGTAGAAGCCGCCATCCCCATCTTTATACAAGACGTCAATCCCGACAACCGCCGCCTCGCCAATCTTCTGCCCGTCGAAAATAACGCCATCCACCACCACGATCCCCTTGAGATGTGTGAGACGCGGGGCGAGCGACATCATCATCCTCAGATGCGCCTTGTCGGTCGTCACCACTTTCACTTCGGCGTTGGAAAGTATGTACTCCACCTCGTTCTCGTGCAACTTCGGATCGAGCGGCACCACCGCCACGCCCGCGCACGACTGCGCCAGATACGCTTCCACCCAGACAGGCGAATTGCCGAGTATTATGGCGGTATTATCCTTGCCCGGCTCGAGATTGAAGTATTTGCCGTAGCCATCGGAAAGCGCGCGAACGCGATTCCCGAGCTCCGCCCAAGTGCGCTTGCGCCATTCCTTTTCTTCGTTCCAGACCATGGCAAGGCGCGAACCAAAACGCTCGACCTTGTCTTCAAGAAGCTTGCGAAGTGTCATTTGTCTACTCGCCTTTCTTCATCTTGTTCAACACTACGCCGCGTATTATACCATATTTCCTCTCGCCTGTGTGACGCTTTTTCGGTTTTTGTCAAGGACGCTTCGAGGAAGCGGGGCGCCCTGAAACGAACTTCAGCTCGCGCGCGTCCTTGTCGCCAACAGGCCAGAACTGCGGTTTGACGTTTGAGTTCTTCGCACCGGCATTCCAGCCGGTCGTGCCGTTCCTGGCGTATACGGTCAAATTGCTCGGCGACCTGCCGAAAAGGGTGAAATCCATCTCCTTCACAATCTCCGGTGCGTTGCCTTGGAAAGCGACATGCCTTGTCCTGTTGCTGTAGTAGAACATTGCCGTGCCTATTTTCTTGACGCTTGCGGGAATCACGACATCCCGGGCGTTTGATGCGTAGAATGCCCAAGGGCCTATCTCCTCCACACCTTCCTTGATGCGGAAATGCTCCAGCTTCGGCGGTGCGCCCACCAGTTTGCGCATATTCTTCGAATAAAGAAGCCCGTCTTCGACGCGAAACGCCGGATTGTCGCTGGAGACAGTGATTTCCGCAAGTTTCCGCGAGAACGCGAAAGCCCCGAGCCCCTTTTCAACATACCTGCATCGGCCGAGGTCGACCTTCTGCAGGTTGTAGCAGTGGTTGAACGCCCAGAGTCCTATGCTTTCGACAGACGGCGGAAGCGTGATTTCCTTGAGCCCGTGGCAGTGCATGAAGGCGCGTTTGCCGATACGTTTCAAGGTGCGCGGCAGCACAATCTCGTTGAGTTCGCTGCAATCCTTGAACGCCAGCGCACCCAACGCTACCACGGGATGGGAATCTACGGTTTCGGGGACGACAAGCTTCCCTTTGGGCTTCGGCTCGACGCACGCATCCCCATGACTTTCGTCCACGTTGCGCCACAAGACGGCCCCGTCTTTCACGAGCGTATAGTGCCATTTGAAGCCGCCCTGCTCCACCCAAAAGACCTTTCCGTCCAGCGTCCCCCGCTTGAGGTTGCCGGCCTGCCGGCCGTCGGCTTTCTCCAGAACGGGCACAAGCCTTGCGGTCTTGACGGATTTTGGCGCTTCTTTGGGTTTCTCCACACTCTCGCGCAGCCTCTCCTTCACGACGACTTCGCCAACGTTGGCAGTGCTCGGGGATGCGGCAGAGCCGGGCGAACACCCTCGCACCGCAGCCACATACCCAATCCCTATGCACGCCATGACAAGAATCGCGGAAGACGGCACCAGAGTGGCGGCGTTTCGGCTCACTATCTCCTTCGCCTTGGCGGCGCAGGACGCAAGGGGGATGGTCGTTTTCGGGTCGATTGAGTCTTTGAGAAGCGCAATCGCCTCTTCCGCGCTTTGCGGACGCTTCGCCGGGTCGATTTCGACCATCCGCATGACGGCCCTCGCAACCTTGCGCGGCAGATTGGGGTTGGCCTTCTTGATATTGGGCAGGCTTTCGCCGCTCACAACCTTGGCGATAAGCTCCATGGAAGTCGCTTTCGGGTAAGGCCGTGCGCCGACGAGCATCTCGTAAAGGACAACGCCAAGAGAATATATGTCCGCCCGGCAATCGACATTGTGGGAGTCGATCATCTGCTCAGGCGCCATATAGGCCGGGGTGCCGATGATGGCTCCCGTATGTGTTACCACCTCGTCGCCTTCATCGGACGAGAATTTTGCTATCCCGAGGTCGGCAAGATACGGCTCTCCCGCCGAATCTATGAGTATGTTGTCGGGCTTGATATCGCGGTGAACCACGCCGGCGGCATGTGCCGCACCGAGAGCCGAAGCGATATCTATCGCCACCTGAATGGCCGCCTCGACCTTGAGCGCGCCATTCTTGCGGATAAGCTTGCCGAGACTCTTGCCGTCGATATAGTCCATTATGATGTAGCATAGGCCCGTATCCGGGTCTTCGCCTACATCGTAGACGCGTATGAGATTCGGGTGCTCCACCTTCATCGCGAAAGCGGCCTCGTTGGCGAAACGCCTGCGCCAGACGTGTGCATCGTCCGTCTCGGGCGTCTTCATTATCTTCGCCGCGAAATACGCATCGTCTTCTGGGGAGTAGAGCTTGTAGACGGCACCCATGCCGCCTCTGCCGATGAGGCGAACCACATCGTAAGAGCCGAACTTGCCCCCTTCATGGAGCAAATCTCCAGAAGACGCGCCGCTCATGGCACCGGAAGCGCTATTCCTCCCATCGTGCGCTGACAGAAGTTCCGGAACTGCCGACCCATCGCTCCATAGTTCATGCGCCCTTCATCCTCGTCATAGCCATAAAAGAGCTTGACGGAAGCGACCATCAGGACGACACCGACGAATACGAGGAGCACCACGTATTCCATCAACACCGAACCGCTCTTGAAGCGGCATGAAGCCATGCGTCGCGTTGCCATCTTTCGCATCAATCGAACTTCTGCGCCCAGCGCGAATGCACAAGCTGGTCACCGGGAATACCGGTCTCTATTATCTTCTCGCGCAACGCAAGCTGCTTCTCGGGATCCATCTCGAACTTGTACTTCTCGTCAAGCGCAATGACTTCCCTCTTCAGCTTGGCGAAACGCTGGCTGAGAGCGCGCTTGGCGACATCTGTCGGATCTGGAGAGAAGAAGTCTGCATAGAACGAAGCGACGATTTCGGCACGGTCCGTGCCCTTGTAGTCCTTGAGCCACTGGACGAGGCGTTCGCGCTCGATTGTGATGCGCACGCACTGGGTGTAATACCTGCCAATGTCGCCATGCTGGAGATAACGCCTGTCGTCGCCTTCGAGATACTGCACAAGGTTGGCTGCATGGTCGAAAGCCTGACGGGCCGAGATGCATCGCGGCGTGAAAGCCATGGAACGGCGATTCCTGCCGCTATAGGACTTCGGGAGCGCGCTCAACGATTCGAACGTCCACTCTATTCCGAAAAGGGTATCGTACATACCCACCGGTTCGGGGCGCCTTGCGTTTGGCGGGCGACGGGAGAAGCAGTCGAACGAGAGTGCCTTTTCGATATTCTTCGTATCCACGAAGAGGTCGATATCATCACCTCGCCCGTCCATCGTGATGCCGCATGCGGCAAGCCCGCCTATCATCGTCTCGAGTGCGCTCGCCTCCCTCTGAAGCTGGCGATGCCGCTCTGCGAAGAACGACCTTGCATCCGAATAGCGCGCATGGCGTATGCAGAGATCCTGGTTGGGCAGCACTATATCCTCGGACTTCTCGCGCACGCCCTTGAAATCGAGCCTTAAAAGCTGGGCGAGCTCATCTTCGAGGAAGTCCTGCGCTTTCACGAAAGCGCGGCACGGGGCGAGCTGCTGGCGGGCGTAGCCGCGCACGGCGCCAGGGTACTTCTCGTTGGCCGAGATCCTCTCGAACGCTTCGTAGATGTTGTGGAAGCTCGGGTTGGTGGCCGATATCTTCGCGATGGAATTGTCGATGATGTTGTAGCCTTCGTTGATGACGCGCAAATCCTTGAGGAGGTCGTCCATCAACTTCATCACATTGAACATGTAGCCGCCTTCCTCGACCGTCTTCTTGTGATCCCTGAGGAAGCCTTCTATGGGTCCTATGATATTGCGCACCTTGATGTCGGCATCGGCCACGACATTCTTCGCCGCGGCGTTTATCACATCCATGCCGTCGAAATAGAGGTGGAGAGCCTTTGCCGCGAAGTCGGACTCCTTCTTCACGCTCACCATTTCCTTCGGATTCCAGCCCCAGGAATCGGCAGGGCCGGAGACGAGTGCGTCAAGTATGGAAAGCGCGGTCTTGAGGCGCGTATCCACAATTTCCTTGCGCTCCTTCTCGTCGGCCTCCTGCGCCTTCTCCCAGGCGGTTGCGATGTTTTTGCGGGCCTTTTCCCACGCGGTGCGGGTCTTCTCCCACACTTCTATCTGGCTGGCGAGGCTGTCGATCTGCTGCCTGTAGCCGGCTGCGTCGCGTGCGCTTCTCGATGCGGCGATATGGCGGCGGGCCGCATCGAAGTCGGTGCGGGCGGCCGCGCTGCGCGCGTTTGCAAGGCATGTCTCCACAGGGAGGCGGAGAGCGGTCCAGGCAATGTAGAGAGCCGCCATCACGCACACGGTGACTGCAATCACGGCGAGCTTCACCCACGCCTGCACCCGGGTGTGCGTCACGCTTCTATCAAGGAACCTGAACTCGAAAAATGCCACGGAAATGGTATCGCCGTCTCTCAAGAGACGCTCCTTGCCGCTAAGCCGCTCGCCGTTCACGAACGTGCCGTTCCTGGAGCCAAGATCCTCTATCCAGCACTCCCCGCCTTCACGCGTCTTCAATACCGCATGCCGGCGAGAGACGAGCATGTCGCTCAGATGCACGCTGCACTTCGGGTCCAGCCCGATATCGAAATCCGTGCCGTCGGAGTTCTGCTTTATGTCGACTATTCTGCCGGCGTTGTCGCCATTGAGGAACTCAAGCCTGTGGTAGCGGTTGGCGGTCTTGAGCTTCTTGTTGCGCTCCTCCGGGCGCACATGGAGTAGACAAGCGCCTATCGCATAGAGCGAACCGGGCTTGAGCTTCGTCGCGCGCTTTACGAGCTTGCCGTCCTGGTAGATGCCGTTTCTGCTCCCGGCATCCTCTATCATGAGGGACGAACCCTTCCAGAATATCTTGGCGTGCTTCGAGCTCGCCGAAAAGTCGTCGGCAGGGAGTTTCAAGACGCACTCGTGCGCCCTGCCCACGAGGATTGGCTCTGAACCTTGCGTAAGCGCGATTTCCGCTATCTGCTCCTTGTCGCGCTTGAGAGTGAGTATCAGCGCTTTCGATGACATGCCCAAACCTCCGGATCGTTCACTAGAGTTGCGCGACGGTCGCGCGGCATCGCGCCGAACATCGTCTTGCAATCGAAGAAAATATGCTTCATGCGCTTCTCGGCCCCGTTCTCCCTGGCCGTCTCGTATGCGAGGAAACGCTCGTTGTAGAAGCGGGTCATCTTCTCCTGCAAAGCTTGGTATTGCTCCAATGCCGCTTTCTGCGTTGCGTGCTTCACGCCCCACGACCTGATTAGGAGAGTGTCTATGTAGCTCATGGTGGCCGCCCAGGAGCCGTTGCGGTCTGCCGCAAGCTCGCGTGCAATCCTTGCGCGCAGTTCGTCGTCGGTGACGGAATCTTCCACCATTGCGGCCTTGCCAGGGGAATCCCAGTAGCCGGCGAAGAACGGTTTGCAGAATGCGACGTGGGGCTCAAGGAGAATCCTCACCGAGGCGCGCTTCCAATAGGGGTCTGGCACTTCAGTCTTGAGCAGATATATCATGTCGCCCTTGCGGAAATACATCGCCTGACCGTGCCAAAGCTCCCCGTTGTAGGACCGCGTGTATTCCGCGCGCATCAACCTCACGCCGCGCTGCGTCGTAATCTCGCAAAAGCCCGGGAAGAGATTTTCGAGGAACTCCGCCTCCGGACGCTTTCCGCCGCGCGTCTCGAACACCGAGCCTGCCGCCGACTCGGCCTGCTGCCACTTTTCAAAGGAGCTTTCCAGCGAAAGCTGCAGGTCGAGCCTGTCCCGCCAGCGCGTGAAATGCAAATGGAACGGCACGTCGCGGTCTATGCCGAAATATGTATCCTTGACGTCCACCGTGTTGCCGTCCTCCGAGACGTTCACGACCATCCTCGCATCGCGCGGGAACTCGAACGCGAGTTCGACCTGACCTTCCGGAGTCTTGATCTCCGCTTCCGCGAGGTCAAGTTCGCCATTGGGGAGGAAGGGTCCATCCGCATTCGAAACGTGATGCTGTGAGCCAAGCGCCCACCAGGCGATTGCGAGAGCCACCATCACTACCATGAGGATGACGGAATTGCGGATGCGGCGGTTCACGCTGGCGCGGTCGAGCTGGCGCTTACGCTCCAGCATTTCTTCCATGGAACCGACACGTGTCTTGAGTTCCTGGGTCTCGCCATCGCCGTCATCCGTCTTTTCGTCGTCGAACGCATCGCTCGTCAAGCCGGAATCGTCCTTTGTTTGGGGCGCGTTCACGAAGAGGCGCGAGGCCGATTTGAGATCGGACGAGCCGGTCGCAACGGAATTGAAAGCGGATTCTTCAAACGCAGGAGCCTTCGTTTCGCCGGAAGACACCCTCCCCAGTGCCTTTTTGGCAAGCTCCTGGCGCTTCGGGGCGCTTTCGGCAGGAACTTTCTTCGGCTGCATCGCCTTGGGAAGAACCGGGGCGGGATGAGGCTTCACCGGCGCCGGCAAGGACTTCGCGTCTCCCGTATCCGCATCGGCGGAGACAGGAGGCGGCGTCTTCGTAAGAGGTGTGGCACTCGCCTCCGAGCCGCCTGTCGCCGCAGCCTCGCCCATTGCCGCCTTCATAGCCAAAATCTTTTCTTCCGCTCCGCGGGACGGCACTTCCGTAATCAGGCTTTCCGCGAGCTCGCCGCTGCTCGAGGGCAGCTCGTCTATACGCATGACCACCTTGGAGCCGGCCTTGATCTCGCTCCCCGCCTTCACCGGCGCAATGGCGCCTTCAACATACATTTCGCCATCCACCACCAGACCGTTGCGGCTCAACACTTTGACTACGACGTCCGAGGCGCGGCGCACGAACTCGAAATGCTTGCCCGAAACATCAGGCTCGGAGAGATGGATGGCCGACGAGCGGGAACGCCCTACAAGAAGCGAAGTGAAGAAATCCTGCGAAACGGTGCGCCCCGCTTCGATTCCGCCCGTAATGGTCAATTTGAGCTTGTTCGACATAGATCCTCCGCCAATGGTTAGGTATTGGCCTGCGTGGCAAGGAACTGCAGCATCACAGGTACGAAGATGATGAGAAACACGGCAGGCAAGATGAAAAGCGCAATCGGGAATATCATGAGGGCCGGTGCGCGCGCGGCCTTCTGCTCGGCAAGCGAAAACCTCTCGCGCCTCATTTCCGCCCCGTGCACCTTGAGGGTATCGGCTATGGATGCGCCGATTTCAGTGCCGTACGCAACCACGCCCACGAATGCGCTGAAAGTCTTGAGTTTGAGCCGCGAAGCCATGTCCTGCAGGCTTTCCACCATGGGCTTGCCAAGGGATGTATCGCGCAAAACATGCGCGAACTCGTCTCCCAGCGCCCCGGTATCGCCGAGATTCGTGTAGTAGCGCATCGCCGCGCCGAACTCGAGGCCCGACCTCATCGCCGCGCCTATGAGATCGATGGCGAAAGGAAGCGAGCGCATGATTTCCTCCTGCCGCTTTTGCGCCACGCCGCCCAGAGCCATCGAAGGAATCATCCAGCCGAGAAGCGTCAAGACGATTATCGCGCCCTCCGGCACACCCTCTGGCGTGCCCGGCAAAAGGAAGAAAACCGACCCGAAGAGGCCAAACAATATCGCGCAGATAACCTTGCAGACGAACACCCTCGCACCGGTGAGCGGCAATGCCGCAATCTCCGAAAGATCCGCATAGTGCTTCGCAGCCCTGGGGCTGAAGCGCGCAAACATCGAACCCACCGACGGCTCAAGGACATATGACGGCTTCCACAGAAGCTTGAAAAGACCGGGCAGGCGAGACCAGTCGCCGGCGGGAATGGAGCGATCGACAAACTCGTCCCTGCGCCAGCAAAGAACCGGCAGGAAGATTGCCATGAACACGATGCAGTATATGATGTACTTCTCGTCCATGCTCACACCTCCACCGAAACGATTTTGCGGATTGTGAAATAGCCCGCCACCTCAAGAGCCACCACCACGCCGATGGTAATCCAGCCGACGCCGGTCGTGTAGAGCGGGCGCATCAGTTCGGCCTGGATGAGATGCAGGAAGATGAATGCCGCCACGGGGGCGCACGCCATCGCAATCGCCTCGAAGCGCCCCTCCGCCGTCAACGCCTTCACCTTGTCGGCGAACTCGCGCCTGCCGCGTATCATGGCGGTCATCTCGGTAAGCACCGAAGCCAGCGAGCCGCCGGAATCCGTCGTAAGCTTGATGGCGCTCACGAGCAACTTCATATCCTCGCACGGCATACGCGTTGCCATGCGGTCCAACGCCTTGACGAGGTCTACGCCCAGCCTGTATTCGCGCAGCACGATAAGCAACTCTTCGCGCATTGCGCCCTTGAACTGCTCGCCCACCTTCTCTATCGCCTGCGGCAGCGCCATGCCCGCCCGCAGGGCGTTGCCGATGCCGATCGTAAGGTCGAGGAGCGATGTTTCGAAATCGAGCTGGCGCTTGCGCACCTTGCCCTTGAAATATAAAACCGGCAAAAACGAACCCGCGACCAGGAATATCGCCGGAGCTACGATAAGCGCCGCAGGGTGGGTGAACTTGGCGAGTATCAGTATTCCCAAGACTATCGCAGCCGGAGTCAAGGCGAATATAAGGCGCAGACGGAAGAGCCGGCCCGGCTTCACGAAACGCTCCATCGGATTGTGGAACTCCTGGAGCTGCAGCTCCGAGGCGCGGGTCGCATCCTTGCGCTCGGCCTGGGCGGCAGCCGCCTCCACGAACGTATTCCAGAACGCAACCACGGCGGCAGCCGTGGCACTGAACGCAAGTATGTATACGATAAGCGTCGAATCTATCATCGGCTCACACCTTTGGCACGAATACGGACATGTCCAGCGAAAGCACGCCGCGCCTGCGGCGCTCGTCGATAAAGTACGGTATGTTGCCGGTGGCCTGGTATTCGCCTACGATCCTGCCGCCTTTGTCCACCCCGGTCTGACGGAACTCGAAGACGTCCTGCATCTGTATCACATCTCCCTCGCGCCCCGTGACTTCCACTATCTTGACAATCTTGCGCGAGCCGTCCCCCATGCGCGTCTGCTGCACGATAAGATCCACTGCCGAGGCAATCTGTTCGCGTATCGCCGAAGAGGGAAGGTCGTAGCCGGCCATCATCACCATGTTCTCCAAGCGGGTCAGGCAGTCGCGCGGACTGTTCGCATGCGCCGTCGTAAGCGATCCGTCGTGGCCGGTGTTCATGGCCTGGAGCATGTCGAGAGCCTCCGCGCCGCGGCATTCACCCACGACGATGCGGTCAGGCCGCATTCTGAGGCAGTTCACCACGAGGTCGCGAATCGCCACCCTGCCCTTGCCTTCCGTGTTGGCGGGGCGGGCCTCCAGACGCACGATATTGCGGTGCGAAAGCTTCAATTCCGCCGAGTCTTCCACCGTCACGATGCGCTCGCCTTCGGGAATGAACTGGGAGAGTATGTTTAGAAGAGTCGTCTTTCCGCTGCCCGTTCCGCCCGAGACGAGTATGTTCTGGCGCGCCTTTACCGCCTCTTCGAGGAAGAGCGCCATGTCTTTCGTCATCGAACCGTAGGAAATCAAATCGTCCGTCGTGAGCTTGCGGTCTGCGAACTTTCGTATCGTGACCGAAGCACCATCCAGCGCAAGAGGCGGAATGATTGCATTCACGCGGCTGCCGTCAGGAAGGCGTGCGTCCACCATCGGGCTTGCATCGTCCACATGGCGTCCCAGCGGCTCGACGATGCGCTGGATTATCTGTATCAAATGGCGCTCGTTGAAGAACCTCACGCCCGTCTCGTATATCTTGCCCCGGCTTTCCACGAAAATCCTGTCGGGACCGTTCACCATGATTTCCGACACCTCCTTGGCGCGAATCATGGGGGAAAGAGGACCGAAACCGAGTAGCTCGTCCACCAGAGACTGGCGCACGGCCCCCATATCTATATCATTCGGGAACTCGTGGCGGAACTCCCGCATCACCTGGTCCAAGCACTGCTCCGCGCGATATACGAGATCCTTGTCGTCGGATTGGGAAAGCGCGTTTTCAGTGGCGTTGAGCCGAGTGAGAATAACAGTGTGGATGCGCGACTTTAGCTCCATCATCCTGTCGGAATAGAGCATCGTCGCATCCTTGAACATCGAAAGGAAGTCCGGCGTCGCATCCACGCTGGGTGCACTCGCCGGACCCGCGGCAGACGCGGAAGCGGGGAGGGAGAATGTGGCCGAGCCGATGCGAACTTTGTCGCCCTCGGCGACTTCCGCCTCTTCCGCCAGCTGCCTGCCGTTGAGGAAGGTGCCGCAGTGGCTGCCGACATCCTTCACGAACAATCTGCCGCCACGGCAGGTGAAGACCGCATGCCTGCGCGATACATCGCGCTCGGCAATGGGGATATCCGATTCCCTCAGACGCCCCACCGTGAGTTCCCGGCCGTCTTCGACCTGGTATTCGCGCGTCCCTTCAGCTGTCGTGGCAAGTATTGTCATCTCTTTACCTTATATTAAGGAGAAGTACCGGCTCAGAATACGAACCAGTTGAGCGGATTCCAGAGACCGCCGCCGAAAGGATACTGCTTCTCGAGCTTCTCCTTCTCGCGCTGCTCGGTGGTCTTCGCGCCCTCGACGGTGACAGGAAGGTCGATTTCGGCCTTGGTGTCGATCTTCTCGCCGGTCGTATTGTCGATGAGCTCGGGGCACACCATGAACACGAGGCGACGGTCGGAGATGTCGTGGCCGGAATCGGAGACGAACCAGCTGAGGAGCGGGGTGTTGCGGAGGTAGGGAATGCCGGAAGGCGAAATGCGGGATTCGTCGAGCAACTTTACGCCGCCGAGGAATGTGGTCTTGCCGAGTTCGAGAGTAACGCGCTGCCTGGTGAATTCCTCGCTCTGGTCCCATTCGCCGTTGCCGCCGTCGACAGGCGATGAGATGTTAAGATCGAGAAGCATTTCAACGGCATCGCCCTCGGGCACGACGCCACCCTGAGTCTTGAGAACGAAGCCGTACTCGATTTCCTTGAGTTCACCCACGTTGATGCCGGCCACGGCGATATACTTCTTGCCGCCGCTCTTGAACTGCGACCCCTCTTTGTCCCAGCTCTGCATCACGGTGTAGCCCGTGTCGCTCATGCGGGTGATGCCGTTGTCCTTGAGGAAGTTGGCGGTCAGAGAGAGATTTGCGCCGACAGCCGCGTGGCGGCCATTGCCTTGGTTTGTCATCTTGCTTGAACCCAAACCAGTGCTTGGGCCAGTATGCCCGTGTATGAGGTCGGTGAGAATATCGAAGACGCCGCCCATGTTGAAGACGCCGTCACGGGTCCTCGCGTTCTGGTTGCCGATCGCCTTGAGGTCGGTTTCGCCGACGGCGAGATAGGCCACGCTCACGCGAATCTGGGGCTTGTCCACGAACACGTCGAACTGCGTGCGGATCTTGTATTCGTCGTCGGTGGACGCGTCTTCCGCCGGCTTGAGGCTCGTGACGAGCCAGCGCTCGGTGGAGAGGCAGTCGAGCACCTTGGCCTGCTGCTCGGGCGTGTATACGCGGCCCTGCACCGTCATGATCTGCGTCTGCTTGTTGAGCACAAGCGAAATCGTGTTCGCAGGCCATGCCTTGCGGTCCTTGCCGAGAGACTGGAAGGAAACTTTGAAACCGGCTTCCAGGAGCGTATCCTTGAGGCGGAGCATCACGTCCGGACCGGGCGTGAAGATCGCGAAGTTGCGCACGACGCCGGGATAGTTGCGCAGAACCTTCTGGAGATATTCCCACTTCTGGATGGCGCTCACTTCGCCGTCGATGCGGATGAAATCGCCAACGATGCGCGCACGGACTTCCTGCACCTGGTCAAGCTCGGAAGAGAGGGTGTCGAGCGTGGTTGCGAGGTCGCCGAGCACGGTGATTTCGTACTTCTGGGAGAGGTCCTTGTCGCCACGCACTTCGAGGTCGCAGCGTCCGCGCCTGAGGGCGGTGATGCGGAGCGACGTGCTGGAGAGTTCTTCGATGCGAACCACGTCCTTGTTGGAGGGGAGGTAGCTCGTGATGCCGAACGGCACCGAGATTGTCGCGATTTCGTTCTCGACAACCGATATCTGTTCGACTCCCCTCGCCCAAGCCATGCCGGCCAGAACGGCGGAAGCCAAAACCATGATGAGTTTCTTCATGTCTTTTGTTCCTTCGTTTTTGTTTATTTCTCGGTTCCGTCAGGCAGAACCACGGTTTCGAGGTTCTGCTTCAGTTCCTGAAAAGTCTTTTCGTCCACCATGCCGACGTCGCGGCGGCGGAGCGCGTTAGCATCGTTTGCCCTGCGCAGGGCGGGATAGAGGTCCATCTCGCGCTGGGCAGCCACAATCGTCATCGCCTGGCGCGGGGTGAGAGCGAGAATGATCGTCTCGCCGCTCACATCCTCGGAACGCCGCAATGCATCGCCGCGCCCTACGTCAAGTATCCTCACGCACGGGAAAAGGACGCTCATCGTATCTTGCTTGACTTCGGTCGATTTCAGGCTCTGGTCGCGGCTGGAGACGACCTTCTTGATGGAACTCGCGCACATAATCGCGATTTCGTCGCCCGGTTTCAAAAACTTGACGAGCTTGCTATCCGCGAACGATACGGGCACCGCCCACTCGCCCGCACCCACTGCATTCGCCAGGCGCACGTCCACGCCGGAAATATCGCTCGTGAGAATATAGTCGTTGCGCGCCACGGTGCGCGTCACCGTCTGCCCAATCACCATGTTGGCCTGCTTCCAGAGGATTGCCTTCGCAGGCAGCGAAGAAATCTCGACGCGTTTCTTCTTTATCCAGGAATCCTTGATTTCGCCGTCTTTGTAGACGATATCGCGCGCGGCCGCGACCACGTTGACGAACTTCTTTTCTTCTTCGGCGGCATTGGACGATATGAGCCTCGTGACGCCATATACGGCGGCAAGGCCCAGAACGACTGCCATTATGAGAGGTACGACATTTTTCATATTTGGCTCTTTCTCGCAGTTTGTGCCAATATTATACCATATTGCCGCGTCACCGCGCAACCCCCTTTCAAAGAGTGCTTTTCATGGGACGGCATCATCTGCGCTGAAGGTGCGCGAGGGGTGGAAAACGCGCGGTTTGCGGGCGTTTTGGGGTGTCAAGAACGGTTTATCGCGCAAAATACAGGGGTTTTTGCATTTTGTGCTTGCAAAGCGCCGAAAATATTGGTATATTATGCGCCAAACGATGCAAGAAGAGTTCTTGCGGAGTAAAACAAGGAAAACCACAATGGCTACCAAGAAGAAAGAAGTAGTTCCCACCAACAAGAGTGGCATCATGGCCGCTCTCGCAGAAGCCGGCGACGTCACGAAGAAGCAGGCCGTCGCCATCTACGAGAAGCTCCTCGATCTCGCGATCAAGGGTGCCAAGCAGGAAGAGAAAGGCTTCATGCTTCCCGGATTCGGCAAGGTGAAGCTCATCAAGCGTCCGGCGCGCACCGGCCGCAATCCCGCCACCGGCGAGACGATCAAGATCAAGGCCAAGAAGGTTGTCAAGGTTGCTCCTTGCAAGGCCTTCAAGGAAGCCATCCTCGGCTAACCTCCTTCTTCAGGAAGACGAAAGAAACGCGGGAACCTCTTCGGCTCCCGCGTTTCTTTGCATTTACGGCAATGGGAATCAGCCGAAGAACGTGCGATAGAGCGCACGGACCGCCTCGCTGCGGTCTTTGCGCTTTATGGCAATCATGAAACTGACTTCGCTCGAGCCTTGGTTGACCATGGAGATGTTGATACCGGCGGAAGCAAGCGCGAGGCAGGCCTTGGCAAACATGCCGGCAGTGTAGCACATGCCCTCGCCCACCACCATGAGTATGGTAAGGTCGCGCTCCACGAGCACGGAATCCGGATCGAGTTCGCGCTTTATGCGCTGGATTACGCGATGCTCTTTCTCCTTCGGAAGATGCTGCCCCTTCACCACGATGCACTGGGAATCGACGCCCGAGGGCATGTGCTCGTAGGGGATGGCTTCGTCCTCGAGAATCTGGAGGAGGTGGCGGCCGAAACCGATTGCGCGGTTCATGAGGTACTTATCCACCACGATATTGCAGAAATCGTCGGCCGAAGCGATGCCCACCACGGTGCCCGGCACCACCCTGCGCGACTGCTGGATCATCGTGCCGGGTTCGCCCGGATGGTTGGTGTTGCGGATGTTGATCGGTATTCTCGCGCGCACGGCGGGGATGACGGCATCGTCGTTGAAGACGCCGAAACCGGCGTATGCGAGTTCGCGCATTTCGCGATAGGTCATGGTGGGAATGCCTTCGGAGACTTCAGGGACGATTCGCGGATCCACGGGATAGACGGAATCGACGTCGGTGAAGTTCTCGTAGACGTCGGCACATACGGCGGCTGCGAGGATGGAGCCTGTGATATCGCTGCCGCCGCGCGGGAACGTGGCCACCTTGCCTTCCTTCGTATAGCCGAAGAAGCCGGGGTAGATCACGATGCCGTCGAAGTTGCTGAACGCGCGCGAAAGCGTGGCGTAGCTGGAGGGGTCGAGGGTGGCATCGCCGAACTTTCCCGTAAGCACCATGCCGGTATCCTTGGGGCTCGCATAGCGGGCCTTGTGTCCGCGCATCGTAAAGGCGATGGCCACGAGCTTGGCGTTGTTATCCTCGCCGGCCGCCTTCATGAGGTCGAAGAACTCCGGCTTGGAAAGCACGGCGACCTTGGCGATGCGATCCATGAGATCGTGCTCGATCTCCCGGATGATATCCTCGCCCAGATTGAGCGCCTGCGCGATTTCGGCGTATCTTTCCACCACGGCGCCGAATTGGCGGTCGGTGTTTTCGCCTTTGACCGCAGTCTCGGCCAGTTCTATGAGAAGGTCGGTGACTTTTGTATCGCCGGAATGTCTCTTGCCGGGGGCCGAAACAACCACGATGCGCCTTGCCGGATCCGCAAGGACGATATCCATCACCTTATTGAGCTGCGCCGCATTGGCGAGCGAGCTGCCTCCGAATTTGCATACTTTCATTTCTTCAAATCATCCTGAGCTTGACCGGGGTGGCGCCTACGACGCCGGAGGTCTCTATTTCTGCGAGCGCCTTTTCGAGGCTGGAAGTCTTCGCCGCGTGCGTGAGCACGACCACGGGAACGGGCTGGTTGCCGATGCTGCCCGCCTTCTGGGAGGCGGCGGAAATCGATACGCCGTGCCTGCCGAGGATGGAAGCTATGGTGCCGAATGCCCCGGCCCTGTCCGCCACGAGGAAACGCACATAGAAGCGAGAGGAAATATCGCCCGGCTTCTTGAGATGCACCTTGCCTTCGCCATATGTCGGGACGGCACGTGCGTAGCGCGTCTCGCCCGAAGCGAGGTTGCGTGCGATGTCTCCGATGTCGGCCACCACGGTGGAGGCGGTGGGTGCGCGCCCGGCCCCTCGCCCGTAATACATGGTGTAGTCGCTCATGTCGCCCTTGACCATCGCCGCGTTGAACGCGTCGTTCACGTTGGCAAGCATGTGCGTGAAAGGCACGAGGGTCGGGTGCACGCCGACCTCCACCTCGTCGCCCTTCTTGGCGACATAGGCCAGAAGTTTGATGCGGTAGCCGAAATCGGCCGCGTATTTCACGTCCTCCCCGGCAAGATTCCTTATGCCCTCCACCTGCACGTCCTCGAGTTTCGGACGGAATCCGTACGCGAGAGACGCTAGGATACACGCCTTGTGGGCGGTATCGAAGCCGTCAATATCGAGCGAAGGATTGGCTTCTGCGTAGCCGAGCTTCTGCGCATCCTTCAAGACTTCATCGAACGGCAGAGCCTCGTTCTCCATGCGGGTGAGGATATAGTTGCAGGTGCCGTTCAATATGCCGTGGATGGATTCGATTTCGTTGCCCGAAAGCCCTTCCCTCAAGACGCGGATAATCGGAATGCCGCCACCCACCGACGCGCCGAAATAGATGTCCACGCCGTTTTCCGCCGCCGTCCCGAAGATTTCCTCTCCGCATTCCGCGAGAAGCTTCTTGTTGGCGGTCACGACGCATTTCTTCGCATTTAGCGCGTCCAACACGAACTTCTTGGCAATGCCGGTGCCGCCAATCGTCTCCACCACTATCTTGATGCCGGGGTCCGCAATGACCGAAGCGGCATCTGTCGTGAGAATCCCATCCGGCACGTCAATGCCGCGCGGCGTCGTGATATCCAGATCTGCTATCTTCTTGAGGATAATATCCACGCCAAGACGCTTCGCCATCACGTCGCGGTGCTTCAGGAGGCCGTCAGCCACGCCGGCGCCGACAGTCCCGAATCCCAATATGCCTACACCTATCTCATTCATGTTGCTTTGCCTTTACTTCGTTATCCGCGGGTTTTAGCCGCTAGAGCGCATATTATATCATATTCGCGCCCTCACGCACAAGGGCACAATTGAGGCCATGAAGGGGGCGCAGTTTGCCATAATAATG
>DFGM01000036.1:22859-27641 GCA_002371755.1 Verrucomicrobia bacterium UBA3750 | reverse complement strand
TGTCGTTGCCGAGGGGTTCAGCGCGAACGAGGCGATTGTGCTGAAGGACAACGCGGCCCGCATCCTGAGCGCGGCCGAGGCCGCGTGGCTCAACAGGTGCGCCGGCGGCAAGGCGACGGTCGCCGGCAGGGTGGCGGCGGTTTCTGCTGACGACTTCGACAAGGCGTATCTCCTCAATCTCGACATAACGGACGAAGACCGCTCGTACGCGTTCGAGGTGACTGACGTGGCGGTCGGCGAAGACGCCGTCGTCGTTACGGTGACGCTCACGCGCCAGGGCGCGATCGCCGCGCCAGTCAACGGCAGACTGAAATTCTACGGCGCTGCGACGCTTGAGGCGTTCAGGACGGCGGCGGCGAGGGCGATTGACGCGACGCTGTCGGACGACGACTTCAGCGACGGCGAAACCGCCACCGCCACAATCCCGAAGTCTGGAGGCGACATCTTCTTCAAAGCCACAATCGAATAACCAAATCGGAAGGAGTGAAACATGAAAACGACGATGAAAGCGGTTCTTGCGCTCACTGGCCTTGCGGCCGGCGCGGCATTGGCCGATAGTGCTGCCGCCACGGTATGCACTTTCGAGTCTACGGAAGATGGTTGGTCGGGCGGCACGCTGACGGCGGCGGCACCGGCTGCGCCTGTCAATGGCTATGCCGTCACAGATGCAGAGCACACCAAGGTCCTTACGGTAGCGGGTTCTGCGACGAAGTCTGCGGGGAGGGATGGGATTGTCGCCATCGATGTCCTTGTCAAGGTGTCGGTTCCAGACGAGGCTCCAGCTCTGCCGGACGGCAGCCATCTCGCCATCGCGGTAAACACCGCCGGGAAGCTTGTCGCTCTTGCTGGCTCTTCCTCTTCCGATGCCGTTTCGCTTGGCGATAAGACCTATGCTAAGGATGAGTGGGTGCGGCTCACGACCATATTCGACTATGCCAACAATCGCTGCAAGATTGCAGTGAACGGCGAACTGGCCAACGGCGGCGACTGGCTTCCGATTGGCGCGTCAAAATCGCTCACGGGCATGACGGTGGCGGGCGATACGGCAATCGACGATGTCGTCATCCAGAACGCCGCCAGCACCGTCTACGACAAGTACGCGTCTGTGAAGGCGGACGGCGCCGCCGCGACAGTCATATCGGATGTTGTGGATGCTTCAGGGACGGCGGTAAATATTCCTGTGAACTATTTTTCCGTCAACAATATTGATCAGTCTAATGTTAACTCCACGATATCCAATTCGTCGCTGACCTACGCCCAGGCGTATCAAGCCGGTGTTGCGCCGGTGGCAGGTGCGACATTTGCCATTGAGAAGGCGTCGTTCAATGGCAGCAGCCTTACGCTTACGTTCCCAGGCGACTGGCCGGCGGGCTCCTACACCGTCAAATACGGGGCTACGCCAGGGTGCGCCAACGAAGCCAATATCGCTACCGCCACGAAGACTGGTTCCGGCAACCAAGTGACGATTCCGCTCAATTTCGAGAGCGGCAACGTGCTCTACTACAAAGTGACGCGCTAACCGTTTTTTGGCCCCCTGGCGGGTTTTTCTCTCTTTCCCGCCAGGGTGTCTTTTCCTCTGCAACCAAAGCGTGGACATCTCAATTGCGTGCCGCATACGAACTGGGGACATCTCAATCACGCGCCGCAGTTGGATAGTAACCATCAAAAGCGACATAATGTGCCGCATAAGAAAGCGGGGACAGTCCCCGGATAAAACAGACCCGGTGGGATCCTTATGTGGAGAACATCACGGACACGGACACGTATCTGCGGCGCAAGTTCAGACATGACGTCACGGACAAGTCGACGGGCGTTGGCGTTGAGGCGCTCAAGAAGATTCTCGCGGAGATAGTCGCGGCGAGCAAGCTCGGCGGCTTCGTCATCCATCTGCGTTAGCGAACCGATGCAAAAAGCGCGGGATTATGGTATAATATGCCTGCTTGCCGCAATGGCGGCTCGCACAACGAAAGGCAAATATGAAAAAGAAGCAAACGACTCTCCTTGCCGCAACGGCATTCACGGTGCTGGCCGCCTGCGGCGAGACGACAGCCATTGATCTTGCCCAGCCCCAGACGGGCGATTCCACAAAAAGCGGCTGCGAGACCGCAAGCCAGCCGCTGCCGTGGCAGAATCCGGAAGTAAACGCGATAAACCGTCTCCCCGCGAGATCCGCCATCGTGCCGTGCGAAAGCGAAGCGAAGGCGAAAGCAATCGCAGAACTTGCCGCCGTTCCCGAGGATAGCGCGTTCTATGCTTCCCTCGACGGAGAGTGGGATTTCACATGGACGAGCGGCAAGCCAGAGGAAGCCGCGCGCACGACCAAGATAACCGTGCCCGGCTGCTGGCAGCTCCAGGGCGATTTCGATCCTCCGCTCTACACCAACGTCACATACCCCTTCGCCAAGACACCCCCGGTGGCCGGCGGCGAAACCGCAGAACATCCAGATTGGACTGTAAACCGCTACCCCGACCCCGTAGGCGTATACGAGCGTACTTTCTCCATACCCGCCGCTTGGAACGGCAGGCGCATAGTCATACGCTTTGCCGGCGTCTCGAGCGCCATGTCGCTCTACGTGAACGGCAAGGAAGTGGGCTATTCCGAAGATTCCAGGCTCCCGGCCGAATTCGATATTACGCCATTCCTCGCCCCAAACGGCGAAAAGAACGCACTTAAAGTAGTAGTAAGGAAGTTCTGCGATGGCTCTTACCTGGAAGACCAGGACTTCTGGCGCTTCTCCGGCATTTTCCGCAGCGTCTCGCTTATCGCCTCGGAAAAGGATGGTCTTTACGACTTCACCGCCAAAGCCGATGCGAAAACCGGCAACGTGACCGTGAAAGCCCGTGTCGGCGCCCCCGACGCCCCGTTTTCCACGGTTTACGAAACCTCCGTCCCCGGCTTCAGGCTCTGGACGGTGGAAGACCCCGCCCTATATACCATCGCCTTCAAGGTCGGCAAAGACTGGTATGCGAGAGCTGTCGGTTTCCGCACAGTGTCCATCGAGGACAAGGTACTAAAGGTAAATGGCAAGAGGATTATCGTCAAAGGCGTCAACCGCCACGAAATGACAGCCGACAAGGGCTACACCATCACCCGCGAAGAGATGCTCAAGGATGTGAAAGTGCTCAAGGAGTTCGGCTTCAACGCCGTGCGCACCTGCCATTATCCTTCCGATCCGCACTTCTTCGACCTGTGTGACAAGTATGGGCTCTATGTGACATGCGAGGCAAACATCGAAAGCCACGGCATGTACTACAACCAGACGAATTCGTTCTCCAAGCTTCCCGAATGGCTTACTCCGCACCTGGAGCGCGGCGGACGCATGGTCGAAAACTTCCGCGACCACCCCTCGATCATCGTATGGTCCATGGGCAACGAAAGCGACATGGGTCCTGCTTTCGAGAAAGAATACGCCTATATAAAGGAATTGGATGCCGAAAAGCGCCCCGTCCAATACGAACAGGCCAGGGATTCCGAGTGGACTGACATCCGCTGCCCGATGTATGCTCCGGCAAGGGATCAGGAAAAGTATGTTGCCGACCCGGAACACAAAAAGCCCTTTATCCTCTGCGAATACGCCCACGCAATGGGCAATTCCACGGGTTCCTTCCGCGACTATTGGGATAATGTAGCGAAATACCCCTCTGCACAGGGCGGCTACATATGGGATTTTGCCGACCAGGCCGTGTGGCAGACCCTTCCCGACGGCACGCGCCGCCTCGCCTTCGGAGGCGACTTCGGCGACAAGCCCAACGACTACAACTTCAACTGCAACGGCATCTTCGATGCTCTGCGCAACCCGCACCCGGGCGCCTGGGAGGCGAAGAAGGTGTTTGAAGATGTCTCGCACGAGCACAAGAAGGCCGACGAGATACTCAAAGACATCCGCCCCAACTTCTGGCGCGCACCCACGGATAACGACCGCGGCTGGAAGATGCCCAAAGATTGCGCCGTCTGGAAAAAAGCTACCGCCACCGGCGTTCTCCCCGAAGGATGCCATATGTTGCTGGAAACGATAGGAAATGCCGTAAAGTTCGAGTTTTCGATGCCGGATAAACTGCCGCTCCTCCCGCGCGCCGGCGTCACTTTCAAGGTGCCGGCAGCCTTCAAAAAGGTCACTTGGCTCGGACGAGGCCCCCACGAAAACTATCCAGACCGCAGGGAATCCGCAAAAATGGGCACCTGGAGCATGACGGTGGACGAGCTTAACGACTCCCATTACTCCATTCCCTCCGAAATGGGCCATAGGTGCGACGTATACCGCCTCGAACTTTCAGACGGCAAGAGGAAAATCGTAATCGAAGCCCCTGGAGACCCCTTCGGCTTCAACGTCTGGCCCTGGACGCAGGAAGACCTCGAGGCCGCCCAGCACGAACACGAACTCCCGCGCCGCGACTTCCTCACCGTCTGTATCGATGCAGCCATGATGGGTGTCGGCGGCGACGATTCCTGGTCTAAACGCGGCATCGCGCATGACGGCTTCAGGCTCAAACCGAACACCCGCTACCGCCTGCGCTTCACCGTCACCGAGACCCCCTGAGCCATCATAAGACCAATGCCCATCACTCGGGAATCCGATGGGCATCACTCCAGAAACCAATGGGCATTGGACGCGAGACCAATGCCCATTGGTTTCCAATTCAATGCCCATTGAATTCCAGTTCAATGCCCATTGGATTCCCGAGTGATGGGCATTGGCCGGGGTTGCCCTCCCGGTGGTAGGGCGGGCAGACCCTGCCCGCCGCGTTGTAGCAGTGTAGGCATGCGGCGGCGAGGGGTCTCGC
>DFGM01000036.1:12250-22797 GCA_002371755.1 Verrucomicrobia bacterium UBA3750 | reverse complement strand
CGCACCCCTGCTAGGGCATCCGCGTCGCGGACAGCCTGTCGGCTGGGGGATATGCCCTACCACGCCCTTTTCGCACCTCTCCCCCAGTCGGCGATGGCAAAGGCTTGGGATTGACACTTCGGCGGAATTATAGTACAATCCCCGGCCGTCATGAACTCTAATATCAATGGAAGAAGCGCAAACGACTCCTTGTGGCGCCGGGCGAGGGTGGTTTGGACGGTTTTGGCGATTTCGCTCGGCATGGTCGCAGCTGGGTGCAGGCGCGCAGAGCCGCTCTCGCTGTGGAACGATTCCGCACCGGCGAAGGCGGCACTGGAAAAATATGTGGAGGCTGCGAAAGACCCCCGCTCGCCGGGATACATCCCCCAGGAGCGCAGAATCGCCGTGTTCGACCTCGACGGGACGCTTTTCTGCGAACGTGCGCCTACTTATTTCGACTGGCAGCTCTTCGAATTCCGCGTTCTCGACGACAAGGCGTTCAAGCCGACAGAAGCGCAAAAAGCCGCGGCGGAAGGTTCGCGATTCGAGGGCAGGCGTCCGGGGCTCACCAAAGAGCGCGAAGACATGGTCGCCGCGGCATACGCCGGCATGTCGCCGGAAGAGTTCTGCGAATACGTGCGCTCTTTCATGGATACGCCCCAGCCGGGGTTCACCGGGATGAAGCGGGGGGAGGCGTTTTTCAAGCCAATGATCCAAGTCGTGGAATATCTTGCAGCGAATGGTTTTTCCGTATATGTCTGCACCGGTTCCGACCGCATCCTCACCCGTGCGCTCGTCGATGGAACGCTGCCGATAGCCCCCAGCCGTGTAATCGGCTCCGATGTGGCCATCGTGGCTGCCGATCAAGATGGTGCGGACGCTCTAAAGTATGTCTGGGAAGCCGAATCAAAACCTGCACTCAAGGGCACGAGTCTCGTAAAGAACCTGCAACTGAACAAGGTATCGGCGATTATCCGCGAAATCGGCCGCCGCCCCGTGCTCGCTTTCGGCAACAGCATGTCGGACGCGAGCATGGCCAATTACACAATCCAGGGCAACGAATATCCCGCCCTTGCCTTCATGCTCCTTTGCGACGATACGGTGCGCGAATACGGCAATATCGATGCCGCCGCGCAAATGCGGGAGAATTGCGCAAAGTACGGCTGGGTGAGCGTATCCATGCGTGACGACTGGAAGACGGTATACGGCGAGAGCGTCTCGAAAGGTTCGCTTCCCGCCCGCCCGTGAGCGGAATATGCAAGCCGGCAGGAAATTATGACAGGCAAACCCACTGGCGTGGCAGGCGCACAAATGCTATAATTTAGAAAACTTCGGGGAGGAACGATATGAAAGCGAACAAAACGATACTGGCGGCGGTTGTGGCGATAATGGCTCTGTCCGGCTGCGCCTTGTTCAACGCCAAAGGCCCGGCGAACGCAACGGCGAAGACTGCCGACGGCCCGCTCGTAATCGCCCACCGCGGCTCGCGCGGCGAATATGACGATAACGCTCTCGGCGGCTTCAAACTCTGCCTCGACAAGGGCATACGCGGTTTCGAGACGGATATCCGCTTTACGAAAGACCACAAGCTCGTAATCATGCACGATCCTCGCGTCAACAGGACTACCGACGGCAAAGGAATCGTGGAAGAGATGACTCTTGACGAACTCCGCGCATGCCGTCTTCAGGCGTGTTCCGAGCCTGTGCCCGCTCTGGAAGACGTCCTCTCGGTTTTCGCCGGGCGCAAAGATGTTTTCGTGGAGCTGGAGATGAAGGCGTATCCCTCCGGTTTCTACACGCCGGAGGTGCTGGAAGAGTATTGCCGCGAGCTGGACGCCATGGCGAAGAAGTTCATGGCCGAAGGGACTTATGCCTTCACGTGCTTCGACACGAATACGCTTGCGACCATGCGCCGTGTCGCACCAAAGGCGCATACCGGCTTCATAACCGACAAGGGGCTGGACGCCAAGTTCATAAACATCGCCAAATCCCTTGGCTGCTGCTCAATTGCGGCCAACGGCCACGCTTCCCCAAAGGAGTGGGTAGCCAAGGCGCACGAAGAGGGTTTGAGCGTATGCCTTTGGATGTGCCAGAACAAAGCCGACTGGGACGAGTATAAGGCCAAAGGCGCAGACCGCGCGACAAGCGACTACCCCATACTGCTCACCGGCGCCATCGAGGGCCGCCGCAAGAAGGTTGTCGCCATGGATCTCGATGCCACGCTCTGCCAGCACCGTTCGCCCATCCCGGAAAAGAATCTCGCCGCGCTCAAGAAACTGGATGCGAAGTATAAGTGCGTCATGATCGGTGCCGGCAACGCTCCTCGCATATACAAGCAGATGGGCAACTACCCTATCGACATCGTCGGCAACTACGGAATGCAGGTGGCGGAGGGCGCGAATGGCGAGTTCAGAATCGTCAAGGCTCTCACGAACGAGGTGGACCGCGCGTTCTTCCGCGAAAAAACGGATATGCTGCGCGCGAAATACGGCTACACCGAATACGAGGGCGAACCCTTGGAGTTCCACGCCTCGGGAATGGTGACGTTCGGGCTTCTTGGCACTGCACCTTCCGCCGAGCACAAGGTCGCCTTCGATCCCGACCGCAAGAAGCGCCGTGCGATGTACAAGGAGGTCTGCGACATCTTCAAGGACTTCTCGGTCTATATCGGAGGCTCGACTTCATTCGATTTCGCAGGCAAGGAATACAACAAGTACGATGCGACTCTCGCCTGGGCAAAGGATCATGGATATGAGGAAAAGGATGTAATCTTCATCGGCGACGACTTCGCCGATGGCGGGGGCGACAGCCATGTGCGCATCAAAGGCATGGATCACATCGTTATCACGGACTACAAGAACTTCGCCAACGCCGTCAGCGTGCTGCTGAAATAAGGAGAATCGAACCCATGGACATGATGGAAGAGGCTCTCAAAAACGCCACCGACACGAAAGAGTGCGTCATCGCGCCCGGCGCGACGGAAGAAGCGGCCAAGATGTTCCGGACGCTCTTCCCCGGAGCGAAGAGGGCAATCGTCGTGGAAGACCCACGCACGCGTGCAGTCGCCGGCGACAGGACGGGAAAGCTCCTCGCCGACGCCGGGATCGAGGTTTCTTCATACATGTTGAACCCTGACGGCTCACAGTTCCACGCCACTTACGCCAAAGTGGAGGAGGTGCGTGATGCCATAGCCGCCGCCGATGGAGCGATCCCCGTCGCCGTCGGTTCCGGCACGATAAACGATCTCGTCAAACGCTCGTCCGAGGAACTTGGCCTAAGATACATGGTCGTGGGCACCGCGGCCTCGATGGATGGCTATACCGCCTACGGGGCAGCCATCACGAAGGACGACATGAAGCAAACCCTGTCATGCAAGGCGCCTCTCGGCTGCATCGTCGATTCGGCCGTTGCCGCCTGCGCTCCGCGCGATATGACCGCAAGCGGCTATGCAGACCTCATTGCCAAGATTCCCGCCGGAGCCGATTGGATGCTTGCCGACGCCATCGGCTCCGAGGCGATACACCCTCTCGCTTGGCGTCTAGTGCAATCTTCATTGCGCGAGGCGCTGTCAAATCCCGCCGCTTGCGCCGCCGGCGACGAAAGAGAAGTCCGGAAACTGTGCGAGGGACTTGTGATGAGCGGCTTTGCCATGCAGGCCATGGGTTCCTCCCGCCCTGCAAGCGGCACCGAGCACCAGATTTCGCACTACTGGGACATGGAGAATCTCTCTTTCGGGGGCAGCCTCGTCTCGCACGGCTTCAAGGTCGGCATCGGCACGCTCGTATCGGCAAAGGCTCTCGAACTGCTGCTGGAACAGAATATGGCATCGCTGGATATCCCTGCAATCGTCTCGCGCTGGTGGCCGTCGTTTGAAGATGCGAAAGCCTCTTTCCCTGCCATCTACGGCTCCCGTCCGGCGCACATAAAGCGGGCGGAACTGGAATACGCGCACAAATACCCGTCGCCCGAAAAACTTGCCGGGGAGCTTGGCGCCATCGCCTCCGCCTGGAAGAATCTCGCGCCGCGTCTCGAGGCGCAGCTCATGCCGTTCGAAGATATAAGGCGCAACCTCGAACTTGTCGGCGCACCGACCGAACCCGAGCAGATAGGGGTCGCGCGCGAACGCCTTCGCGAGACTTTGCGTGGCGTACCATTCATGCGCAGCCGCTATTTCGGTCTGGACCTCATCCTCGAACTCGGCCTTATGGGCGAACTCGAGCGCCGCCTCTTCGCCAACGGCGCAATCTGGCAGATCTAGTTGTCGAAGCTCCCCTCGGCGGACATGGCCGTCAGCGCGTTGACGCTGTATTTGCCATGTCCGGGAGGTTATTGCACCTCGCGCACCGGCTTCCGGCGGAGTTTCTCGAAGATGGTATAGAGCGGCGGCACAAGGACTATTCCGAAGATTGTCGCCGCAAGCATTCCCGAGGCCGTGCAGATGCCGATGCCGCGCATGGCTCCCGCCCCTGCGCCCGAGGCGAAGGCGAGAGGGGCGACGCCGATAATGAAACTCCATGCCGTCATCATCACGGCTCTGTAGCGCAAGTCCGCGCCTTTGATCGCCGCATCCGCAGCAGGCATGCCCGCTTCACGCTGCTGCTTTGCGAACTCGACCATGAGGATGGCGTTTTTCGCGGCGAGCCCTATCAGCATGACGCATCCGAGCTGGGCATAAACCGATAGCGAAGTCGACGTGAGCCAGAGTCCTGCGAAGGCGCCCAGGAGCGCGACTGCCACGGAAAGCATGACCGAAAGCGGTATTGTCCAGCTTTCGTATTGCGCAGAGAGGAAAAGGTAGGCAAAGATCAAGGCCGCGAGAACAAGCCAGAAGAGGCGGCCTTCGTTCTCCTTCTCCTGCAGTTGCACAGGTCCCCATTCGATGATGCATCCGGCGGGTCTGGGAGCCGATTCAATCATCCGCATCAAATCGGAAGATACGACCCCGGGAGCGGGAACGACGGAAAACCATGCCGCAGGCATCTTGTTGTAGGCCATCGTCTCGCGCGTGTTGCCCACGTATTCCAGCGTGGCTATGGAAGAGAGGGGTATGGCTCCTCCGCTGCTGGACGGGATGCGTATGGCAAGGGCGTCCTTGACGGACGAGCGCGCGTCGGGATCGTTCTGCAGTTTCACTTCGTAGACGCCGCCCTTGAGATTGAAGTCGTTCACGTAGTATGACGCGAGTTTGTTCTGGAGCGTCGAGAACACCATCTTTGGCGTGATGCCGAGCATTTCGGCTTTGCGACGGTCCAGTTTCAGTTCGAGCTGCGGCGTGGCGGCCGTAAAGCCGTGCGAGACCGACTTGGCGAGCGGACTTTTCGCAATCTCGTCGCGAAACGCATCCACCGCCGACAGAAGCTCTGCCGGCGACATGCCGTCGAGAGAGCAGAAATTGAAACCGACGCCGTTGGAGCCGCCAAGGCCGCGTATGGCCGGAGGCTGGGAGAATACAAGCTCGGCTGCGTATAAATCGCGGAGGCTGGACTTTATCGCGTCTTCTATTGCGGTGGAAGAAAGGTCTTTGCCCTTTCGCTTGTCCCAGTGTTCCAGGCGGAAGAGAACCTGGGCGAGGTTTTCGCCCGACCCCCACATGTTCGCCTTCCCGCAGGTCGAAGAGATGGATTCGACTCCCGGAATCTTTGCGGCGCGTTCGTGGATTTCATCGACGAGTCCTATGGTCTGTTCCAGGGCCTGACCTTCCGCAAGACGTGCAGAGAGTGAGATATACCCCCTGTCTTCCTCCGGCAGGAAGGATGACGGAACCTCTCGCGAGAACCACCACAGGCCTGCCGCCACAGCCCCGAAAATGACGACGGCCAAGACGAGATGGCGCACGAGCAATCCAGTTGCGGCGAGATACAGGCTCTTCAATTTTCCGAGCGTCCAGTTGAAAGGAAGGAATACCGGTTTGTTGGCGCTTTTGGCATCCTGGGGGCGCAGCAGTTTTGCGCAAAGGACCGGCGAGAGGACGAATGCCACGAAAGTGGAAAGGCAAAGAGCCACGCACATCGTCACGGCGAATTGGCGGTACATCATTCCCGCCATGCCCGGATAGAACGCGAGAGGCAGATAGCACGAGATGGTGACAAGCGTGGTTGCAATCAATGCGCCGGAGATTTGCGACATTGATTTCGCCGCCGCCTCGCGCGCCGGCAAGCCCTCGCGCTCCATCAGCGACTGCGTGTTCTCCACAACCACGATTGCATCGTCCACGAGCGAGCCTATGACGAGAATGAGGCCGAACATCGTCAATACGTTCACCGTGCATCCGGCGGGCGCGAGGAATGCGAACGTGCCGAGGAGCGAAATCGGTATCGCTATGGCGGGAACCAGCGTGGCGCGCCAATCCTGGAGAAAGAGAAACGTAATCGCAATGACGAGGAGAAGCGCCACGGCCAGCGTCTTCGCCGTCTCCTTCAGGAATACGCGCGTGAAGGCAGTGGTATCATCCGCGAGCACGCACTCCACGCCCTCGGGCAGGCGCTCCATCCATTTCGCGACTTCCGCCTTGACGCGCTCCGCCGTCGCAAGCGCGTTCGCCTCGGGAGACTTGTAGGCGGAAAGCGAAACAGACGGCTTTTCGTTGAATCGCGAACGGATGGTATAGCCCTTGCTGCCGAGCTCGACGCGCGCCACGTCCTTGACGAGCACTTGCGCACCCGTGGCGGGATTGGTCCTTACGACTATGTTTTCGAACTCCTCCTTCGTCTTGAGGCGCCCTTTCACATCGATCTTGAATGTGAGATAGCGGCTTGAATATTCGCCACCCACCGTCCCCGCGGCGGCCTGGATGTTTTGCGCGAGAATCGCGCTCTTGAGCTCTTCCACCGATATGCCCAGCCCGGCGAGCTTCACGGGGTCGAGCCATACGCGCATGGCATAGGTCCGCCCTCCCGTCTCGACAAGAGCGACGCCATTGATGCGCTGCACCGCATCGGCTATCTGCTTCTCCACGAAGTTGGAAAGCTCCATCAAATCCATGCTGCGGCCGTCGGTCATGAACATATACATGACCATGCGGTCTTCCGGCGCTTTCTTCACCGTGATGCCGTTCTGCACGACTTCCGACGGCAACTTCGGCTCGGCGCGCTTTACGGCGTTCTGGACGTTGACAAGCGCCATATCCGCGTTCGTCCCCGGACGGAACGTGCAATAGCAGTTGTAGAGCCCCTTGTTAGAGCAGTTCGACTTGTAGTACCAGATATCCTCGACGCCGTTTATCTGGTCTTCCATCACTTGCGCGACGGAGCCGTTCAACGCTTCGACGCCCGCCCCGGAATAAGATGCCGTCACCGTGATGGTGACTGGAGTTATGTGCGGATATTCCGACACCGCCATGCGCGAAAGGCTGATCGCGCCTACGAGCGAGACGGCGATTACCGCCACCCACGCCGTCACCGGACGGCGCAGGAATATGCGCGAGATGCTCGGATACCGTTCAAGGCCGTCGCCAGTCGTCATTGCACCGCCTCCACCTTCATGCCGCGCCTGACCTTGTGCCCCCCTTCTGCAACGACCCGTTCGCCTTTGGCAAGACCCTTCTCGACGAGCACCCAGCCGTCATCCACGTCTCCGCGCGCAATCGTCCGGCGCTCGGCCATGCCGTTTTCGCCCACCACCCAGACGTACGGGCCTTGTGTATCCTGCAAGACTGCCGAAGCCGGAACGGCAAGACGCGCCACCCCCTCTTTCGCAGCAAGCGTCACAGCCACAGTGCCGCCGGGAACGAGCAGAAGCGACTCGTTCTGGAAGAGAGCGTAGAGCATGACCGTATCCGTCGTTTCGTCGGCAGCGTTCTCGGCATATTCGATTTCGCCCTGTTCATCGAAAACCTGGCCGTTCGAAAGCGTCACCGTGACGGAGACGGAATCGCGGCGGGAGGCGACGTCCCCTCCGAAAACATCCAGTATCTCGCGGTTGGAGACGGAAAACGCCACGCGGATGGGGACAAGCTGCAGAATCGAAACAAGAGGTTCCGAGCCTGCTTTTACATAATTGCCCGCCGTCTTCGCCGTCGTGCCGATTCGCCCGTGGATGGGCGAGATGATCGTGCAATGTTCAAGGTCGTCGCGCGCGGCGACAAGCGTCGCCTCGGCCGCCGCGAGAGCCGCGCGCGACGCATCGCGCTGCGCCCGGGCGTTATCCGCCTCGTCTTCGGAAACGGCGCGCGACTCCAAAAGCCGTTTGTGGCGCTCGTGCGACAAGGCGGCATAGGCGGCCTTTGCCTTGCATTCGGCGACTGTCGACTCGGCGTTCTTTACCGCAGCTTCGTACTTTACCTTGTCCAGACGGTATAGGATGTCGCCCTTTTCGACCTTCGAGCCGTTCGTAAATGAAACTTCGAGAATCTCGCCTGAAACCTGCGGCACCACATCCACCCGCTCTACGCTCGTGACGCGGCCCGGGAACACCGACTCTTCCCTGTGCATCCTCTCGACCACTTCGCAGACGGGAAGCGTTATCGAAGATGCCGCAAGCAAGCAGGGACTTGGCAATACCGCCGCGACGAGAGCGAAAACCGCCATCTTCGCCCTGCGGCTGCGCCATGACGCGACTTCGACATCCTTTATTGCAACCGTCATAAACATCTTCATCCGCACTTCTCTCCTTCCTGTCCGCAAATGGTTAGAAAGTATTATATCATATCTTATGCGGTTTGTGTTGTGTTTTTGCAAAGTCGCACCCGCCCGCAGCCCGATATTCCAGGTTGCGGCAAGATACCTGCCGGAGTGCGGCTAGAAACGGAAGTCGAGCTGCCAGCGGAAGAAATACGCGGGCTTGTCGCTCTCGAAATAGTCGCCGGGATTGAAGAGTTCGGCGAGGATGTGTCCGAAAACCTCCAGCCTGCCGCCTTCTTCCTTGTTCGCTATGTATATGGGGAAGTCGTACCGCGCCTGGGTGAGAAAACCCTTGAAGCGCCCGTCTCCTCCGCCAAGACCGTCCTTTTCGGCAGTCCAGATGGGTCCTGCCATCACTTGCGCCTTATGGCGATAGCCGAACTCCACGCCAAAGGCGGTCTTGAGGTTGATCATGTTCGACCACCAGTTGACGCCATAGTTCGCACACCCGTAGACGAACATTTCGCCATCATCGACGCCGCGATACCACATCGGATCCCAGGCGGCATGGCCACCATCTTCGTTGGCCGTGTTCTTGTCGCCGCTCAAATACAGAAGCCCGCCGTTCCAGAACGGTCGCCACGAACCCTTCTGCACCGCTTTCTTCCAATCGAAACCTGCATACACGGCCCACGCGCGGAGATCGTCGTGGTCACCGGTGCGGCCGATTTGCGTCATCGCCTCCAGCGGGGTCGAAAACTCTTCCGTCCAATGCGGCTCCAGCTTCGCGCCGAAGAGGTTGACGTAGCGGTGCGGATGCTTCACGCCGTCGCGGTGGAAGGATGCCGTATCTTTGCGAATCCAGAAGAGTTTGTAGTCGAGAAGGTCTATCCTGGAATTCCAGATAACACCGAACCCCCAGTCGTCCATCTCCGGCTCGCCGCGACCGAAACCAGTCTTCCTGACGTGACGAGAGCGCTTCGTGCCCCAGCGGAGCTCTTCGCGGTCGTGCGTCCAGAGAGAGAAGAGGTCTATCCATGAATCTTCATCCACATGGAGCGCGATATTGGCCATGTCGGCATAGGTGGAACAGCTCCCGTCGCCAGGCGTGCCGTCGGAGAAGATGTGCGTAAGCCCGTAAAGGCGGTAGAGATCCTGACGGCCCAGGCGAAGGTCGAGGAAGTCGCCGAAGAGTCCCTTGCCTTCAACAAAGAGGTTGTCCAGCACGACCTCGCCGGGGAAGGTTGAGTTGTGGGTCTTTTTGACGATGCCCGCGCGAAACTCGTCGTTTATGCGCGCGAAGAGCCGCCAGCTCTCGCCGGCTTTGAGCTGCATCCACACCTCCGGACGGAATCGCATCTGGTTCTTCGTCTTTCCTCTGTATACGCCTATCTTCCCCAACACGCCGTAAGGGGCGGATGGGACATTGTGCATGATTTCCTGGCGCATACGCAAAGCAGCGCCTGCGTCGAAGACGAAAGGCGAATCCGCGAAAGCGAAGCCTTCTGCGGCGCGAACCCCGCCTGCAAACGCCGCAGCAATCGCAGTTGCCAGTAAGAGGTGCTTGCGCATCATATTATGCAATGGGTTCGAGCTTTTCCTTGCCGCCCATGTAGGGCCGCAGGACCTCCGGGATGGTCACGGAGCCGTCGGCGTTCTGGTGCTGCTCGAGGAGAGCGACCATGAGACGCGGCAACGCGACGCCGGAACCGTTCAGCGTGTGAACGAGCTTCGTCTTGCCGTCGGTATCCTTGAAGCGGCAGTTCAGGCGGCGTGCCTGATAGTCGGTGAAGCACGAGCAGCTGGAGACTTCCAGCCACTGCTGTTCGCCAGGCGCCCAGAGCTCCAGATCGTAGCATTTCGCGGCGGAAAAGCCCATGTCGCCGGAGCAAAGCTGGAGAACGCGGAAGTGGAGGCCGAGCCCAGTGAGAATCGCCTCCGCCTCCTTGACAAGTATCTCCAGCTGCTGGAAGGACGTGTCGGGATGGACGAAGTTGACCATCTCCACCT
>DFGM01000036.1:11960-12159 GCA_002371755.1 Verrucomicrobia bacterium UBA3750 | reverse complement strand
CGCGCGTCATCTTGCCGGCGGAGCCGGCCTCGCGGCGGAAGCACGGGGTGTAGGCCGTGAGTTTGATGGGCAAATCCTTCGCCTGGAGAATGTCGTCGCGATAATAGTTCGTGACCGGCACTTCCGCCGTGGGGATGAGCCAGAAGTCGTCAATCTGGCAGTGGTAGAGATCCTCGGCGAACTTCGGGAGCTGGCCGGT
>DFGM01000036.1:0-11910 GCA_002371755.1 Verrucomicrobia bacterium UBA3750 | reverse complement strand
CTGGCCGGTGCCGGTCATGGAGTCGCTGTTTACGACAAAGGGCGGGAGCATTTCCGTGTAGCCCTGGGTCTGGCAATGGACGTCGAGCATGTACTGGATAAGCGCCCTCTGGAGCTTGGCACCCTGGCCGAGGATGATGGGGAAGCCCGTGCCGGTGAGTTTCACGCCGCGCGGGAAGTCAAAGATGCCGAGCTTCTCGCCGATTGTCATGTGGTCGAGAATCTTGAAGTCCGGGTCTTTCCACTCGCCTACGAAGCGCACCACCTTGTTGTCGGAAGAATCCATGCCGGTGGGGATTTCGGGGGCGGGGATGTTTGGAATCATGAGCAGGGTCTCGCGAAGGTCGTGCTCCACCGTGGCGAGTTCCTTGTCGATTTCGGCGATTCTATCGCCCACCTTGCGCATTTCCTCCTTGGCGGCCGCGAAATCGCCGCCTTCCTTGGCGATTTTGCCGATTTCCTTGGAGGCTGCATTGCGCTTCGCCTTCAGCGTCTCGGTTTCGCCCACGAGAGCGCGGCGCTTGGCATCCAGATCCCGCGCCTTCTCGCAACGCTCCTTTTCGACGCCACGCCTTGCCAATGCAGCAGCTGTTGCATCGAAATCGTCTCTCAACTTCTTGATGTCTATCATAGCATTCTACCTTCTTTCTATTCCCGGCAGCCTTGAAGAGGCCGCCTGCCCAGGATGTGGTATCCTTGAAGAGGCTGCCGGCTCAGGATGGAGTTTGGTTATTCAATCTCTTGGCTCAATAAAAGTTTCCCATGGCGCGGAGTTTGGCGTAGCGTTTCTCCACGAGGACGTCGGGGGCGATGCCGTCCAGCTCCTTGAGAGCGGCAAGAATCGCCTTTTTCACGGCCGAAGCGGCGGCCTTGTGGTTTTTCTGCGCGCCGCCTGCGGGCTCGGGAATAACACCGTCGATGACGCCGAGTTTCTCAAGGTCGCCAGCGGTGATCTTCAAAGCTTCCGCGGCTTCGGGCGCCTTCGTGCCGTCGCGCCACAAAATGCCGGCGCACCCCTCGGGCGAAATCACGGAATAGACCGCGTTTTCCATCATAAGGACGCGATCGCCCACCGCGATTGCGAGAGCGCCGCCACTGCCGCCTTCGCCCGTCACCACCACTACGACGGGTGTCTTGAGCAGCGCGAAAACCTCCAACGATTTTGCGATAGCCTCGGCCTGGCCGCGCTCTTCCGCCTCGCGCCCCGGATAAGCGCCGGGCGTATCCACGAACGTGACAACCGGATTGCCGAACTTTTCGGCCAGTTTTGCCAGCCTCATCGCCTTGCGGTAGCCGTCGGGATTGGCCATGCCGAAATTGCTGGACATGTTCTCTTCCACGCTCGCGCCTTTGTTGTGGCCGAGGATAAGCACATTCCTGCCGCCGATACTGCCGAATCCGCCCACGAGACCGCGGTCGTCGTTCACAAGCCTGTCGCCGTGAAGCTCCTCGAAATCGTCGCAAATGAGCTTGATGAAGTCGTTCAGGTGCGGCCTTTTTGCGTCACGCGCCAGTTTCACGCGATCCATCGCGCAAACCTTCCTCGCCGCGGCTGGTTTCTTCGCGGCCTTTTCCCCGTTCTTCTTTGTCGCCATCTCAGAACCCCCAAAATCCAAGCATTTTCGCGAGGAAGGCCTTCAAGTCCTTGCGCTCGACGATTTTGTCGATGAAGCCGTGCTTTTCCAGGTATTCGGCGCTCTGGAAGTCGGCAGGCAGCTTCTGGTGGATAGTGTTTTCGATAACGCGCCTGCCGGCGAAGCCGATAAGCGCCCTGGGCTCGGTCACGTTGATATCGCCCAGCATCGCATAGCTGGCGCTTACGCCACCCGTCGTGGGGTCGGTAAGCACCGAAATATAGGGAAGCCCCGCCTCTTTGAGCTTGCCGATGGCCGCAGAAGTCTTAGCCATCTGCATGAGCGAGACGATTCCTTCATGCATTCTCGCGCCGCCGGAGGCCGAAAAGATGATGAGCGGGCGCTTCTCGGCGATCGCCTGTTCGCATGCGCGGGCAATGCGCTCGCCCGTGCCGGAGCCGAGGCTGCCGCCCATGAACGCGAAGTCCATGACGCCGAGCATCGCCTTGTGGCCGGATATCTCGCATGTGCCCATGACAACGGATTCCGTCTCGCCCGTCTTCGCGATTGTCGCCTCCACCTTGTCCTTGTAGGGGCCGGTCGCGTCGTGGAACGAGAGATGATCTGAATAGCTCACCTCGCGGAAAACTTCGGCGAACGTCCCCTCGTCCGCCACTTGCGCAATGCGTTCGCGGGCCGAGAGCCTGCCATGGTAGTTGCACTTGGGGCAGATGGAGTTGTTCGCGCGCCAAGTCTCCTTGGGCATATGGCTGTTGCACTTGGGGCAGATGGCCCAGAGCGCCTTTGCCGGAGGTATCTTCGGCCTATCCTCTTTCTTTTCGAACCAGCTCATGTTTAGTTGGGTCCTTGGGTTGTTGGATTAGGCGGGCATGAAAATTATGCCCCAGAGCGTGGCGGGCTTGCCCCCTGCGGCTTTCACGCTGTGCGTCACCACACTGTTGTAGTAGGCGGTATCGCCGGGATTGAGCAGAAAAGTCTGCCTGCCGTAGGAAAGCTCGATCTGGCCGCTTTCGCAAATGATGAACTCCTCGCCCTCGTGGGAAGACTTCATATCCTCGCCATCGGCCGGGAAGTCGTAGTGGAACGGCTCCATGTGCCTATCCGGCTTGCCGAAGGCGAGCGAACGGCACGTGAAACCCGTCGACTTCACGGTATCGACCGGCGCGGTCTCGTCATCGCCCTTGCGGGTGATTACGGGGTCTGGCTTGAACTGGTCATCCATGAACGTCCCGAGTCGCTGGCCAAGGACGCGTGAAATCTTCATAAGCACGCTGATAACGGGAATGACTTCGCCGTTTTCGATAGCGGTCACTACTTTCTCGTCCACGCCGCTTTTAGCGGCGAGTTCGGCAACAGTTATGTGCTGCTGCTCCCTATACGTGCGCACGCGCACGCCTACCTTTGATTCTGCGTTTTCCATTGCGGCGTATATTTTATCATTTTTTCGGCGATTTGCCTAGCGGGTAGAAGTGAAAGCCGAAACAGCGCAGGCGCGGGACGCGCCACCGGCAGTCGCAGCGGCACAAAGGAGGGTGCAATGGCCTAAAGCAGCGCAATATGCGCTTTATCATGGCAAAACCCCGACTTTGTCGATTACGACGCCTGGGTCGAGAGCCTTTATGGTGAACGCCTTTGCACCTTCGGGGATATCCAGCTTCACGCGGATGAAGTTATCCTGCACGGCTTTGGCGCGGACGGGGTCTTTTTCATTGAGGTTGGAATCTGACTTCGGCACTTCCACAATCACAGGTGCGCCCCCCTTCCCCTCGAACGCCACCGCAACGCGCAGCTTGAGGCCCGGCCACAGGGCGAAGTCGGGCAGAAACTGAAGAACAAGTTTCCCGGCCTCTTCTTCCCCTATATAATAGGATAGAGAAGCCCCCTCGCCTACGCCGGGCTTGACGGGCAAAAGCGCCAACGCCCTGCCGCTGACACCGAGTCCTTTCACTTCTTTCCATTCCCCGCCATTAGCCGGAACGGAAGACTTGGCCTCTAGCCACTTCGGCTCGCTCTTCCCGTCGTAGCTCGTGGCAATATCTGCGTAATCTTTGCGCCTCTCGCCTTTGGCATTGCGCTTTTCGATGTCCTCCGGTTCGTTCCACGGCCACTGCATCTGCGAAGCCCAGCGGTTGAACGCCGCCTTTTGGCCTTTGCCCTCCTTCTCGTCCAGCGTATCACACCAAAAGCCGGACCATTTGCCGCCTTCAAGCACATCCCATTTCGCAGCAAGGGGTTCCAGAACGCTTTTCGCGTATTCACGGTCGCGCCCGGAGAGATGAATAATGCCGGAATGTGCGAGAAACCTCACCTGAAAGCCGATTTTGCGAAAGTATTCGCCGCGCTTCTCCTCCGGGAGAGAGTCTTCGAGCGCAATATCGGCGGCGAGCAGCGCTTCGTAGCGCCTGAGGAGCTCTTGCTTCTTTTCCCCGGGGAGAGCTTTCGTCCAGTAGACGCACATATGCTCGGGTTTGCGGATGAAGCCGAGATTGAAGTATTCGTCCAAATGCGCCACAATTGCATCGACAAGGACGTTATCACGCGTTTTTTCGCCGTTTTGGGGGCTGGGAACGAAGTCTCTGGCCCAAGCGGCGAGCACTTTATCCTGCGCATCCGGTCCCCAGGAATCGGGATCCGAAGCGAATTTGCCCAGCGCGAACATGGCGAGCTCGGCCTGGAACACATCGCCCACATTGACCATCCAAACGTCTTTGACGCCGTTGTTCCAGCATTTGGCGACAAGTTCGTACCACATAAAGGCGGGCGGGGTTGTGTAAAGGTGTATGTAGCCGTGCGGACGGCCATAGTAGGAAACGTGCCAGTAGATGCCGCCGCCATGGTTTTCGCACTTGGGTCCGCCCAGCCGCCGCACATAGCCGAAGTTGTCGTTCACCCACATTATCGTGGTGCCCTCGGGCACTTTGAGCCCTGCGTTGAACACCGGGAGAACTTCCTTGTACGGGACGAAAAGGCGCGGCGCCGACCCGGCTCCCGCCTTCTCCAGCATTGCGAGCTGTTCGGCGAATACGTCTTCAAGAACGGCAATCCTCTCGGCATTGGTCTTGCCGTCGCGCATCCGCCCGTCATGGATGCCGCGCATGCCGATAGTCCACATCACGTTGTTGGTGGCGTATCTATCAACCGCCCATTGCCAGTAATCCTTGATAAAGTCGCGGTTGCCGAGCCACGACCACTTCTTCTTGTCCGCCCTTCCAAGGTAGCAGTTGTTGCGCAACATCGGTTCGCAATGGCTCGTCCCCACGGTGATGCCGCGCGAACCCGCAAGCGCGATGTTCTCGGGCCGGGAAACGAACTCGTAGCCGCCTTCATGCATCGCAGGCCACACTAGGTTGAGTCCGTACTTCTCCATGGCGTCGAAAATCATCGTGTAGGCGCTTTTCCCGATCTGTTCTTCCGCGCCGAAATGTTTGACAGCCCAGGGTCTCAAAGACCAATCTTCGTCATTTATGAATATGCCGCGGTATTTTACGCCGTCCGCAACGCCATGGAGAATGGCGAATGCGGCAACGGCACACGCGGAAAGCGGCTTTGCTGTCGTTTTCATGAAACTCTCTCTTTATAATTGTAGATCTTATGCGGTCAAGGGGCCATAAGGTCGGAGGCCTGTGCGTTGGGCACGGCGTCGAAGTAATATGCCTGGCCGGTTGCATCCATCACGGAGCGCCAGAGGTCGCTCTTCAGGTTGATGGTCTGGCGTTCTATGGTGGCGAGTTTTATGGGGACGAGGCAGTAGCTTTCGCCGAGGTTGCCTACGACGCAGTTGGTGCGTCCTGCCATCGCGGCGTGCACGGCGTTTCTGGCGAGCATATAGCAGCGAATGGCGTCGGTGCCGCGGGCGGGGACCGAGCGGATGGTGTAGCTCGGGTCGAAATACTTCACCGAACTCTTTATGTTGCGCGACTTCATGTGGCATTCGATTGCGCGCTTCAAGAACTCCCCGATGTCCTTCTTGAGGATGTTGCCGCTGGCATCCCTCACTTCGGGCATATCCTTGAACATCTCCTGCCCGGCACCCTCGGCGACGACGATTACGGCATGATCTTTTCCTGCCGCGAAGCGGTTCTCCAGGGCGGCGAAAAGGCCGTGCGGACCTTCCAGCGTGAATGGACTTTCTGGCACGAGGCAGAAGTTCACGACGGGGTTGGCAATCGAGGCATAGGCGGCGATGAAACCGGAATCGCGCCCCATGAGTTTGACGAGCCCGATGCCGCCCGCTGTGCCTTTCGCCTCCACGTGGGCGTTGCGTATCACGTTGGCGGCCTCCGCGACGGCAGTCTCGAATCCGAACGAGCGCCCGATGAACTGCAAATCGTTATCTATTGTCTTGGGGATGCCGATTATGGAAATCTTCAGGTTGCGCTTCTTCACCTCGTCGGCGATGTCGCGCGCGCATCTGAGAGAGCCGTCGCCGCCGATGCAAAAAAGGATGTTGATATTCATGCGCTCGAGCGTATCCACCATCTCGTCGGTGGGCTGTTGTCCGCGCGAAGAGCCGAGTATCGTACCGCCCAGTTCGTGAATGGTATCCACCACGTCGGGGTTGAGCATTATCGGCTCGTAGTTGAACTTCGGGGAAAGACCGGCGTATCCGTATTTGATGCCGAATATGGTCTTCACGCCGTAGTCGAAGGAGAGAATCTCCACAAGCCCCTTGATGACGTTGTTGAGCCCGGGGCAGAGCCCGCCCGCCGTCACGATCCCGACGCGCGTCCAGGCCGGGGCGTGGAATATCTTCTTGAGCGGTCCTGCGCGCTCGAACGTGGGCGTGTGCCCGAGACGCTCGGCAAGATATTTCATGAACATCTCGTTTTCCGTCACGAGTATGCGTTCGCCCTCGCGTATGAACTCGTGGTGGCGGACAGGCGAATCTATCTTGCACTCGCCGAGCGTCTCGGCGCGGCATGAATATTCGCTCTGGTTCGCCGCTATCTTATCCAATGTTCCTGCCATACCTTCCCTTCCCTTCTGTTGTGCGCCGCCCCATGCGCGTTCCCGCGCAGGGAGCGGACGCTATCTTTGCTGCATTACATGAGAGACTTGTAGAGCTTCTCGATGTCGGCCACCGTGCAATCGCGGGGATTGCCGGGACGGCACGCATCGGCATAGGCCGATTCGGAAAGGAACTTCACATCCTCTTTCTTGAGAACGCCCTTGAGATCCGGCGGAATGCCCACGTCGTGCGCAAGCTTCTCCACCGCTTCGATTGCCGCCTTGCGGTATTGGGCGCATGTCATCTTCTCAGTCCCCTTCACGCCCATGGCGCGCGCGATGTCGCGATACTTCGTGCCGGACTTCGGGGCGTTGAACTTCATCGCCGTCGGCAGGAGAATTGCGCACGCCTTGCCGTGCGGCATGTCGTACAAGGCGGAAAGCCCGTGCGCCATCGAGTGGTCGATGCCGAGCCCCACGTTTGAGAAGCCCATGCCGGCGATGTACTGGCCGAGCGCCATCCCTTCGCGGCCCGCGGGCTTGTTCGCCACCGCATCGCGGAGCGAACGCGCGATAATCTCTATCGCCTTGATATGGAACATGTCCGTAATCTCGCACGCAGCCTTCGTGATATACCCTTCAATTGCATGCGTGAGCGCATCCATCCCGGTGAACGCCGTGAGAGACTTGGGCATGGTGGACATCATTCCGGGATCCACGAACGCCACCACTGGGATGTCATGGGGATCCACGCACACGAACTTGCGCTTCTTTTCCACGTCGGTGATGACGTAGTTGATTGTCACCTCGGCGGCTGTTCCGGCGGTTGTGGGGACGGCAAGAATCGGCTTGGATGGCTTCTTCGTGGGCGCAACGCCTTCAAGCGAACGCACATCCGCAAACTCCGGATTCGCCACGATTATGCCCACGGCTTTCGCCGTATCCATCGAAGAGCCGCCACCAATCGCGATGATGCAATCCGCCTTCGCCTTCTTGAACGCCTTTACGCCGTTCTTCACGTTCTCGATGGTTGGATTCGGCTTGATGTCGCTGTAGAGCGCATAGGGCGTCTTGGCCTTGTCAAGTATGTCCGTCACTTTTTTGGTGACGCCGAACTTGATTAGGTCCGGATCGGAAAAGACTATCGGCTTTTTCAACCCTCTTGCCGCGAGCTCGGCAGTGATGCTGTTCACGGCGCCTGCACCATGGTAGGATGTTTCGTTCAGTATTATTCTGTTCACGTTCGTTATCCCTTCCTTGAGGTCATGTCCGTATTATACCATATCGCGCAGTGTGTGTCCAATGCGCGGCTCGCGGCCAAGGCGGGGCGCTATTCGTCATTCCCGTATTCCATCGGGAACCACGTGCGGTAATAGTTCCCGACCCGCCATTCGTTACCGGCGGAGGCGTAGTCGCAGAAGAATACTGTCGACTCGAGCCCGCCCTCCGGGTTCTCATGGTGCGAGCCTATGGGCAGCGTCGCGGAAAACGCCATCCACATGTCGTCTACGGGCACGCGAACAGACGAGAACGAAGCGGAGACCGGGTCTCCGACTTTGAAGCCGCCATGACTTTTTCTGCGGAACGGCTCGGTCATGTCGCCATCGCCGAAACGGCTGTCCCTGGCGAGAAGCACGGGACCGCGCGTGAACGCCACGTGATGTTCCAGTTCATGCACAACCACCGGCATGTCGAACTTCACCTCCACGATATCGCCAAGCCGCCATTCGTGGTCTATCGTGAAATAGCCGCCCGCCTCCACGCCAGGCAGCGCCTTGCCGTTCAGCTTCACTTCCGCCTTCCCGCACCATGCGGGAATGCGCAACCGGAGCGGCACCTTGCCCGCGCCTTCGGTGTGGCTCACAATCCGCGCGGAGTCTGTGCGGGGATAGAGCGAATACATGTCGAACGCGACTTTGCGGCCTCCGGACAGTTCGCCGTCCACAAGTGCGGATGTATAGAAGTTGAACGTGGCCGCATCGTTGTTTACCGTAAAGAGTTCGCGAAGGAAACACAGGAAGCCGCGCGGACCGTTCGCCGTGCAACAATCCGTGTGCATGTAGCAATGATGCTGGCCGTGGTAGCGGTTGCCGGAAAGCGGCGTGTAGCCGGCGAACTCGGAGCCGTCCGGCTTCAGTGCCGCAAGATAGGCGTTGTAGAACGTCTTTTCTATTTCATCCGCCCATTTCGGATCGCCTGTCATATCGAGAAGCTTCTGGCAGAACCGCATCCACGTGGTCGTGACGCACGTTTCCTGCAGGCGGACGTACGGCAAATGCTGCTTCCTCGCACCATGGAACCATGCCTCCGACGATGCGCACCCGCCGGCGAGGTTTATTTCTTCCTTTATTATGTCTTCACCAGTCTTTACGGCGGCCGCGAACAAATCCTTCCTTCCCGTCGTTTCATAATACTCCAGAAGACCCTGATAGCAGCTCATCATCTCGTACGCTTTCGAGCGCCCCTCCTTGCACACGTATTTCCATTCGCGTTTTGACGAATAGTCCGGTTCGTTGCGGTCCGCCACGGAAACCCCGTCCAAAGCCTTGTCGAGAAGCCTCGGGCCTTTCTCCGGCACTGTCATCCCTTTGACGATATACGCCGCAAAGTCGAGGTATTTCTGCTCTTTCGTGCGCTTGTAAAGCCACATGACAGGCTCGAGTATCGAAGAACTCGCATAGCCCGACCAGTTCCCCGTCTGCCACAGCTCGCGCCCGCGCTTTCCGCCCGGCCCGATTTCGCCAATGACATAATCGCACAGTTTCTTCGCCGCGGCGAGAACGTCCTCGCGTTTCGTCGCATCGTAGTAGTGCAAAAGACCCATGAGAGTATACTTCATGCCCCACACGTCCCAACCTTCGCCGCAACGAAGCTCGTCGGGATAGTTGCCGATGTAGCCGTTTTCCTCCTGGGAAGCGAGTATGCGGTCTATGCCGGCGTCTATCTTCCTCCGCAGCGTCCCGTTCCCGGAATATTCGCAATACGGGACTGCGGAATGCATCCACTTCCCCCAGAACTCCGTCTGCCACCATCCGCGCCGCTCCGTCTTTTCAAGAAACGGCGCCGTGATGTAGTCCATGTCTTGCGCGACCACATGGCGCTCGATCATCTTGTTCAGCTTCTCGCCAAGAAATCCTTTTAGACGGACTTCGCATTCGCCGTCTTGCGCCAACGCAAGCGCCACCAGCAGCAATGTGATTCGTTTCATGTCGTTTTTCCTTTCTTTTGTGAGGTGTTTCCTTCTACGCGTTTTCGCCGGATTTGAAACGATATGCGCCGGTGACACGCATTGATTCGTCGGCGGCGGGCGCCGTAGCCGCGCCGTCATTCGGCGAAGCGAAACACAAACCTGCCCGACCCGCGCCCGAAGCCAAGGCACAGGTGAACATCAATCGTGCAACTCCTGCGGTTTTCACCATCCCCGACAGCATCCTTTGCATAATACGAGCGTATTATATCATATCTCGCCCTATCGCGCCATCCCCCTTCGGCAACAAATCCAATGTTCACAGGCTAAATGCGCCGTGAACTAAATCGCCATAGCCATGGGGTTGGTCACAGTCCATTGGTCTAGACCTTGCAGCCGAAAATATGGTATAATATATCATGCCATGGTGTGAAGTGTGCTGGCTGGTATGGCACATCTAGATGGCGAAGAGCAGAAAGACAAAGAAGATGCGCGGAAGTTCGCTTGAACGATTTAAGAATAAGTTATGCAGTGCGGTCGGAAAGGCCGCGCTGGCGGCGATGCTGATGGCGGCGGCACCGGCGGCGCATGGCGGCTTTACGTCGTCCGGAACGATTGACGGCGGCGACGCGGGAGCGACGCTTGAGAACAACAAAGTCTATATCGTCTCTTCGGATGCTTCGCTTTCATGGCACACCTACAACAACGCGCTGAATGTCGCATCCGGCGCGACGACGGTTCTTTACATCAAGAAAGGCGCGACTCTGACGGTGAAGGGCGGAGACGCCAACGGCACGTCGAGCGCGGGCGCGGGCATCTATGTTCCGAGCGACGCGACGTTGGTCGTGACGGGCGGCGGAAAACTCGTCGCCGCAGGCGGCAATGGCTACAACGGCGGCAACGGCGGCAACGGGTCAAGCGGCAACTTTCGCAGCGGGCTCGATTATTGGACGGCCGGTTCCGGCGGCTCTGGCGGATACGGCGGCGGCGGTGCGGCGGCGGCAATCGGCGGTTCTGGCGGCAAAGGCGGCAGCGGAGGCAGCGCCGGCACTTCGTATGAAAACGAATGCCATTATTTCTCCGCCAACGAATATACCGCGAACGGCTCAAGCGGCAGTGCCGGCTCCGACGCCGCAAACGGCACCAGTGCGGGCACGGTCTTTCTTCTCGGTTCGCTCGATGTGACGGCGACGGCAGGTGCGGCGGGTTCCGGCGGCAGCGGCGGTTCGTCAGGCTCGCGCGTCAGCGAGGAGTTTGAGACCTATTGGTTCATGTTCGGCTACGGTGGCGGCGGCGGCGGTGGTGGCGGCGGATGCGCCGCCCCATACGCCATCGGCGGTGGCGGCGGCGGTGGTGGTGGTGGCGGCGGCGGCGGCGCTGGCGGCAAATACGCCTATCCGAGCGGCTATTATCCTTCATATCCGGACGGCGGCGGCGGAACGGGCGGCGACAACTCCGGCAGCTCCGGCGGCGGATCGCGCTCCACGTCATCGGCCGGGGCGTCGATTCATTCAGACAAGTCCGGCGGATACGGCGGCTCTGGCGGCTTGGCGGGTTCGAGCGGCGGCAATGGATACGTCTATCTCGCCGCGGGCGTGTCGTTCACCGGCTCATACGGTGTAGCCATGGATGCCAGCTCGCACGAAGCCATCGAATACAATCTCACATTTGATGACGGACAGCGCATCTACGAGACGATGACGGCAAAGCTCGGCTACGCTCTCCCCACGGCGCCGACGGTGCCGACGCGCCCCGGCTGGAGGTTCAACGGCTGGTTCACGAACGTCAACGGCGGCGGCACGAAATACTACAACGCCGACGGCTCGGTGGCGCTTGAGACAGACGAGTATTATGTTACGGAAGACGTGCGACTCTATGGCTCCTGGACGCTGACGGACCCGGACGCCGCCGCCTCGCTCTGGATCAACGGGACGCCTCTCGTCGGCGGCATCTCGACGTCCGGCTACGGCTGGAACTACAACGGCGCGGACGGGCGCCTTACGCTCACCGCCTCGACGGGCTCCTACGTGATCACGGGCAAAGACGAAACGGGCGAGTTCAGCATCTATGCCGCCGCCAACCTCTGCACTGTCGTGATGAGCAACTTGACGATGAATGCGTCGAACACAATTGCGCGTCCGCCGTTCGAGAGCGTCCCCGGCAAGATCGCGGCGCTGCAGTT
>DFGM01000125.1 GCA_002371755.1 Verrucomicrobia bacterium UBA3750 | reverse complement strand
TCATGCCGGGCATGGAAGCACGGGCGCCGGAGCGCACCGAGACGAGAAGGGGATTCTTCGCGTCGCCAAACTTCTTGCCTGCCGACTTTTCGAGCTTGTCGATATACTCCATGACCTGGGCCATGATGTCTTCGCCAATCACCTTGCCGTCGTCATAATAGCGGGTGCAAGCTTCGGTGGAGATGGTGAAGCCCTGCGGCACGGGAAGGCCGAGCCCGGCCATTTCAGCCAGGTTTGCGCCCTTGCCGCCAAGCAATTCGCGCATGTTGGCGTTTCCTTCGGTCTGCCCGGCGCCGAAGAAATATACGTATTTCTTGTTTTCGCTCATTTTGTTCTTTCTTTGAGTTTGACTTTTTGTCTTGTATTGTCAGGTTTGACGGATATTTTACCATATTTTCGCCCGCTTGTGTGAAAGAAGTTCGCCGAGTCTCTGGCGGCTGATTGACACCGCGCCATGGTTTATGCTATAATACGATGCCGTTGGGGTGAAGGCGGGATTGCGCATTTCGATATGCTTGAAAGTGCGCAGAATGCCTCGCCAACAGCGAATATTGCGCGACTATAGCTCAATTGGATAGAGCGTTGGCCTCCGAAGCCGAAGGTTGCTGGTTCGATCCCAGTTAGTCGCACCAATGGGAAACAACAGGAATGTATTCAGATATACCGCTTTATCTGGCGATAGCGTTCATAGTGCTAGGGCTTGTTGCATTGGCATGGAGCTCTGACAGGTTCGTGGTTGGGTCGGCAGCACTTGCGAAGGATCTTGGCGTATCTCCTTTTATAATAGGCATGGTCGTGGTCGGTTTCGGCACGAGCGCGCCGGAACTTATCGTGAGTACATTCGCCGGAATCGCCGGTCACAGCAACCTTTCTCTCGGCAATGCCTACGGCAGTTGCGTTTTCAATATTGCGGCGATATTGGGTGTTTCGGCGATGATTCGTCCGCTTGTCGTCCGTTCGAAGATTACGCTCATAGCTCTTCCGCTGCTACTTGCGATAACCATAGGCAGCGCTTTCTTGCTCAAAGATGGCGGGCTTTCGCGCATGAATGCGTTCATACTTCTTGCTGCATTCGCGATAATCATGCCCGCCTACGGCAAAGTGGATAAAGCCGAACCGCCGAAGGAGGATTCGCGAGAGGCTTCCGCGCTGGAGATGTCTACGGCAAAAGCCGCCTTTCTTGCCGTTGTCGGCCTGGTGGTGATGGTGGCGGCGAGCCACCTGCTTGTTTGGGGGGCGGCGGATTCCGCCCGCGCACTCGGCGTGGACGATTTGCTGATTGGCCTTACGATTGTCGCGATCGGCACGAGCATACCCGAACTCGCCTCGGCGATTGCGGCCGCACGGCGCAATGAAGCAGACCTTGTGCTTGGCAACATAGTCGGCTCGAATCTCTTCAATATGCTTGCCGTCGTGGGCATCGCAGGTGCGATTTCACCGATAGAGAGGTTTTCGCCCTACGTGCTCCGACGCGATTTGCCGATCCTTTTCGCCGTCACTGCAATCACGCTTCTGGCCGGTGTAAACTACCGGAAGTGGCGTGAAAACGGCGTAATCAAGCGTTTTGAAGGTGCGTTCATGGCAATTGCCTACATTGGCTACATGGCGCTGACAATCTGGCAGGAGGCATTGGGGAATGGCTAAAGTAATAGCGATAGACGGCCCTTCGGGGGCGGGAAAATCTTCCGTTTCGCGCCGAGTCGGCAAAAAACTCGGCTTTTTGCACGTCGATTCGGGTGCTCTGTACAGGATAATGACGTGGCAATGCCTGGAAAGAGGCGTAGATACGGAAAACCCCGCCGCCGTAGCCGCAGCCGCACGGGAAATCGACATCGAATTGCGTCCCATGGATGGCAGAATAGCGTATTTCGTCCATGGCGAGGAGCCGGGCGACAGGATTCGCACGCCCGAAATCAACGCCCACGCTTCGCAAGTGGCCAGAGTAAAGGAAGTGCGGGACAAAGTGACGGCGATTTTGCGCTCGATGACGGATTTCGGCGATATAGTCGTCGAGGGGCGTGACATTACAAGCGCCGTATTCCCCGATACGCCGGCGCGGTTCTATCTGACGGCTTCAGCCGAGGCTCGCGCCATGCGAAGGCAGAAGGAAGAGGTTGAAAAGGGGATTGCAAACCAATCCGCCGAAGCGGTCAAGGCCAGCCTGCTCGCACGCGACAAGATGGATTCCACGCGCAAATACGCGCCGCTCGTCAAGGCGGATGGCGTAATCGAAGTCGATTCCACGTTCCTTACGCTTGAAGAGACGGAAAGGGCCGTCCTTGCCGCACTTCCCCAGGATTGGAAAGCGTGAAACTTTCCGTAAAAGCCTGCCTCGCGGTGCTCGCGCTCTATCTTGCCGCCGCTTTCTACGGCGAAGTGCAATACCGTTTGGCCGATTGGCGGGACGAGACGCCGGCATACAACCGCGTGGACATGTCTTCGCGCTATCTCCCGCCAGGTCCTGGGCATATCCTCGGCACTGACAATCTCGGCCGCTCGGTCGCGCTCAGGCTCGTGCAAGGCACCCGCATCGCTTTCCATGTGGGCATCATGACATCGCTTATCGCCATCCCTCTCGGAGTCTTCTTGGGACTTCTGGGCGGATATTTCGGGGGAAAGATCGATTCCTTTGTCGTCTGGCTTTCTGCGACGGTGGCATCCATGCCCGGGCTTCTCTTCATACTGGCGATTTCGCTTGTCGTCGGGCAAGGGCTGCTCGGCATATACCTGGGGATAGGACTGACGACCTGGGTCGGGGTGTGCCGGACGATACGTGCCGAAGTGATGAAACACTCCCAGCGCGCCTATGTGCTCGCCGCAAAGAACATGGGCTACTCTCACGCAAGGATTATGTTCCGGCACATACTCCCCAACGTGGCGCACATAATACTCATACAATTCTCCCTGCGCTTCCCGTCCGCCGTATCGACGGAAGTGTTCATATCGTTTCTCGGCATCGGGGTGCAGGGAGAGCCGAGCTGGGGAGTGATGATAAACAACGCGCGGCTCAGGCTCTGGCAGGGCGTGTGGTGGGAGATGGCATTTACGACCATAGCGATTTTCATGCTGGTGTTGGCGTTCAACCACCTGGCGGACTTCCTGCGCGACGCGCTGGATCCCGCGCTCCGGAGCGAAAGGGTCTGACCGATGCTGAAGAAGATGTCGATAGGGGCGTGGAAGTTCTTTCTGGGCGGTGGCGGCATATCGTTTCGCACCGGGCGATATTTCGGCGAATCGATGATAGTCGGCGCCATGACGGGCTTCGTGGTGGTGGCGTTCAGATACATGATAGAGCTGGGCGGCAGATACATCCTCGAAGGGCTCGGGCACCGCACATCCCTTTCGCGCATTCCGGACGGCGCCGCGATTGGCCGCATGTACTCTCCGGAGGCGCTCATGGAGCCGCACCGCATCCTCCTCGTATTCCTTCCCGCCATTGGCGCCATTCTCGGCTATCTCCTTATATTAAGGTTCGCCAAAGTGCGGAACGCGCGCGGTACGGGTTCGGCAATACATGCCTACCACTTCGAAGACGGCTACATCCCGGGCTCGGTGATACCGGTGAAATCCGTGGCTTCGGTGCTTACCGTCTCGTGCGGCGGATCCGGCGGCTACGAAGGGCCGGTGACGCTGCTTGGCGCGGCGTGCGGCAGCGTGGTGGCGCGCGCGCTCAACCTCACCGTGCGCGCACGCCGCATCCTCATGGCGGCAGGTCTCGCAGCAGGCATTGCCGCGCTTTTCCAGGCGCCTTTGGCCGGCGCCATATTCGGCTTCGAAATCTTCTACTCCTCCAGCGACGTCGAGTACGAAACGGTTCTTCCTTCCTTTATCGCATCCGCCTTGAGCTATACGATCTACGCGTACTTCTTCGGCTGGGCTCCGCTCTTTTCCATGCCGCCTTGCTCATTCGAAAACGGCGTGCGACTCCTCCCCTATTTCGTCCTCGCAATCGTCATAACCTTCGGCGTGCGGTTCTACATAAGTTTCTTCAGAAGCATCGAGAGGCGTTTCGAGCTCTCGCGCCTCCCCGGTTGGCTTTGCGTGGCCTTGGGCGGACTTGCCACCGGCATCATCGGCTATTTCTTCCCGGATATCCTCGGCACATCCTATCAAGTCATCCAGGCTTCCTTCACGGCGGGCGCAAGTGAATTCTTCGACAATTTCGGCCCTCTCACCATTGCAGGCTTCGTATGCTTCTTCTTCATGAAGGCGATCGCCACCGCGTTCACGGTCGGATCGGGCGGCTCTGCCGGCGTTTTCGCCCCCGCCATCGTGTGCGGAGGCGCCCTTGGCGCCGCTACCGGACTCTTCTTCGCAAAAGTCCTCCCCGTCTCTTTCGGCATCCACCCCGCCGCCTTCGCTCTCGTCGGCATGGCGGGATTTCTCGCAAGCGCCATCCGCATCCCATTGACTGCCATTGTGATGGTGGCTGAAATCTCGGGCAACCACTCGCTGCTGCTGCCGGCAATGTGGGTGTGCGGTATTTCCTTTTGGCTCAATAACGACTGGTCGCTCTATCGCAGCCAGGTGCACTGCCGCGAATCCTCCCCCGTCCACGCCGCGTGAATGAGCGGATTTTGCAAGCACGCGCAAAACTATGCCAGCGTTTGCCGTGGTCTGGAGGCGCGAAATATGCTAAAATATGCGCATACGATGGATTGGCTGCTGCACATGCTGCATCCCGAAAACAAAGGAAAACCGCTATGGCTTTTGACATAACAAAGAAAAAGGCGTTCGTCTGCGACCTGGATGGCACGCTCTTCATGGGCGCCGTGCCCATAAAGCCCGCCGTCGATTTCGTCATAGATTCGACTCTGAGCGGCAGATTCTCTTTCTATTTCTTGACCAACAACACGTCGAAATGCCCTGAAGAATACATAGCGAAGATTTCCGGCGCAGGCATACCCGTCAAGCCGGAGCAGATTCTCACGCCGCTCATCACGCTTGAAGAGTATATACGCGAGAAGGGCTGCAAGTCCGTTTATCTCATATCGAGCGGGAAAGTGAAGGCTCATATGGCAGCGCGCCTCGCCGATGCCGCAGTGCGGCTGGATTACGATCCGGAAGCGAATGAGCTTATCGCCCTTGCGTACGACAAGGAGCTCACATACGAAAAACTCGCGCGCGCGACAACCCTCTGGAATGTGCGCATGGCTAGCGGGAAAACCATCGATTTCGTCGCCACCCACCCGGATAACTGCTGCCCCTCGGAATTGGGCCCGATTCCGGATGTGGGCGGAATGCTCAAGCTTCTCGAGACTACGAACGGCATGCGCCCAAGCCATGTGTTTGGCAAGCCTAGCCCCACGCTTCTCGCTCCTGTCCTTGCCAAGTTCAAGCCTTCGGAGATAGCCGTAGTCGGCGACAGGCTTTACACAGACAAGGCGATAGCCGACAATGCCGGAATAGACTTCATATGTGTCCTTTCCGGAGAAACCACGCCCGAAGACCTTGCGAAATATCAGGGCGCTCCTCCGGCCATTGCCGTCGAGACGTTCAACATGATCGACAAGTAGCCTCAGCCAAATCCCGGCTGCACTCTTTACATTATTTCAGATACGCACGTGCTCTCCGCAAGGGGAACCAAAACAAAGGAAGAGACAATGACAGACAACAACACGGCAGAACGTTTCAAAAAAGCCCAGTGGCGCTTCATAATCTGTTCCATGATCGCCTACGCATTCTTCTACGTGACGCGCAAAAACCTCTCCATGGCACAGCCGGGAATGCTGGACGAAGGCGTCATCTCGCGCGAAGCGATTGGTATCATCCTTTCCGTCCACGGCATTCTCTACGGACTAAGCCGCTTCGTGAACGGATTCTGGGCCGACAAGCTCAACGGGCGTATATTCATGGCGCTGGGACTTATCCTGTCGGCCATTATGAACTTCCTCTTCGGTTGCACTTCCCTTACCGCGCTTTTCGCCGTGTTCTGGATTGTGAACGGCTGGACGCAAGGCATGGGCTTTCCGCCGTGCGCGAAAATGCTCACCCACTGGATTCACCCGAAGGAACTCGCCACGAAAATGTCCATCTGGAACACATCGCATTCCTTCGGCTCGGCAATCGCCCTGGGCATATGCTCGCTTTTGCTGGCTCTCGGCCTTGGCTGGAGGTGGTGCTTCTATGTGCCTGCCGGCCTCGCGGCTCTGGCCGCAGTGTTTTGCTTCTTCTTCGTAAAGGATGGCCCTCACGAAGATGGCCTTCCAGAGCTTGACCTCTCCGACGTGCGCGGCACGAACTCCACGGACGAAGCCGCGCACAAGATTACCGATTCCGATCGTCGCCGTCTCGTCTTCCGCAACCGCGTCATCTGGCTTTGCGCATTTGCAAACTTCTTCGTCTACGTAGTGAGATTCGGTTTCCTCGACTGGGGCCCTACGTTCCTTCACGAGTTCAAGCATATAGACGTCTCCAAGGGCGGACTCATGACTATCGCGTTCGAACTTGCCGCCGTGGTGGGGACTGTTTTCGCCGGCTGGTTCACCGACAAGGTGTTTGGCGGGCGCGGTGTGAGAACTTGCGTCTTTTGCATGCTTCTTGCGGGGCTTTGCGCCCTCGGCTTCTGGTATCTCCCGGATGGTGCGCCGATTTGGCAGGCAACGGCTCTTCTGATGGGTACGGGATTCTTCATCTACGGCCCGCAGGCTCTCATAGGCATAACCGCCGCCCAGCAGGCCACGAACGATGCCGCTGCGATGGCAAACGGTTTCATGGGGATAATGGGATATGCGGCCACATCGGTCTCGGGCTACGGCATTGCCGTGATTAGTTCGCGTTTCGGCTGGAGCGCCGCACTTTGCGCAATCGGCGTCTTTGCCCTCGTCGGCATGGCATTCTTCCTTTGCGCCTGGAACGCCAAAGCCGACGGCTACGCAAACCGCAAATAATCATAGGTAGCTTCAAAACCCGGCGGGCGGCTGAGCCCCTGCCCGCCGCGGTGTATCGATGCCGCCCCGGCGGTAGGGCGGGCAGACC
>DFGM01000146.1 GCA_002371755.1 Verrucomicrobia bacterium UBA3750 | reverse complement strand
CCTACGGCGAATGGTCGGACGACGGTTTCGTTTTCAAGGGCAACAGCCAAATGAGGGGCAGCAAGAGCATCAGCACCGGCACGAAATATACTATCCAGTTTTTGGTCGATGCGAGTTCTGCAAATCACACAGCTAGCTTTGCCACCATATTCAACAGCAACTGGGACAAGTTGGCTTTGTTAATCCAACCGTCGAGCGAAACTCTCATTTTCCGCACCGTCGAATCTGTCGCGGCCAACAGTTTTGCCTCGATTCCAGGCCCTGTGTTCACGTATGCAACGGCAATTGCAAATAGCGACGACAACACTGAAGTGTTCTTCAGCGGCACAGTGGCCCCGACTTCCGGCGTTGGCTTCCGTCAGAGTACAAAAATCAGCGGTAACTCGGAGACCGGCTATGTGTTCGGTGGCGCCAATGACGGCAAATCGCCTTTCAAAGGTACGTTCAAATTCTTCCGCTACTACCAGAAGGCGCTTTCCAACGAGGAAGTCGCCTGGAACCGCGTAGTCGACGAGCGGCGCTTCTTCGACCGCGCCGCGCCGTTGCCGATAACGAACGCAGTTGTCGTATCGTCCGTCGCCGCTTCGGCCGAACCCGTCGGCGCATACGCCGTCGATGGAAACGGCCACGTTTTCACCGCGCCGCGCGTCGCGACGGTGGGCAACGCCAAATACATCTGCACCGGCTATACGCTTGAAGAGTGGGATGACGCGGCAGGCGACTGGGGCTCGGCCGTCTTTCACGCCCGCGAGCTTTCCTGCAAGGTTGAAGATGCCGATTGCGTCCGCATCACCTGGAAGTGGATGGACGCCGACGGCCTCGTCACCTACGACGTCTCCGACTACGTCTGGGACGGCCTCGAAGTATTCTACGACGGTATCTGCAATCAGGGCGTGAACGTCGCGCACTCCACGACGGCTTTGACATGGAAGAACCTCGGCTCGAAGGGCGCGACGAACGACCTGTTCCTTCAGCTGCTCAACTCCGCCGGCAACGGTTGGTCGACCGCGACAAGCCTAGATGCCGTAGGAGAGCGCAATCCCGGCGCGTGGACGGACAACGGGTTCACGTTAGTCGGCGACAGCCGCTTCCGCGTCGTAAATACCAACGGCACGAATGGTGGCATCCAGACTGGCACGGACTATTCGCTTCAGACACTTGTCGATGCCAAAACCGCCGACCAGAATGAAGCCGCCTCGTTCGTGTTCTCTCTCTCGGCCGCCAAATACAGTATGATTCTCTACAAGTCGGGACGCTTCGACTGGCGAAACGACGATGCGCCGGATTCCGGCACACCGCTCAAAATGAGCGGCACGTCGTTCGACTACGCTACAGCCATCGCAAACGGAACCGACAACACTCTTGCGCTCTTTTCCGGCACGGAGATTCCTACCTCCGGCGATGGTTTCCGGCAGCTTGAGTCGATTACGGCTCACAATCTTGAACGTGGCTACGACCTTGGCGGCTACGGCAACAACAACTACGACAAGCTCCTCACGGGCACGATCAAGTTCTTCCGCCAGTACGACCACTCGCTTTCGCCCGAGGAACTCGCGCAGAACCGCAAGGTCGACGACTTCCGCTACTTCGGCAAGTTTGATGTGATCGTGCAGTCGACGCATCCCGCGCTGCGCGGCAACGAGCCGGACGGCGAATACGGCGTCGATGGCTCGCACGTCTTCACCGCCCCTGAGACAGCGACCATCAAAGTAAACGGCAAGGAGATTGAATACGCTTGTGCCGGCTACACCGTCGAGACACAGGACGGCCTCGCCTGGACGGTCGTTCAGCGCGGTGACGGCAACTCCGTCGCCATCACAGAAGGCGCCGTGCAGCGCCTCACCTGGCTCTGGAAACCAGTGCGCGGCATTCGCACAGCCGCCGATTATTCGTTCGACGACTACTCGCAGGCGGGACTCGTATGGAACTATGACGGCATTCGCAACCAGGGCGGCACCGACGATGACCACGACTCCACCGCCACGACATGGAAGAATTTGGGATCCGGCGGTTCGACATACGACCTTACGGAGGTGCAGAATACTGTTTCTGGGGTCGGGAACGGGCAGTGGAACGATAAGGACGGATATGTTTTCGTCGGCGGGTCTCGCTTTCGCTGCGCAAGTAGTATGACGATATCCGGCAGTTGGACGGCGCAAATGCTGATTGACGCCAAGCCGTCCGAGCAGAGGAATAGAGACCAATCCTATGCAATGTCGCTCATGTGGAACTATTTTGCTTTCGGGATTGGCAGCTACGCGGGAGAGGACAATGCGTGTTTTGCCCTAGTCCAGGGCGCTACCAGCAAAACAACTCCGATCAAGGCGTATTTCGTTCCGAGTTCTGATTCCATCGACTATGCGACCACGATTCTCGACAGCGAGGCAAAGACCGTTGCCATGTTCGATGGCACGACGGCTCCGACAGCCGCCCCGGGGTTGCAGAGGATCACGACGTTTACCGATTCCCGTAAGGATACAGGCTACGGCATAGGCGGGCGCACAGGCGGTGACTACAGCCTTGTCGGCACGGTGAAGAACTTCCGCTACTACGACCGCGTGCTGACGGAGGATGAGCTTGTGCGCAACCGCAACGCCGACGCCGTGCGCTACTTCGGCGCGCTGGGCGTGACGAACGTTCTTGAAGTTGCAGGCGCAAATACGAAGGCGTATACGGTCGAAGGCGAGTGGACTTTCACCGCGCCCGAACTGGATGCCGACGGCAAGGCCGTTGTCGGCTATTACACCGAAGAACTAGACTCCAACGGCAATTGGGTTAACAAGGAGTGGCATCAGGATTCGAATAGCCGTGAATACACTTACAATACCGAGGCCGAGGGCGGCAAGACGATTCGTCTCACATGGGCCGGACCGCGTCCTGGTCTCATGGTAATCGTCAGATGAGATTCTTGAAGGAATACGCGCTTGCGAGGCTCTTCGTCGCCATGGCGGCGGGGTGCCTCGCAGGTTCATTTGCGCCGGAATGCGTCATTCGTGCGCTCAATTCCTTCGGCGCGACATTCGCCGCGTTCATCAAGTTCATCGTCCCGCTCATCATAGTCGCGCTCGTGACGCCGGCGATAGCGGCGGCGGGACGCGGCGCGCGCTCGCTCCTCCTCGCGACGCTAGCGCTCGCATACGCCTCGACTCTCGCTGCCGGCGCATTCGCGTTCGGCGTCGCGGACGCGCTTTTTCCGCGCATTCTCGGCGGCTCTCTTCTTGCGGCGCACGGCGCTGTGCGCGAGTTTCCCGCATATTTCACGCTTGCGATGCCGCCAGTCTTCGGGGTAGTCACGGCGATGGGGCTCGCCTTCACGTTCGGACTTGCGATGGCGGCGGTGAAGTGCGAAACTCTCGAACG
>DFGM01000047.1:7305-7937 GCA_002371755.1 Verrucomicrobia bacterium UBA3750 | reverse complement strand
TTCTTCCTCAACAACAAGCCCTACTACGTGATGGGCACCCTGGATCAGGGCTGGTGGCCAGACGGCCTTCTCACCCCGCCTTCCGAAGAAGCAATGGTGTTCGACATCCAGACGCTCAAGGACTGCGGCTTCAACGCCATGCGCAAGCACATCAAAGTGGAACCTCTCAGATACTACGCGCTCTGCGACAAGATGGGGCTTCTCGTTCTTCAGGATATGCCGTGCTCTTCCACCAGCCCCGCCGACCCCTACAAATCCGCGACCGTCAAAGGCTACGGCTTCTACCGCGAGGAACTCGCAGGCATGATGGATCTCCTCAAGAAGGTGCCTTCCATCGTGATGTGGATTCCCTACAATGAAGGCTGGGGACAGCACGACCGCTATCTCACCCACGCGACGCTCGACTTTGCAAAACGCTATGACCCGACACGCCTTGTGAACGGTCCTTCCGGCTGGCAGGACTTTGAAGGCGGCGAGCTGCATCGCGTCCCCAACGCAAAGGAAAAACGCATTGTCACCACCCACCTGCCCGAGGGCGAATGCGAAGCTGCCGATGTGGTGGACTACCACTACTATCGCGGCCCGGAAATGCCGCCCGTCAACCCGAGGCGCGTCTCGTTCCTCGGCGAGTT
>DFGM01000047.1:0-7243 GCA_002371755.1 Verrucomicrobia bacterium UBA3750 | reverse complement strand
AGTTCGGCGGCCTCGGCCATCCCGTAAAGGGCCACGTCTGGCGCAATTTCGATCAGGCTGCCGGGCTTGGCGGCGAAAGAACCGACGACTGGGGCTACGGCGGCACAGAGGATACTAAGACCCCGGAAGGACTTGAAAAGACCTATCTCGGGCTGATGGAGAAACTCGGCGACTTCGCCGAACAAGGTCTCGCCGGCTCAATCTACACCCAGACCACCGACGTCGAAATCGAGATAAACGGTCTTCTCTCCTACGACCGCAAGGTTTTGAAATACAACCCCGCCGTCCTCAGGGCCGCACACGCGAAAGTAATCGAAAGGGGAACAAAATGAAGCACCTCATCCTGGCTGCGGCGGCTTCCTGCGCGGTAGGCGTCGCCGCGGCCGCGACAGACTGCAACAAGCCGCAAGCGGCCGCCACCCCATGCGACATCGAATCGCGCGTGGAAGCCACGCTCTCCCGTCTGACGCTTGACGAGAAGCTCGGGCAGTTGTGGCAGTGTCACTGGAAAACGGCGAAAGTCGCAGCCAGCGAGGATGCCTCCGGCCTCGCCATAAGCGAAAAGTTCCTTGAGAACGCGCGGCGCGGCCGTTTTGGCTCGCTTATCGGCAAAGCAGGCGTCGAGAAATACAACGCCGTGCAGAAGGCTGCCATGGAAGGCGTGGGCATCCCGCTGCTCATCGGCCACGACATGATTCACTCGGCGACCACATGCTACCCCATTCCTCTCGCCCTGTCATGCGCCTGGGATGTGGATCTGTGGGAGCGCATTGCTGCCGCCATGGCTCCAGAATCCATCGCTTTGGGCGTGAACTGGACTTTCACCCCGATGCTTGACGTCGCTCTGGACGCCCGTTGGGGCCGCATCGCCGAAGGCGGCGGGGCGGACCCGCTCCTGACCGGCCTTATGGGCGCCGCGCTCGTTCGCGGCTTCCAGGGCGAGAATCTTGCCGATGGCCGCCACATCGCTGCTTGCGCCAAACACTATGTGGCCTATGGCGCGGCTCAGGGCGGGCGCGACTACAACAAGGTGGAACTCGCCGATTCCACCTTGCGCGAAACCTACCTCCCGCCATTCAAGAAGGCTGTCGAGGCCGGCTGCGCGACAATCATGCCAGCCTTCCATTCCTATAACGGCATTCCATGCTCCGCCAACTCCTATCTCCTTAAAGACATCCTCCGCACGGAATACGGCTTCGACGGCATGACCATCTCGGACTACAACGCCGTACTGGAGCTCATCCGCCACAATGTCGCTGCCGATGGCGCCGAGGCCGCCGCCTTGGCCATAAACGCAGGCATAGACATGGAGATGGTCTCAAGTTTCTTCCCCGACACCCTCAAGGACTCCATCGCCAAAGGCATCGTCGATATGAAGACGGTGGATGACGCCGTGCGCAACGTCTTGCGGACGAAATACCGTCTCGGGCTCTTCGACCATCCTTATATAGATGAAGGCGAGATAAAGAAAGGAATCGACCTTGCCGCGAACCGCGCCCTCGCACGCGAAGCCGCGCGCAAGTCGTGCGTCCTCCTGAAGAACAACGGTATTCTGCCTTTACGCCGTCCTGCGCACATCGCCCTTCTCGGCGACATCTCCGGCGACGCATACCAGATGCTCGGATGCTGGAGCACCAAAGACTTGTCCAACTTTGAAAACGCCACTCTGCTCGAAGGCCTGAAGGCCGATGGCGCCGATGTGGCCTACACCGGACTCTACACGCTCACGGGGCGCGTGGATGTCGCCGCCGTCAAAGCGGCGATTGCCGGTGCGGACATCGTGATTGCCGGCTTTGGCGACTACTGGGAAAACTCCGGCGAGGGCAATTCAGTAGCCAGGCTCGAACTTCCCGGCGAACAGCTCAAAGTGGCCGAAGCCGTGAAAGAGACCGGCAAGCCTCTCGTCGCGGTCGTTTTCGGCGGGCGCCCCATGGCGTTTCCGGAACTCGCCGGAATGGCAGACGCCATTCTCTACGCCTGGAATCCCGGCGGCTCGGGCGGTTGGGGCCTTGCAGATGTCCTGACCGGCATTTCCGAACCATGGGGACGCCTCACCACGGATATGCCCCGCGCCACCGGCACATGCCCGCAGTTCTATTCCCGCACAATCACCGGACGCGAGGCCCGCTACGATGCGAAGTTCCCGAACGGCCGTCCATACTCTTCGCGGTATGTCGATGTGCCGGCCACGGCTCTCTACCCCTTCGGCTTCGGCCTCGCCTACACGACTTTCGCCTACTCGAACGAGTCGGCAACGGTGGATGGCGATAATGTCGTATTCACTCTCGATGTCAAGAACACCGGCTCGCGCCACGGCACCGAAGTCGTCCAGGTCTATGTGCACGATGAAGTCGCCAAAACCGTCCGCCCACGCCGCGAACTCAAGGGCTTCCAGCGCGTCGCCCTCGCTCCGGGCGAGACGAAAAAAGTCGAAATCGCCGTCCCGATCGACTCCCTCGGCTACTGGGTGAACGGCAAGTATACTCTCGAGCCCGGTTTCTGGACTGCCTGGATCGCTCCCGATTCGGACTCCGGCAAGCCCATCCACTTTGAAATAGCAAAGTAATCCCAACTGCCGAGGCAAAGACATGCGAAACACAAACACACTGCTCAAGCAATCATTCAGGTGCGGCACATTCGCCCTCCTCGCCTGTTCCCTCGTTTCAGACGCCCATGCCGCGTTGAAAATCGAGACTGTTTCGCAGGTCAAGCGCCCCAACACCGGCACTGCCGTCCAAATAAGCGGCATCACCTGGGCCGGAGGCGACCTTTATTATGCGGTAGACGACAACGACAAGAAACTCTATCCCCTCACGCTCAAAATCGACCCGGCAACCGGTCAACTTGCAACAAACAATATCGTCATCGGGACAGGGATCGCCGTCTCTGGCGCGAACGACATGGAAGGCTGTGCTTTCGACCCCGCCTCCGGCAATGTCTGGGTCTGCGAAGAGCCGAACGCGAGGATACGTGAAGTCGACCCCGTGACAGGCGACATCAAACGCACTGCACCTGTCCCTGCGATAATGAAGCAATACTACGGAAACTTCAGCCTCGAAGCCCTGACGATTTCCGGCGACGGCCTTACAATGTGGACATGCAACGAAGAATCTTTGAAAGTCGATGGAACTAATTCCACAAAGTCAGTCGGCGCCGTCGTCCGCCTGACCCGATTTACACGCAAGAGTGTCGCAGATGATTGGAATGCTGCCGGACAATGGGCGTATCAGACCGAGCCGATTGGAACGGACCCATGGGGCACGCACGGTCGCAGCGGGGTTTCCGGCCTCGTAGCTTTGCCGGATGGGACGCTGCTGGTTCTTGAGCGAACTCTCTGGGGCGACAACTTCTGGGACTCTACATTCTATACTCGCATTTATGAAGTCGACCCTATTGGAGCGACAGAAGTATCTTCTATCCAATCGCTCAAGAATGCAACCTATGTCAAAGTCAAGAAGACGGCGCTTTTCAACACGGAAATAGGTTGGGTCAACTATGAAGGCATTTGCCTTGGGCCACGATTGAAAGATGGCACCGTGACACTTATTGTTGTCGCAGATGGCGGCGATTGCACTGAAAAAATAATGACTATGAAGCTTTCAGGCATCGATGTGCGAACTCTTACTGTCGAAAAACCCGTGGCTGGCGGATGTTCCCTCGCAGGTGGCCCATATCGCTATGTAGCAGGACGAACGGTAGACATTTCGCTTTCCGGCATCGACTACCCCTCCGCATATACCAACAACACGGCTGTCTGCACGAATGTTGCATGGCAGTGCGGCAGCAAATCCGGTAATAGTTCATCAGCATCCTTCACAATTTCCGAAGATGCTACATTCAAATGGAATCTGACACCTAATGATGCCGTCTCTACACCTATCGATTTCGCGGATAATTTCGAGCGGTATGAAGTTGGTGCGCTCGTGGAGGATGGTGAAGTCGGTCGCTGGACCGGCAATGGCGAAATTGTGAATGGCGCTTCTGCCAAGGCGGAGCAGGAAAGCCCGATGGCGAAAGACCCGCACACCAAGGTTCTCGAAATCGACAACCAGGTGAAGTGTTCGTTCCGCGCTTCCACGACCAACGCCAACGACACACTGGAGATGCTCGTCACCATAACGCACAGGCGCGCAGACGAGGATAATGCCGTCGATGGACTATTGGGCCTCATGTGCGACGAGACTGGCAAGATGAACCTCTATTGCTTCGACCCGCAGTCCGAAGGCAAGCGCACCTGGGTGACGCTCTCGGACAAGGTTTATGCCGGAGGCGATTGGGTTCGCATCTTCTTCAGGCTCGCAGTCAACGATGCAGGCGAAATCTTCGTCCTTCCCCGCCTCGATGGCATAGCCTGCAAGACGGCTTCCGGCGTCCACTCCCCTGCCGACCCCGTATCGCCTGGCGCATGGTACAAGGTAGCCGAAGCTTCAAGCACGAACAAGGCGGTTTTCCAAGAGCTCGAGGTGAACGGCTCCGTGATGCTGGATGATGTAATCAAAGGCGCAGAAGGATACGAGAGCGAAATCCCTGAAAGCATCGCAAATGCGCAATCGGCCTCGCTCGACGGCGTTCCCCTTTCATGGCTCAAGTACACGGGGCTGGGCATGGATCCAAACGTGCCGGTTTCCGCGAGCGGTTCCAAGGCGCGCGTCAAACTCCATGCCGCCGGCTACACGGTGGGAGACATCTATCTCGCCGGACTCGACCCCGAAAAGGACGAACCCTTCAACTTCACCGGAATCAGCCTCGATGATGACGGTCGCCTCGTCCTCACCTTCAACGGTATCGACAGAACGAAAGACTCCTATGGCGTCTACTATATGGAAGAGCTGGGCGGCGCCGAGACGAAAGTCCCTGGCACCGTAACCGTAGATATCGCGAACTATACGACCACTTGGACGAGTACGGAGGCCGTAGACGACAGGTCGAAAGGCGGCTTTTACGTGACGCGCATCCACGCATCGCCCTGCCCTGATTGATCTAGCGGCATAACACCAATTTGCGCCCTGGCGGGTTTCTCTCTTTTCCCGCCAGGGTGCTTTCTTCATCATGGCTCCACCACCCCGCGGCGTGCGGCGGTAGGGCGGTTGAGCCCCCTGCCCGCCGCGCCCTACCACCCCGCGGCGTGCGGCGGTAGGGCGGGCAGACCCCTGCCCGCCGCGCTAGAAACCGAGGAAAAGCGCAAGGTTTGCGCAAGCCACGGAATCGTACAGGGCATCGTGCCATGTGCGATTCTCTATTTTGGGGACAAGACCGAAGGTGGCGCAAAGTTCGCCTAATGTGTAATTAGGCAAGCCTTTATATCTCGCTTTGGCAAGTTTGAGTGTATCTGCCCAAGGCCCCCAGTTCGTGAAAGGCGCTACCCGCCTCAAGATTGTGCGCTCGGTGGCGATATTGTGGGCAACGAGAGGCCTTCCCGCCAAATACGGGTAAAAATCCTCCCACTGCGCCATCATCGGCTCGAAATCCGGCGTCATGGAAGTGCCGAAGAACCACTCTCTGGTCTCTACTATCTTCCCTTTCTCGACCACGGCTATGCCGAGCTGCCAGGGTTCGTTGACGCCGCCGTCGGCATAGGCCGTAGTCTCGAAATCGAGCGCTGTGAACTCCTCGGTCATTCAGCCTTGCCCTTGCAATGCGGGCAATTGGCGCAGCCGCCTTCCATAGAGACGTCGCGGCCGCTCCAGCAATAGGTGCAAAGTTTCTCTTCTGGCAGACCTATCGCCTTGACGAGATCGTCAAGATGCTGGAAGCGGAGCGAGGTGAGATTGAGCTTTTCGCGTATGAACTCGACCATGGCCTTGTAGGGTTCACCTTCCGGGTCGGTATATTTGGCGACATCGGCGTTTTCGCCCTCGTGTCCGCGGATATAGCGGCGGGTAATGAGGTCGTATTCGCTCTTGGAGCGCGAGAAGTTGATGAATCGGCATGGATATACGAGCGGAGGGCAGGCGATTCGCATGTGGGTTTCGAGGCAGCCGTAGGAATAGAGACGGGCGGCCTGTTTGCCAAGCTGCGTGCCGCGCACGATGGAATCGTCGCAAAAGACGAGCTTCTTATCCTTGATGAGCCCCGGGACGGGCAGGAGCTTCATCGCTGCGACGTGTTCGCGCTGGCGCTGATCCTGCGGCATGAAACTTCTCGCCCAAGTTGGGGTGTACTTCACAAAGGGTCTTGCGAACTTGACGCCCGCCTCGTGGGCGTAGCCGAGCGCGTGGGAAGTGCCGGAATCCGGGATGCCGCACGCGGCATCCACTTTTGCATCATCGCGTTTCGCGAGTGCGGCGCCGCACCTGTAGCGGGCCATTTCCACATTCCTGCCCTCGTAGCTGGAGGCCGGGAATCCGTAATAGACCCAAAGAAATGCGCAAATAGCCATCTTGTCGCCGGGTTCAATCAGTGTCTCGAGCGTCCCGTCGGGCGACATCGCAACCATTTCTCCGGGACCTAAGTCTCTCAAATGCGAATATCCGAGGTTTGCAAGTGCGCAACTTTCCTGCACGGCTATCATGGCGTTTTCCTTTACGCCAATGACGATAGGAGTGCGCCCGTAACGGTCTCGTGCCGCATAAAGCACCCCCTTGTCGTCTATAATAAGGATAGTACAGCTGCCGCGCACCTTCTCTTGGACGAACCTCACGCCATCGACGATGGAACTGCGCGTGGCGATCAAAGCCGATACGACTTCCGTGGGACCCACCATGCCGCTGGTCGTAGAGAACTGTAGCTGGGCGGCGTTTTTATTGAAGAGCTCGCTCTTCAGTTCATCTATATTCTCTATATAGCCGACTGTGGCAATCGCAAACATGCCTAGATGCGAGCACATCACGAGCGGCTGCGGATCGGTATCGGAAATCACGCCTATGCCGGTCTTTCCGCTGAATTTGCCGAAGTCGTGCTCGAACTTGCTTCTGAAAGGCGCGTTCTGGATGTTGTGGATGGAGCGCTGGAACGTTCCGTCGTCGGAGAAGACGGCCAGTCCTCCTCTGTGTGTCCCGAGATGGGAATGGTAGTCCGTGCCGAAGAAGAGGTCGGTTATGCATCCCGCCTTCGATGTTACGCCGCAAAGTCCGCCCATATTGTCTCCCTAGTTGGATGAAGAAATGCATATTATACCATATTCCCCGCAGCCGCGCCAGTGGCATTCGCATCAATTCCGGACACCAGCGATTCGTTATCCGCGATTTGGCGGCGAGACCCCTCGCCGCCAAATCGTCCCGTGGTAGGGGCGTGGTAGGGCGGC
>DFGM01000057.1 GCA_002371755.1 Verrucomicrobia bacterium UBA3750 | reverse complement strand
TTTTCGTGAACAATTGTTTTTCAGTGGTTCCCAAAAGACTTGCATTGTTTCTTGCAGGCGTCCTCGCGGCGGCGGTCGCGTCGGCCTATACCGTTGAAAACGACCCAGAGAGCGAGTTCGAGGTGACGAAGGACGGCACGTACAATGGCGAAGTGTTCACATGGAAGAACTCGCAGAGTCAGAGAGCCTATTGCACACACATATACCGCATTCGCGTGCCGGAGGGCAAGGTGGCTTTCGCAACACTGGAATACACCTCTATAGATTTCATGCGGGACGACTCGACGCGCCGCGGCTACACGCTTTCCCTTGGCGGCGAGACAATCGCAAGCGGCACGACCTCCGCGCGGCGCATCTACGATAAAAAACTCTCCTCCGACGACGCCGCCGTCATCCATGGTTTCAGCTACGGTGCCACGCCCTGTCACCAGACGATATACTACCAGCTTACCGTCATATACGAGGAACTGCCGCCCGACTTGAAGGTTTCGCAGCTCGCGTTGTCGTCGGCAGAGGCTCCAGTGGACGAAACGGTGACTCTTTCCTTCACTGTAAAGAACGATGGTGGCCCGGCGGGCGAAGCATCGGTTGCGCGGGTCTATGTGGATGACGTGCCCATAGGCGGCGATGTGCCCATTGGAGCGTTGGCGGCGGGCGCATCCGAAGCGAAGACGCTGACCCTGCCGCGACAGGTCGTAGGCGAACACGCGGTAAGGGTCGTCGTGGACGCGACGTATCGCATAGCGGAGGGGAGGGAGAACAACAACCAGGCGACGGCGCCGCTGCTTTCCTACGAACGCGTACCCTATACTGTACGCTACGACCCGAACGGCGGGAATGGCACGATGGCCGACCAGTCGTTTGTCGCAGGGACGGCACAGGCGCTTGAAGCGAATCGTTTCACGAATGGGGACTGGCGGTTTGCCGGATGGGCGACTTCGGCGGACGGAGAACCCGAATACGATGACCGGCAAACGCTTGTCGCCCTTGCGCACACATCCGGTGCGATAGTCACGCTCTATGCTGTATGGAACAGCGTATGGGACAGCAGATCGATGGTTGAGGATGGCGTTTTGATTCGCGCCATTGCCGACGGATTGCAATCGTTTGTAATTCCTGATGGTGTAACTTCCATCGGTGAAAAGGCATTTGAAGACTGTGCCAGCCTTAAGCGCATCACAATGCCACATAGTGTGACAAATATATGCCCACAAGCCTTTCTGAACTGTACTTCGCTTTGTGACATGACAGTTCCGACAAACGTTGTTGAAATAGGGTACAATGCATTTGCGGGTTGCAGCAGTTTGACGAACATGGTTTTACCGTTTGTTGGACGATGCAGGGGGGAGGATTTTTCCAGCGGCTCTAAAGTGCTTGATTATGCCGTGTTCTGCTATATCTTTGGACAAACTTATTTTGAAGGCAGCATAGAGGTTCGGCAGGGCGGCTCTTCTTATTCGCGATACTATATGCCGAGTTCTCTTAAATCGGTTACGATAACCGACGATCCTGATATAGGATATGCGGCTTTCTCTTACTTGCCGCTACGAAGGGTGGTTCTTCCAAGGTGTTTAAGCAGCATTGGGGATCGGGCATTCCAAGAATGTAATGAACTGATTGACATACGCATCCCGGAGAATGTAAATTTGATAGAGGACTGTGCTTTCGCGCATTGCCAAAATTTGGAGTCGGTTGCGTTTGCTACAGAGAAGGATGTCGAGTTCAAATGGCTTCCGTTTTGGGATTGCCCAAAGTTGAAGCATGTTTCGATTTTTTCCAATGAGGCTGAACCTCGTGACAATAAAATTTATTCAGGTTCGGAATCTGTGGCGACATACGTTTCGTCAGATTGGAATGGACCGGTGGATTCCTGGTATGAACGCCCTGTTGTCCTGTGTGACACTCTGGAAGTCGCGTTTGAAGCCGACTTTGCTGGAAGGGAGGTGTCCCGTCAGAAGTTCTTTGCAGGTGTAGGGCAACAACTTAAGCCAAATGATTTTAACAGGGAGGGATATACATTCTGCGGGTGGGCGACAGAATCAGGCGGGAGCGTCGTATATTCAGACGCTCAATTCGTTGCTTTTACATCTCGCCAGACGCTTTATGCCGTGTGGAAAGCGAATAATTGCTCGGTTGCTTTTGACGCCAACGGCGGCAGCGTTTTGCCAACGAGTCGCACGGTCGCTAATGGTGCGGCGGTGGGGGTCCTTCCAGTGGCGACACGGGAAAATTACACGCTCACGGGCTGGTTCACGGCGGCAAACGGCGGAATCGAGGTGACGGCGGAAACTATCGTGACAGGCGATGTCACCTACTACGCACACTGGACGAAGGACCGAAGCGGCTCCGGCGAGCCGCCGATGCCGACGCCCGAACCGGAATCGACGCCCACGCCGGATACGGGATATGAAGCATTGGAGAAGAGCGATATTACCGAAGCGTATGCGGCGGCGAAGGCCGTCACGCTGCAAGGCGCGGTGTATGACGGCGACGGCGCCGTGGTGGGCGTCGTGGAGCTGAAGCTGGGCAAGGTGAACGCCA
>DFGM01000166.1 GCA_002371755.1 Verrucomicrobia bacterium UBA3750 | reverse complement strand
TCGAATCCGCAGATGTCCTCGCGCATCTGCGTCTCGTTGCCGATGGACCACACGATGACGGAAGGATGGTTCCTGTCGCGCTTCACCCACTCCGTGATCAGCTGAGGCCATATCTCCATGAACGGCTTTCGCCCGTTCCAATAATGCGTGCCGGTAGTCCACTTGTCGATCAGCTCGTCCACAACCAACAAGCCCATCTCGTCTGCGAGGCGGAGGAAGCTCTTGGAGTAGGGATTGTGCGAGCAGCGGACGGCGTTGAAGCCGAAAGCCTTCATCGTGCGGAACTGTCGTTCGATGCCGCGGTCGAAAACCGCCGCGCCGAGCGCACCGAGGTCCGCGTGGTTCGCCATGCCGGCGAGAAAGACCTTGCGTCCGTTGAGCTTGAAGCCGAACTCCTTGTCGAACTCGATGGTGCGGATTCCGAAACGGTCCTTTACGCGGTCCACGACCGTTCCGTTGAGCTTGAGCGTCGCCGTCGCGGTGTAGAGATTCGGTGAGTCGATGTCCCATAGTTTCGGATCGGCGATCGCGGCGCGCGGAAGCTCCACCTCCTGGTGCGCCTTCTTGCTCCACGGCGCAACGGCGCTTTCGCGCGCCACGCGCTTGCCGTCCGGATCGAACACCTCGAGGATGATCTCAAGCTTGTTCTTCCCTCCCTGCCCCATATATCCGTCGAGCTGCACGAGCGCGTCCGCGAACGCCGCGCCGTCCTTCACGCCGGACTTGATGTAGAATCCGTTGCGGGAAACGGAGACCTGGCTCTTCACGACGAGATGGACGTCGCGCACGATGCCTCCGCCCGTGTACCAGCGCGAGCCGCCCTTGTGTCCGCAGTCCGCGCGCACGGCCAGCACGTTGTCGCCTTCCCAATTGATCTTCGAAGTGAGGTCCGCACAGCAGCCGAGGTAGCCGTATTCGGTCGATGCGATCTTCTCTCCGTTGAGGAAGACGTCGCCGGCGGCCATGATGCCCTCGAACTCCGCGAAAACGCGCTTCCCCTTCCATATCGGATCGGCCTTGAAGTGGCGGCGGTACCACGCGACCTTAAGCGGCTTGTAGCCGTGTGCCGGACGCGCCCCCTTGTCCCAGGGAAGCTCGAACTGGAAGTCGTGCGGAAGGTCGAGCCAACGCCACTTCGCGTCGTCGCAGTCCACGGAAGCCCACGAAGCGTCGTCGCCGAGCCGGAACTGCCACGCGCGGTTCATCAGTGTGTCGCTTCCCTGGAACTCCTCCAGCGACAGGCTTTTCTCGTCGACGGCCTTAGAGGCATTTGGCCCTCCGTCCGCAAACGCGAAAACAGAAACGGAAACCGCGGCAATAGCGGAAAGACACAGACGGCAAAGTGTGATTTTCATTCCACTATTTTACCAAAACCCGCCCCCGCGGTAAATACCCAGTCGGGTACTATAGGCGCGGACGAAACTTTCGGCCGCCCCACTATTTTACCATCTCATATACACCTAAATCTGGTATTGAGAGAATATCGCCCTTTACCTGGAACCTGTGCACACGACGTATGTCGTCACTGTTGTTCTTTGCCTTTATCCATGGGTACAGATCTTCCCATTGGCCATAGGTGTCATTGGAAAGGATATGATTGCCTTCATTGTTCGCTTCGTAGAGTATGAACTTGTCTGCCTCGTCTCCAGCAGGGCATTTTTTTGCATGCGTTGAATCTTTTATCAATGCATGCATATACGCTTTGCCGTCAGTATCCATTTCCACATGTTCGTCCACATATTCAATCGAAGCGTCGAAATAAACAAAGAAATCTCTGCCGTTCTTTTTGAGCCAGTCTATAAGTGTCTTCAATACTCGCCAGTTTTTAGACTTGTCATATCTTACAACATTGTTGCCGTCTATGAGCAGTGGCTTACGAAAGACTTCCACTGTGTATTCATTGGAGACTGCCCTGACAATGGACGGCGATTCCCTTTGGGAACTTGTACATGCCATCGCGATTCCGTTTTTCGCATTGTTGATCACTCGATCCACATCATCAGATGAAACTATGGCATTAAGTGACGATTCGTCAACGCTATCCACGACAAATTCGCGAAGTTCTTTGATTTTGTCCGCTACCATTGACGGCACAAATCGCCTTTCCCCTTTAATGCGCACGGAATAAACGGACGCACCTTCCACATCCACCGAATCACAGAATAAGGACAGCTCTCCTGGGTAACAAGAGAATTCCTCCAGCATCACCCGTCCGCTAACTTTCGCTCCTTGCCGCAATAAAACCTCGTCTTTTTCTTTCCGCTCCATGAAAGTTGATTTTATGATCTCTAACTCCGAGACGAATTCCCTAAACTGTCGCTGAATGGTTTCATTTATTTCATCGCACGACACGCGCAAGCAATCTACCGATACGCGAAAGCAATCTACATCAGGGATCCTGTCACTTACGCCCATGACAGCAACTGTAAGTGCTTTGCCTTTGAAGGCATTGGCAACAGCTTCCGCAAACGAATTGCCCCGCATAGCGCGCTTGACATCCAACTCAGTACGCACCTGTTTGTGCATGAACCGTTCAAGGAGCTCTCTCACGGGTCGGATGTCTTCCGCATGATATGGCGGAATGTTAAGCTCAGGCAATTCTATCTTCGGCAATTCAAGTTCAGCAATAACTTCACTGTAGAGTTTTGTTTCCGCATCTATCAATTTAACCTTTGCAAGAACAACACCTTTATCCAGCAACTCTTTGTACCACATATTCGGCTCAGTCACAGACATTCCGCGCTCCAGCAAAACGCCCTGTCCCTTGCTTTGCACGGGGAACTTCTGTATCAGACGCTCCTTCTGCTCTTCTTTGTATTCTTGAGATGTTCTTATTGGAGTGACTAAACCGCATGCTCTTAGAAGCGGGCATGCTCTTAGAAGCGGCTTAACAACATCAGAGTAGAATCCCATGATTCACTTCCTTTTTCGTATTAGTTTGATGTTCCCAAATATCGGCAGGCATATAAATGCTCTTCCATTCCCTGAAGCTGCTTTGCAATTTCCACGCCATCGCGTAGAATCTGTTTGTCGGTCTCCTTGTGCGTTTCACTCAGCATTGTGGCCTCCTTGAGTTTTTACTTTTCATTCTTTGCGCTCTGCCTATTATTCTCCAGCACGTTATCGAGCGCGTCAAGTTGTGCTTTTATATCTGCATGGATGCCTTGCAACGCGGCAGCGGCATCCTCGGGATCGTCCTCCATCTCGCTTATCTGCTTTCCAAGTTCTTTGTGGAGTATTCTCAGGTTTCTACCGGCGACCGCTTTGCAGCGCAAATTGTCTTGTCGCGCCATAGCCCGTAAGGGCGTAGGCGGATTATGCGACGGGTCGTTACCCGCCTATGTGCCGTTTAGTGACTGATTGCCGTTCCTTTCATTTGCAGTTTACGGTTTGAGATTGCAATCTATGCCGCGCGTTGCTGCATATAAAGATAGACCTGTGACGCGCGGCTTTCGGTAACGAGCGCCGTCCTGGGGTTTAAAAGCTTCCGATAGAAACGAGAGTTATACACCTCGCGCAGAGCTTCCTTTTCAGAAACTTTGAACTTCTTCACAAGCGCAAGCGATATTT
>DFGM01000136.1 GCA_002371755.1 Verrucomicrobia bacterium UBA3750 | reverse complement strand
ATCAAACCCGCCGCGCCAGCGCCGATGCCCAGGACGTCCGTGTAGAACATCAGCTGGAACATCATCATCAGCTGGAACACGAGGTTTGCCGCACCGTCTCCCAGCGAATATCCGACTTTTTCTGCGAATGGCACTTTCATGTAATTAGTATAGCAATTCCGCGTGGTACTACCAATCACCCAAAAGCACTACTTGCCGTCTGCAAAATGGTCTGCCCAGACGGCGAGGCTCTCATGGCGCTATCGGCAGACTGCGGGTCAAGGAAGTGCCGCACCGACGAGTCGGGAGACGAGCTTGCCGTCCGCCTGACCCTTGAGGCGGGCCATCGGCTCCTTCATGACGCGTCCCATGTCCTTCTTCGATGATGCCCCCGCCTCTGCGATCACTGCCTTGACAACCGCCGCGACCTATTACGAGATGAGCCCGCGGCGCAGGCCAATGGCAACGGCCTCCGCGCGGTCCGCGGCACCAAGCGCCTCGAAGAGGTTCTTGAGGTGGTTCTTCACCGTGTTGGGGCTGAGATGCAGTATGTCGCCGATTTCGACATTCGAGCATCCCTTGCTGACAAGAATAAGTATCTCCTTCTCTCGCGCGGTTAGTCCGCGTTCCGACTTCCGCGCCTCGTAGACGCTGCGCACGCTTTCAGATATCGCGAGTTCGCCCGCCATCACGGTCTTCAGCGCGCCGATGATCCGCCCGGGGGTGTTGTCCTTAATCACATAGCCCCGCGCCCCCAGGGTGAGCGCCTGGTAGACGTCTTCCTCGGCGTCGGACATGGACAGCATCACCACCCGCTGGTCGGGGAACTTCGCCCGCACCTCCTTGAGCGCGGCGATTCCACCGGTTCCCGGCATACGGACGTCCAGCAGAAGTATGTCGGGATGGACCTTCTCGACTAGCGAGACGGCATCCGCTCCGTCGTCCGCTTCGCCGACGAACTTGAATTCCGAATCGGTCATCAGCACGTACTTGATGCCGATCCTGACGACGCTGTGATCGTCCACTATGGCAACGGTTGTCATATCGCCGCGACCTCCACTTTTACAGATGTCCACTTGTCTTTTGTCCCCCACGAAATCCTCATGCCGTTCCTCTTGGCGCGCTCCCGCATCCCCGCGAGTCCGAAATGGCCTGACTCTGGACCTAGCGCCGCCGCCGCGTCGAACGGCGCGCCGTCGTTCAGCACCCTCAGCACGAATCCCCTCTTCCCGTCTCCGGTCAGCGGATCGCTCACAAGCACGATGTTCTTCGCCCTGCCGTGCTTCAGCGCATTCGTCGTAGCCTCCTGCACGATGCCGATGAGATCCGAGAAAAAGGCCCCGGGCAGATGGTCCGGGAGCCCCCTGAGGCGGCACCGCGCGTTGACCTTGCCGCGGTCGAGGTGCCGCATCATCTCGCGGAAAACATCCTCGGGCCTGCGGTCGAACATCTCGTCGCAGCGGAGGTTGAAAATCGTCGCCCTGATCTCGGACTTCGCGTGCGCCAGGATGGCCGCCGCGCCCTTCACCGCCTCCGCCACGGCCGGCGGAACGTCGGGCGCGATCGAGAGCGAGCTTTCCATGAGCATCTTGGCCCCCGCGAGGTTCTGCTCTATCGTGTCGTGCAGGTCCGCGGCCATTCGCTTGCGCTCGGCTGTTATCGCGGCGATTCTGCCGCGCTCGCGCCTCGTGCACAGAATGCTCCACACCCCGCCCCCCGTCAGCGCGAGGAGGAAAACGACGGCGACCCACGCTGCATTTCTGGAATAGGTCTCCCGCAGGCACGCACGCCACTCCGCATCGGGGACGAAAGTTATGTCGTCCGGCGAGGCCGCAGCGAAGGATATGCCGCGCAGCACCGGCATGCGGTCGTCGGTCGTAGCGTCGGACACGGAAAGCTCCGCGACCGCGCATACGCGCACGAGCGGATGCAGCCTCTCGGCATCCGAGAGAAATTCCGGCACCGGGCCGTTGAAGCGTACGCGGCTCGTCACGCTACCATCCGCGAGGATGAGCTCAGCCGCACCGTCGCGCTCGTCGACTCTTATGACGCGCGCGGAAAACGCCACGCGCCGCCATTCTATGTCGACCATCGCACCGGCGTTTGCATAGTACATCCAGCGGGCGTAGTCCGCAAGGGTGTAGCCCTCGAACGGTTCCGGCAGGCTCGCGGAGCCGGTCTTGCGAGCAGCCATGCAGCGAAGTTCGGACATCCTGTCCACAACCAACGGGAAACCTACGGCCTCGACTACATCGCCGGGGCGGAATCCGTGCGCGTTTTCACCGGACACCTTCAATCCGTGCTCGCCGTCCTGAATATAGCAGAAAGCCTGTTCCGAATACGTCACGACTCCGCGCACCTTCCGCGCGTGCGCGTCCCGCGGCACCGGCGAATAGGCCATAAGATCCGCAACCGACGTCGCTTCGCGGTCGAAAGGCGATCCAGGCGCCGCCTTGGTCACGACGACATCGTCGGGAGACGCGACCTCGAGCTGCACACCGCGGAACTCCGCCCTGACGCTGAAGGACGACATCGCGCATCCCGAAACCTCGACCTCCGCGTCGAGGAGCGGACGCCACTCGTCCACGGTCCCGGGCACATGCGCGACGAACCTTCCCTCGTCCGTGTTGAGCGTAAGCTGGACTATTCTTGCGTTGGGGTCGAGCCGCGAGGATTCCACGGACATTACGCCTGCAAGGACCCCAGACATCCTGACGCGCGCGTTGTCGAGGCGTCCGCCGCGCATGTCGAAAAGCGTCTTCTCGGCGAATGGAGGCAAGGGCAGTCTTCCGACGATCTTTATCGAGGACGCCTTTATGCCGGGCGCAAACGCCAGCGGCGTCGCGACGCCCTTCACCTCGATGACGTCTCCAAGCCTGAACGAGTCCGCGCCGTCGATGTGCGCAGTCGGCGTGCGCTGCGTCTCGCCGGAGAAGTATATGCCCCTGCCGTTGGGATCGGCGACGTCCGCGAAAATGCCCGACGCCGAACGCCACCCCACGACCTGCGTGACGACGCCGGTCGCGCAGACGTCGTCGGCATGGGCGGCCTCCGTCCTCGTTAGCGCGGCTACATCCGAAAAGGACATGGCCGCCAGCAGTATACATGTCACAGTCATGTCCCTATTTTACCAAATATTCTGTGAATTTTGGAGACGCGGCTTCCTGCCGCGTCACATCGTCACCAGATCACGATCGCGAACCCGCTCTTGACATACGGGACGAACTCGACCGTATTCGCCGCGGCACGGCTCTGGCGCGCAATCCAACGTCCATTCTTCGCGCTTCCATCCGGCACATATCCGTCGTTCTCCGTCGCGACCGCTCCGCTGAGCGAATTCGCAGCGAACATCGTGAAGCGCGGCAGTCCCGCAAAAGACGCCTTCGTCACGGCAGGGAGGTCCTCGGGATTCGTCACGCCGAACACGACATTCGCGAGGTCTACATCACGCGCAATCGTCAGCTTGCGCATGGAGTAGGTCGTCGTCTCCTCCTGCGTCTGCTCGTCCGTAGTCGTCGTCGCGATGTACTCCTGCTTGATCGCAGCGCCAGGCTCGAAGGTGAACTGGTGGCGCACCGTGACATCGCCGCCAAGGGTCCAGTTCGGGTTCTCGTGCGAGAACGCCTCCGGCGTGCCTATGCTGGCCCCAGCCTTGACGGTCACATTGACGTCGGCATCGTCGCCGGCGTTGTTCTCGCCGGTGAACTCGACGCGCCCTTCCGCAACGACGAGGTTGTGCGCCTTGGTGAGTCCATAGACGAGCGTGCCCTCGCCAACCTTCTTGATGGTAAGTCCTGCGCAGCCCTTTGTGTAGCCGGTTCCAGGGTCTAAAGCTGTCACGCGAAGATAGTCGTCAGCGCCCTCGTCACGGGTCCACACCTCGAATCCGTCGCCGTTGTGCGAGTCGTTTATCTTGCCGCCAGCGACCTCGAGCGTAACGTTCGCACCGTACTTCATGACGAGCGAAGCACCGTAGCTTTCGCCGAAATCGACAGTACCAAGTTTCGCTGTTCCACTCGTGAAGTTGAAGAACAACCTGCCGCGCGACTTGAAACCAATCGCATTCGGGAAAAGAGAATCAACACTGTCGAAATATCGTTCCGGCTGTCCCCATCCAGACCCCGACGACATGTCGACGAAACCCGTGACGCCGGAATTGTCTCCGGCAAAAATCACCCTGTTCTGCACGGTAAGATTTACGTCTCCCTCTATTTTCGAAAATATGCGCAGACCCTTTGCGTTGCCACCGTTAAGCCTTGCGCCAGGATAGTCGTGGTTTCCCTGAGAGTCAAGATACCGCATTTCGCGTACAAGCTCGACCGTTGGCACTGTGACATCGCAAACCGTATCGGCGTCGCCGTAAGCCGAAAGCCCTACGTTCCACAACCTGAGTCTTCCGCCACCGCTTACGCGGCCGGCATAGAGCGACATCGGCGGATAGTAGATGTTGACGGGCTTGATCGTAAGCGACGATCCTTCCTCGATTTCAACAGCGGAGATTTCCTGGTGATACGTTTCCTCGTTGTAGGCGCTTTCCCGAACATACACCGTTGGATGCCCACGAAACACTGCCGTTTGAGTAGCCGAAGGCACCTCGCCAAACTGCCAATTTGATCCGTTTTCCCATTTGTTATCGCTTCCTCCGCCAATCCAGACGACTTTATCCCCTGAAGGTTGCGCCACACCAAGCGAGTAGACACCCCCGCTTTCAGATATTGAATATGTCCTCTGTACCCCTGTTGCATCAGTCACCACTGCATATACGTCGGCGAGCGTCGCGCTGGAGCCATCGACAAAAGAAAAGGCAAGACCCGCCGGCCAATCAGGGACAGAATCGCCAAACGCTTCGCCAACAGTCCAGCGCACGAAGCCCCCCGACAGCACCGAAACAGAAGACGCGACGCCAGCAACATTCAACGTTCCGCCGTCCAGCACATACGATGTGAACAGCCCTTCGTACACACTTGGAGTAAAGACGCCGCCTTTTATGTAAATGCAGCCGACCGAGCCTTTGTTCGCGACCACCTCATCATTAACTTTCTTGTCTGCGAATGAAAAATTTTCGGTGGTGAAGCAGTATGCGGGCTTGTTTACATTCTCGCCAAAGGTCAACTTATGCGTGACATATACGTTGCCATCCACTTGTATGTTTCCTTCAAAACTCAACCAGCCGTTCCCTGTCACTTTGGACTTTACAACCATCTTCTTGCCATCGGAATTTCCTCCGTTCAACCAGCTCCAGATATCATTATTCCAGCGCGTAGTCTTCAACGCCTCTATCTCGGCAATGTTTATCAAGCACTCCGCCCTGTCGCCTGTGTACGCTGCCTCAATACCGGTTTTCGCGAGCTGGACCTTACCCTCGCCGTTCATTTCCTGAAGGATAATTCTGGGCGCATCCCAGAATTCCGGCGCTACCGGCCTGACCGTCACAACCGCTCCAGCGTTGACGAGCATATTCGAAATAGCCACTGTTTCCGGCAAGGAACCGCCCTCACCGGTATTTCCCACCAAAACAGTCACCGAAGAGTCAAAAACCGCCGTTGCGTCTTCTCGCGGCACGCCGAACTCCCAGTTGGCCGCAGTATCCCAGTTAGTGTCCGTCCCACGTCCAACCCAGTGGTTCGGACCCTTTGTCGCGGGCGCGGCAGCGCCTTTCATTACAATCGTCGGGTTGACCCAGTCGCAATGCTGCCAGCCGCCGCCGTTGTCAGGATCGGGATACACGACAAGATCAATGAAATCAATGCCCGAGAGGTCGGCCGTAATCGTTTGAGCCTCGGTCTTCGTGCCGAGCCATGCCGACTCCACCAGATTCGTGCCGCCGACAACGTCGCGGACAGCGAACTTCACGACCTTGGATCCGCAGCGGCCATCACCGTCGGCAGACCTATCCAAGCCTACAACCGCCGAAAATGCAGATCCGTTTCCACCAAGCTTAATGATCCAATGGCTCTCGGCCTGGACGCTGATTCCCTTTGAGTACGACTGCCAATCGGAGCCGTTCCAGAGACGCAAAGAGGTGTAGCTACCGTCGGAGATGGAGTATATGGACTTGTTGGCAACAGGATGCTCCCATCCGCTCGTCATCCACGACAAATCAAGTTCCTCGAGGTGGAATGGATAGCCGACGTATTCAAGCGAGTATGCTTCGTTATCGTTGACAATGGCGAATATCGCAGGGTTTGTGCTCTCGCCGATTGTCGCCTGCACGGTCACCTTAGACAGATCGGCCCCCTCAGCAAAAGAAAGGCCCGCCGGAAGCGAAACGGAAGCAGCGTCGTTCCACTCGCCTTCCAGAAAGAGCGTGCCGCCGCCTTCTGCAACTGCGATCGTGCCGCTAAAATCAGACGCCACGGAAAGCGTGCCGCCATCGAGGACAAGGCTGCCGAGCGTCACGCCCGTAGGCAATGCCGAAGGCGAGAGAATGCCGGAGCGGATCGTTAATCTTCCGACAGAACCTTTGGAAGCCGAATCAATTGTCGCATCATCTCCTGCATACACAAGATTGTTTACGACAACCGCCTCATCCACCATCAGCAGCTTGCCGGCAAGCGTCGTTTCACCCGCAAGCGTCGTCTGCTTGTATACCTTTAGAAACCCATTGACCGTGATATCCGAGTTCACGACCATTCGCTTGCCGCTTGCGGAGCCTCCATCAAACCAGCTGTCATTATTGCCGTTGGCGACTGCTTCAATCTTTGCGACAGATATGTTGCAGGTATTGTAATTCTGGTAATTGGCATGGATGCCCACCTGGTTGAGCCTTAGCGTCCCTTCGCCGTTCATTTCCTGAACAAGAAGGCGCTGTCCGGTCGTCGCCGAAATGGCGCGCTGGAACGTTGGCGAAGCATTGGCACCGACAACAATATTGGAAACGACAGTCTCCCCATTCCCCGCCTTGAACTTGATAAGGGAGGAATCGTTTATGATTGCCGTCTGCCACGCCGCCGGCGTCGCGGAATTCCACACTCCGCTATCAGTCCAGCTCTTGTCGTTATCGCCAAGCCATGTGACTTCAAACGTCGCCTCGTCGGCGCGAACGGACGTTATGGCCGTCAGTGTCAACGCGGCGAATAATGCGGCTGACAACATTTTTGCTTTCATGCAAACCTCCTTCTATGACTTTTTTGTTTTGTAGTATACAAAAAACGAGCGGACGCGCCATGGCCCGAACGGACTATTCTTTGCTGCGTCGCGGATGGGCACAACCCGCTGGACTGCGACTCCGCAACCTCGCTGCACCCTGGCTATGATGGCGGATCTCGGGCCCATTGACTTGGCATGCGAAATGATATATACAACTGTCATATCTTTTCATAAGGATAGGAAGGTGCGCCGTGGTGAGAGATGTCGCAAAGGTGTTCATGTCCGGACGGTCGCAGGCCGTGCGGATTCCTGCCGCATTCAGGATTCCCACTCCGGAGGTGACGATAGTCCACAGGGACAACTCGCTCGTGTTGACTCCTCGTACTCCTATGACGTGGAATCGATTCTTTGCGGAATACGCATGCCCTGATTTCGAACTCGACAGGAGCGAAGCGCAGAGAGGCCGGCGCAGTGCGTGCGGCGTTGGACAAGGCGGGGAAAACCATAGGCGTGATGGATTCTCTGATTGCCGCTAATGCGATTGTCGAAGGTTGCACGCTCGTGACGAACAATATAGCGCACTTTTCAAGAAGAGATGGCCTTCAAATTGTCAACTGGACAACGTAAAGCAGTCCCACGGCTTCCCCACGGGGCTCCGTCGTCCAAAGAAAAAGGCCGCCAGCAAAGAGAGAGGAAACACTGGCGGCCTGCGCTTTATAGCGCTAAAATAGTCTACGGTCTTCTTATTACTACATGGTCGGCACTACTTCCGCACAGAGCTTCACATACGGACCGCCGGTTGACAGCGCTTCCGCCGAAGCCGCAACAACACCGCCGCTCACAGTAGCGGATCCAACATTCCTCCAGTTGACCATGTTGCTCGACGACTTGAGCGAATAGTTGACGGCAAGCCCATCAACATCTCTCGCAGGAGATTCGCCAATATCAAAGTTAAACGAGAAATTGCCTTCGCTCACGCCTACAGCTAGGCTTGGGACAGTATCGTCGGTGAACATGGGATACCCGATCATATACGCCTGGATGCCGTTGATGCCGTGTGAGTTGGGCGTATTAAGCTTCGCCTCGCGTTCCGCCGCATCACCGTCCAACCATTGATTGAGAGCAGGATCGGCAGTAACCATGGTTGTGAAAGCCTTGTTATTGCCGCTAAGCGTCAGCGTGCGTTTGGCAGATGCCGCAGGCTCCGTGGCGTCTCCTGCCTCGATATACACCTTGGCAACGGATTCCTCATCGTCAAACGTGAACCTACCTCTATGCGTGACGTCGCCGCCGACGAAACCATTCTTATAGGACTGGGCATCCTTGTCCCAGCCGCAGCCCAGGCTTTCCGACGAGCCGATGCTGGCCCCTGCCTTGACGGTCACGTTGACGTCGGAGTCGTCTCCGTTGTTGTTCTCACCGGTGAACTCGACGCGTCCCCCTTCAACGACGAGGCTGTGCGCCTTCGTCATGCCGTAAACCAACGAGCCGTCGCCAACCTTCTTTATCGTCACACCCGCGCAGCCAACCGTCGCACCCTCCACATAGTCGCTTCCTTCCGACCTCGTATATACACCTATGCCGCGGCCCTGGTAGTTGTCACGTATTTCGCCTTCGGCGATCTCGATGACAATGGCGGCTGCGCCGTAAGGCACATACAGGCCCGTGCCGTAGCTCTCCGTGATGGCGACATTGCCAAATTTCAAAGTGCCCTCGTTGAACAAAACATGGAATCGGCCTTGCAGTTCACACTTCGATGCGGATGTGAACGCGGCTTCAGGCGAGCAGAAATACTTCTCTCCACCCATGCTCCAGCTATCGTTCGGTGCGACAAACCGGACGAGTCCCGAAAACCTTCTATTGTCGCCGGCAAGGCGCACGCCATACCGCAGAACCAGCGTACCCGACCCGGTTATGTCCGCGTTGATTTCCACCTCGGATTTGAGATTTTCCTTATTGCCCCATATTCTGGAAGACCGTCCGATGTCGTTGTTTGCATGGCTGAGTATCTGAAGTTCGGCGCAGTTGACAACCGACCTGCCAGTGCTGCGTGCCGCCCTGAGAGACGCGTGCTTAAGCGCCAGAGTCCCTTCGCCTGTAATTTCCTCGAACAGTATCACAGGCTCGTTCTCCCAGCCCCATTCATCCGTCGTCTCGATTTTAACGACAGCGCCTCTCCCAATCGTCATCGTCGCGATTCTCGGCGTTGTCGTGCCCTTCTCGATGTAGATGTGGGCGCTTTGTTCGAAAACCACAGACTGGCCTTCCGTCGGGACTGCGCCGTATATCCAGTTGTCCGCCGTCTCCCAGTGGTCGTCCACGCCGCCTATCCACTTAACGCTGTCGGTGGGCACGAGTTCGGCGAAGGAATAGGCTTCACCTGTTTTCGTGATCGCGTACTTCTTCTGCGCATCGCCGGAAGCGTTCTTCACGACGGCGACGACTTTTGACAGGTCGGCGTCGTTGCCGAATGTCAGTCCGGACGGATACGCAGGTGTTCCACCCGCGGCAAAATCGGCGTCGCTTATCGTAAGCGCAATATATCCGCCGGAAAGAACGCCGAGCGACAGACCACTGGCAGGCAATGCCGTTCCATCACCGACATCGACCGTGCCGCCGTCGAGGACAAGGCTGCCGAACGTCACGCCCGTCGGCAATGCAGAATACGAAAGAGTGCCGGAACGGACCGTGAGTCTTCCGACAGAGCCTTTTGAAGCCGAATCAATTGTCGCATCATCTCCTGCATACACAAGATTGTTTACGACAACCGCCTCATTCACCATCAGCAGCTTGCCGGCAAGCGTCGTTTCCCCCGCAAGCGTCGTCTGCTTGTATACCTTTAGAAACCCATTGACCGTGATATCCGAGTTCACGACCATTCGCTTGCCGCTTGCGGTGCCTCCATCAAACCAGCTGTCATTATTGCCGTTGGCGACTGCTTCAATCTTTGCGACAGATATGTTGCAGGTATCGTAATTTGAGTAGTCCGCATGGATGCCGACGCGATTGAGTTTGAGCGTTCCGGCACCGTTCATTTCCTGAACAAGAAGGTGCTGTCCGTATCCGGTCGGCGCGGAATTGGCGCGCTGGAACGTTGGCGAAACATTGGCACCGACAACAATATTGGAAACGACAGTCTCCCCATTCCCCGCCTTGAACTTGATAAGGGAGGAATCGTTTATGATTGCCGTCTGCCACGCCTTCGGCGTCGCGGAATCCCACACTCCGCTATCATTCCAGCTCTTGTCGTTCTCGCCAAGCCATGTGACTTCAAACGTCGCCTCTTCGGCGCGGACGGACGTTATGGCCGTCAATGTCAACGCGGCAAACAATGCAGTTGGTAAAATATTTGCTCTCATGCGAGAATTCCTCCTATTTGAATTTTCAAAATGATTTTACCATAAACAGGCGCAGACCGCTATAGTCCATTCGGACCGTTGGACTTATGCGCCACGGCTCGCAGGGCGAGACGGTCGAGAACAACGCCAGGATCGACCGCCGTAATGCGAATGCGGTTTACGCCAGGATGAAGGTGCGCACTTTTGACGAATGCGCGCACAAAGCCGTCCTGCACCGCCGCAGACCTGCCCGGGCCGTTCTCGTCGCTTGAACCGTCGGAGTGCGGAACCTCCACAACGATCGACTCGCTAGGCGAATTCACCGCAACGGACACCCTAAGCTTCAGCCCGGGATAAAGCCTGTAGTCCGGCAGGAACTGCAGCACAAGTTCGTCCGGCGCACCTTCGCCCTTCCATTCAAGCTCATACTCCAGCCACGCGCCTTCGCCGACGCCATCGACCACAGGCAGGAGCGCCATCGCACGCGATGATATTCCAAGTCCTGCGACAGCCTTCCACGCGCCGCCGCGACAGGAAACGCCACTAGCCTTCGCATCCGCCGCGTCCACCCAATCTCCGGGCGCAATGCCGTCACCGCCGGCAGTCGCATGAAACCAGTGACGTTTATCGCCCGGTTCCTTCCACGGCCACTGCATCTGCGACGCCCAGTTGTTTCCGCCCGGGCACCACCATTCCTTCGCATCGAGCGTATCGAACCAGAACCTGCGCCACTTGCCGCCGAAAACATCGTCGTATCGCGCCGTCAACGCTGCGAGACGCGGCCTCAGACGTTCGCGCGCACTTTCTTCAAGTGCGTCGCTGCCCATGAAAGCAAGGCCCGCCTCCGACATGAACCTCGCCTGGTAGCCGACCGCCTCATACCATGAATCGCGCCAGCCCGGCGCAAGAAGCGCCTCTATCGCGGCGTCTTCGCGCGCAAGCGCCGCATAGTCCGCAGCAAGCGCCGCCTTCTCCGCATCCGTCAGCTTCGCAATCCACTGCCGGCACATCAGCTCGGGCTTGCGGATTGTGCCCAGCCGGTAGTATTCGGACAGATGCGCGGCGACACGTTGCGCGAGCGACACCTGCGACGCGCCGAGAAAACGTCGCGCCCATCCTTCAAGGAAGCGCGTCTGCGCGTCGGCGCCCCACGCCTCCGGCGCCCACGCAAACCGCGCATATGCGTCTATAGCGATGTCCGCGGGCTTGAAGTCGCCGACATTCATGACCCAGACCTCTCGCGCATTGTTCGCCGCGCACTTCGCTGCCAGCTCATACCAGATGAATCCAGGCGCGGTCGTGCAAACATGAGTGTAGGAGTGCGGTCCGCCGAAATACGAAACGTGCCAGTAGATGCCGCCCGGATGCGACGCGGCGCAAGGTCCGCCCAGCCGACGGACATAGCCGAAATTGTCGTCCACCCACACGATTGACGTGCTGTCAGGAACGTTCAAGCCGCTGTCATAAATCGGCAACACTTCCTTGTAAGGTATGAATATCGTCGAAGGCGGCGCGTCATGGCGCGGCGCGACATATTTTGCGAGCATGTTCGTCTGGACGGCGAACACGGACTCCATAAGAGCCACCTTGGACGAAGCGTCTCCCGCGCCCTTCATGGGCTCGTCGTGGGTGCCGCGGATGCCTAGCGTCCACTGTGCCTCGCAACCGCCGTAATGCTCCGCCGCCCATCGCCAATATTCATCGATGTTTGCCTTGTTGGTCGCATAGTTCCACTCTCCTTTCGCTCCCCTGTCCCAATACACGTTGTTTCGCAACATTGGTTCGCAGTGGGAAGTGCCGATGACAATACCCATGTCGGCGGCGAGTGCCATGTTCTCATCGCGTGCGACGAACTGTATCCGCCGGGGTGCATGGCCGGCCAAAGCAGATTGAGGCGCAGACGCAGCATCGCCTCGAAAAGCTTTTCATATGTCTTCGCGCCAATGGACTTTGAACCGTCGGCCTCGAAATTCTCCTTCGCCCACGGCATAAGACCCCAGTCTTCGTCGTTTATGAAAAGCCCGCGGTATTTAACACCTGGAGGGGCGATTTCAAAACATTCTTCAGGAAGCGCGAACTCTCGCGGTTCGACGGGCACGTCATCAAGCCAGTGGAAAGCATTGACGCCGAGCTCTTCCGAAATCGCATAGAGCCCGAAGACCGTGCCGCGCGCGTCACTGCCCGTAACCGTCCAGACACCATTGGAATAGGTGCGCACGCTCGCCTCCCAGCGTCCGTCGGGAACGGTTCGCGCGACGATCCGGCGCGTATCCGCTCCGTGGCCGGGACACGCACGGTCCAGATCTACCCTGAGACCTGCGGCGGCACGGCGGACGCACTCAGGCTCGCCCGGCGCGACCTCTACTGTTATTGCGCATGCTTGCGACGACAGCAACGCCGCAGCTGATGCAACGATATGCACTGTTCTTATGTTCATGGTTTCTCTACCTTCCACTGGCGTTCGCCTTCGCCCGCGAACGGGACATTGCCCTGCTGGAGCTTTGCGCCTGACTCAGGCTTCTCAGGCTTCACGTCATAGCCGGTTGCGACGGGTGCGATGCGGAAGAATCCCTTCTCGCTCCCAGGGCGCAACAGCCAACGCTGGTCGCGCGATGGACTGTCCCAGCCATACCACACGACGTTCACCTTGTCGCTTCCGAAGAATATCCTGTTGAGAACGCCGCCTCCCTCTTTCGTGACGATACGGTACTGTCCCGCGCCAAGATGCTTGAATTCCCAGT
>DFGM01000043.1:5004-6437 GCA_002371755.1 Verrucomicrobia bacterium UBA3750 | reverse complement strand
GCACCGAGGGTGTAGCAGCCGATATCGCCCGTCACCGTGGCGCCAAGCTTGGAAAGGACGTGGAACACGCCCCTATGACCGCAACCGGCGCAAAGGACCGGTGGACGCGTCGGGAGCTCGGCAGCCGCGGGCGTTTTTGCTTCCGGCACGTCGCCAATGAGTTCGTGCCTGAGATTCTGGACGCGGTCGGCGTTGAGTTCGAGCATATTGAGCTCCGTCTCGTGCTCGACCACCTTGAGTCCCATGGCGCGGATTTGCTCTTCCAGGAAGGGGTCGAGCTCTTCGATTACGAGAATGCGCCCGACTTTGGCCGCGAAGTCGTGGATGAGTGCGCGTGGAAGGGGATTCGTCCAGCCGAGTTTGAGGATGGGGAAGTCGCCGAATATTTCGCGCACATACTGGTACGCGACGGCACTTGTAACGATACCGAACCCGGCACCCTTGCCGTCGAAGATCTTGTTCATGGAGGAGACGCACGCATCCTGCTCCATGAGTGCGGTGCGCTTCTGGGCCGCAAGCCTCTGGCCGCGGGCAAACATCGGCACCGGTATGTGGCGCTGTATGTCCTTCTTGTAGGGGATGAGTTCGCGCGGCTTAGGGTTGAAGTCTCCGAGATCCACGAGTGTGGAGGAGTGGCTGGTGCGAGTTGTGAGGCGCACTATCGCCGGTACGCGGAACTTCTCCGAAATCTCGAAAGCGGCGAGCGTGAAGTCGTATGCCTCTTGTGAATCGGAAGGCTCGAAGAGCGGTGCGCGGGCGAATTTGGCGAGGTTGCGGTTGTCCTGCTCGTTCTGGGAGGAATGCATGCCCGGATCGTCGGCCGAAATAATCACCATGCCGCCGGTGGCGCCCACATAGGTGAATGTCATGAGCGGATCCATGGCCACATTGAGGCCGACATGCTTCATCGCCGTGAGTGAACGCGCTCCTGCCATCGAAGCGCCGATTGCCGTCTCCATGGCCACCTTTTCGTTCACGGCCCATTCGCACTTCACCGTATCCTTGAACTTTGCGATATTCTCCAGGATTTCCGTGGATGGCGTGCCTGGATAGGCGCTCGCCACAATGCATCCGGCCTGAGCCGCCGCATGGGCCACCGCTTCGTTCGCGCTGAGTAGTTTCTTCATCTTATTTTATGTTGAAACCCCCGCAAAGGGCTTGCGGGGGTGTTGAGGTTCATAATCGTGCCGCGGCACATTACTTGTCGAACTTGTACACGTCCAGTTTCTTGTAGGCCGTGTGGAGAAGGTGATGCGCCTTCTCGCCGCCTTGAGCCCCGGTCTTGCCGTCAAGATAGTCCCTGTAGAGTGCCTGCACCTCGGGGTTGAGGTGGGACATCCTGAAGGTGCTCTTTTCGTCGTCGGAGTAGATGCCGGCGGTGCGCTGTGCACGGACTTCATCCGTAGCTAGGCAGGGCTGGCCGCCGCCGCCGA
>DFGM01000043.1:4669-4941 GCA_002371755.1 Verrucomicrobia bacterium UBA3750 | reverse complement strand
TGCAGCCGCCGCGGCACGCCATCACTTCGATGAAGTCGTAGCGGGGCTTGACGCCGTTCTTGCGGTCTTCGCGGATTTCGTTGAGCACCTTCTCGACATTGCCCATCTGGTGGGCGACGGCGATGTTCACCTTGGTGCCCTTTATGTCGATGGTGGCCTTCTTCACGCCATCCATGCCGCGCACCTCCTTGAATTCGATGCTGGGCGGCTGGGCCTCGCCGGTGATGAGGCAGTAGGCAGTGCGAAGAGCGGCTTCCATCACGCCGCCGGTG
>DFGM01000043.1:2799-4622 GCA_002371755.1 Verrucomicrobia bacterium UBA3750 | reverse complement strand
ACGCCGAAGATCGTGCCGGCGCCGGTGTAGGAGCCAAGGAGCTTGTCGGCTTCTTCTTCCGGGAGGTCGTTGAAGTCGATGCCCGCCTGCTTGATCATGCGGGCGAGTTCGCGCGTCGTCAATACGACATCGGTATCCTGGAAGCCAGTCGAGTTCATGTGCTCGTCACGGATGATTTCGTGCTTCTTCGCCGTGCAGGGCATGATCGAAGTCACGTGCACGGAGGAAGGATCCACCTTGTTCATCTCGGGCCAGTAGGACTTGGCGAGCGCGGAGAGCATCTGCTGGGGCGACTTGGCCGTGGAGAAGTTCTCGGTGAAGTCGGGGGCGTACTTTTCCATCCAGTCCGTCCAAGCCGGGCAGCAGGACGTAAGAAGGGGAAGGTTGCCGCCTTCGGTGAAGCGCTTGATGAACTCCGTGCCCTCTTCCATGATGGTGACATCGGCGGAGAAGTTCGTGTCGAACACCTTGTCGAAGCCGAGCATCCTGAGAGCTGCGTAGATTTTGCCCGTCGTGAGCGCGCCGGGCTTCATGCCGAACGCTTCGCCGAGCGCGACGCGCACTGCGGGGGCGATCTGGACGAGGCAGACCTTCGCCGGGTCGCGGAGCGCAGCCCAGACTTTCGCAGTCTCGTCGTTCTCGTAGATTGCGCCCACGGGGCAGTGTGCAGAGCACTGGCCGCACTTGATGCAGGGCGATTCCGCGAGCTTTACGCCGGCGGCAGGCGCCATGACGGTCTTCTCGCCGCGGCCGATGAACTCCAAGGCCCATACATTCTGCATCTGCTGGCAGACTTCGGCGCAGCGCCCGCACTTGATGCACTTGTCGGAGTTCAGCACGATGGAAGGCGTGGAGGTGTCGAGCTCGCGATGGAGCACTTCGCGCGGGAAGGGTATGTCTCTGAGGCCGAAGTCGGCCGCGATATTCTGAAGTTCGCACGAGCCGGAGCGCGGGCACTGGAGGCAGTCCTGCGGGTGGTTGGCGAGGATGAGCTCCAAGACGGTCTTTCTCACCTGAACGATATCCGGGTCGTGGGTGAGAATCTTCATGCCGTTAGTCGCCTCGGTGCAGCAAGCCCTGAGCAGCTTGGGGCTCGGCACGAACTTGCCGGGTTCGGTGCGGCTCGGGACGAGCTGCCTCACCACGCATATGCCGCAGCTGGCGCCCGCCTTGAGGTCGGGATGGTAGCACAAGGTCGGAATTTTGATGTGAGCGGCCTTGGCTGCGTTCAGGATGCTGGTGCCCTTGGGCACTTCCACGGTCTTGCCGTTGATTTCAAGCGTAATCATTTCCTGTTCCATGGTAGATGTTTCCTTTCCCTTAGCCGTGGCTGATTGCACCGAACTTGCAGTTCATCTCGCACTGGCCGCACTTGATGCACTTGGCCTGGTCTATTGTGTGAGGCTGCTTCACGGCGCCTGCGATGGCGTTCGCCGGGCACTTGCGGGCGCAGAGCGTGCAGCCCTTGCACTTCGCGGGGTTAATCTTGTACTGGATGAGCTTGGAGCACTTGCCTGCGCGGCACTTCTTGTCGTTGATGTGCTCGAGATACTCGTCCATGAAGTACCTGAGAGTGGACTTCACCGGGTTCGAGGCAGTCTGGCCGAGACCGCACAAGGAAGCCTTGCACATGGCGTCGGAGATGGCTTCGAGCTGCTTGATGTCGTCAAGCGTGCCGCGGCCGTCGGTAATCTTGTTGAGGTAGTTGAGCAGCTTCCTGCCGCCGATACGGCACGGAGCGCACTTGCCGCAGCTCTCGTCCACCGTGAAGTCGAGATAGAACTTGGCGATATCCACAACGCAGTCCGTCTCGTCCATGACGA
>DFGM01000043.1:2132-2747 GCA_002371755.1 Verrucomicrobia bacterium UBA3750 | reverse complement strand
CTCGTCCATGACGATGAGGCCGCCGGAACCCATGATGGAGCCGATCTTTGCCAGGGACTCGTAGTCGATGGGCGTATCGAGGAACTGCGGCGGGATGATGCCGCCGGAAGGCCCGCCCGTCTGGGCCGCCTTGAACTGGTGGCCGCCGCGGATGCCGCCGCCGATATCGAAGATGATTTCGCGGAGCGTCGTGCCCATGGGGACTTCGATGAGACCGGAGTTGTTCACCTTGCCCGTGAGCGCGAAGACCTTGGTGCCCTTCGTGGTCGCGGTGCCGATTTTGTTGAACCAATCCGCGCCCTTGTTGATGATGACGGGGATGTTGGCGAGGGTCTCGACATTGTTGATGACCGTCGGGCGCCCCCAGAGACCCTTGACCGCAGGGAACGGAGGACGGGGCTTGGGCATGCCGCGGTTGCCTTCGATGGACTGGAGAAGCGCAGTCTCTTCGCCGCAGACGAACGCGCCCGCGCCGAAGCGCAGCTCGATATCGAAGTCGAAGCCCGAACCGAGAATGTCGTTGCCGAGAAGCCCGAGTTCGCGTGCCTGGGCAATCGCCACTTCAAGGCGATGGATGGCGAGCGGGTATTCGGCACGGATGTAGATGAAGCCCTT
>DFGM01000043.1:1905-2079 GCA_002371755.1 Verrucomicrobia bacterium UBA3750 | reverse complement strand
AGATGAAGCCCTTCGAGGCGCCGATGGCGTAGCCTGCGATAGTCATGGCTTCGAGGATGGAGTGGGGGTCGCCTTCGAGCGTGGAGCGGTCCATGTACGCGCCGGGGTCGCCTTCATCGGCGTTGCAGACCATGTACTTCTGTCCCTTGGGCTGCTGCTGGGCGAACTTCCACT
>DFGM01000043.1:0-1844 GCA_002371755.1 Verrucomicrobia bacterium UBA3750 | reverse complement strand
TCCACTTCATGCCGGTGGGGAAGCCTGCGCCGCCGCGGCCCCTCAGACCGGACTTGAGAATCTCTTCGACCACCTGCTCGGGCGTCATCTCGAAGAGCACCTTCTCGATGGCCTTGTAGCCGTCGCGGGCGATATAGTCCTCAATCTTCTCCGGGTCAATGACGCCGCAGTTCCTGAGAACGATGCGGTACTGCTTCTGGTAGAAGGGGATGTTCGCCTCCGCAACAAGCTTCTTGGCCTGCTCGGGGTCGTAGCAAAGGCGCTGCACGACGCGGCCCTTCACGAGGTGCTCCGCGACGATTTCCTTCACATCCTTAGCATGCACCTGCACGTAGAACGTGCCTTGCGGGAGAATCTTGACGATTGGGCCTTGTTCGCAGAAGCCGAGGCAGCCGGTGACGACCACCTGGACCTTGTCGGAAAGACCCTGCGTCTCGAGTTCCTTCTTGAACTCTTCGACGACGGCATCGCCGCCGCCGGAGCAGCACGCCGTGCCGCCGCAAACGAGTACGTATGATTCGTATGCCATGATGTTGCTCCTTTTGGCGTTAACCGTTCTTGATGATGTCGATGGAGGGGCGGTCGAGTATCTTGTCGTTGATGAGCTCGTGGCCGATGATGTGCTTTTCAATGATATCCTTCGCCGTCGCGGCGTCCACATGGCCGTATATGACGGCAGGCATTCCGGGCGCAACCACCTCGACGGTGGGCTCGGAGTGGCAAAGGCCCATGCATCCCGTCTGGCGGATGAGCACGTTTGTGAGGCCCTTGTCGCTGATGGCGTTCACGAGAGCGGTGAACGTATCCTTGGCGCCGGCGGCTATGCCGCACGTACCCATGCCCACGATAACCTGCACGTCCTTGTTGGATGCATCGCGCATCTCCATCGCCTTCTGCTTTTCGCCGCGCATCTTGCGCAAATCTTCAAGAGTAAGCTTTGCCATTTTCTTATTCCTTATTTAAGAGTTGGTTCGACCGTCTTTCAGCCGCGGTCGCGATAAAGTTTGATGATGCGCTCGACGTCTTTCGTCTCGAGCTTGCCGTGCACTTCGCCGTTCACGACGGCTACCGGCGCAAGACCGCAGCAGCCGAGGCAGCGCACCGCTTCCACCGAGAACATGCCGTCCTCGGTCGTGGCGTTGAGACCAACCTTGAGCTGGCGCTCGAACTCCTTGATGATATCGTCGCCGCCGCGCAGATAGCACGCCGTTCCAAGGCAGACCTGGATATTGTACTTGCCAGACTTCTGCAGGCGGAAGAAGTTGTAGAAAGTGACAACGCCGTAAATCTTGGCGAGAGGCACTTCAAGGATTTTCGAGGTCTCGATGGCTATCTCGCGCGGAATATACCCGTACGTCTGCTGCACGCGGTGCAGCACCATGATAAGATTGCCGGGCTTTGACTTCCATTCTTCCACGAAAGCGCGCAGCTCGGGCGTCATCGTCTGGAGTTCTGTGCTCATTGCTTTTAGTCCTTATGGATACAAGTTCACTCATATTATACCATAAACGCGCACAGTTAGTCTACACTAACAGTGCGCGGGTGGCCGCCAGCCGGGCAAGTGCCCGTGCGCCGGTCGCCAGGCGCATGCCGAGGCGGAGGCGGAATGTGCGGCAGCGCTGCAGCCAGACTCGCCTATAAGCAGGTTTCTCTATGATATGTGCAGGATACTTATCGCAATCAAGTCGCACACGATGTAGCCGTGAGCGGGGGCTAAATGAAAAAAATCCCGTTTCCGGGATTGAACTTGCCATGAGTTTCCCGCCATTGGTGGAGAAGAGGAGATTCGAACTCCCGACCCCCACGTTGCGAACGTGATGCTCTACCAACTGAGCTACTTCCCC
>DFGM01000058.1:7911-11355 GCA_002371755.1 Verrucomicrobia bacterium UBA3750 | reverse complement strand
TAGGCGTGACGCTCAAGGATGCGAATGACATCGAGCTCGATACTATCACTGCGACGGGTGGTGACATACGCATCGTGGCGGCGAAGGACCTCACGGTAGATAACTCCGGGGCGACGGCGGTTTCGGCGACGACGGGCGACATTCGCCTTGAAGCAACGACAGGCGATGTGACGATTGCCGGTGGCGTGAGCGGGAAGAATGTGACGCTCAATGCAGGCGACGAGGTGAAGACTTCATCCAGCGGTGCACTTGAAGCGGCGGGCGGAGACCTCTATATCGTGGCAGGCGGCGACGTGACGCTCGCAGGCCCCCAGACGGTGACGGCCGCCTCCGGCGATGGCGGGGTGATGGCAGTCAAGTCCGGTGGCAAGATTGGAGTGACCGGCGCGACGGAGACCGGCACGCTTTGGACGGAAGACGAAGGAGGCGTGACATTCTCGCAAGTGAGCGCGGACAAGATGTCTGCGAGGTCCGCGGGCGACATTGTGTTCGACTTCGATGGTCCTGTGAAGGCGTCGTATGTATCGACCGGCGGCAAGGTCGAGGTGACGGCGAAGGGCGACATCACAGTGGAGTCGGCAACGCTTTCCGGCGCAGACCTGACCGTCACTGAAGTGAAGGGGCCTGGCGCGACGCCGGGCACGGAGGAAGTCACGATAATCGACCAGACGAATCCCGATACGCAAATCGACGGCGTGAGGGCGGCTACGACGGCTACGCTCAAAGCGACAGACGGCGGCAGCGTAACCGTGGCAACGACGCTCGCGGCCGACGGGGACGCAACGGTCGAAGCCGAAGGCGACATCACGGTGAACGGTTCGGTGAGCGGCAGCAATGCGTCGCTTGAAGCGGACGGCCGCGTTGCCGTGAACGGATCGGTGCATGCGGACGGGACGGCGACGCTGAACGCAAAAGGCGGCAATGTCGATTTCGGAAGCGCAGCCTCTGTGAACGGCGGCACGGCCAATGTCACCGCGAGCGGCAACATCACGCAGGCCGGAACGGAGACGGAAGTTTCGGACGGCATCGTATCCGAGGAGAACGAGCTCCACGCCGCCATATCGACGGGCGCGGCAAACCTAACGGCCGGCGGCTCCATCGGAGAAATCACAGAGACTGGCGCCAACTATGTGGTCGTCTCCGGCAATACCGCAGTGAATGCCAAGGCAAGTGATTCCGAGGGGAGCGCCATTGCGCTTGCCGCCGCAGGCGATGAAAGCAGCCAGGATCTTGTCGTGGGCACGGGCGGAATCGACGGCTACAACGTTTCGCTCTACACGAAGGGTCAGGTCAGGCCTTCCGGCGATGATGGGAAGTGGGGCGACTCGAAGCGCGAGGACAGCATAATCAAGGCGGCAGGCGATCTCACGGTGGCTGCCGGCAACTATGAAAGCGGCGCGATACCGATCAACCTCGCCGGCTCGCTCGCGGTGAACAAGTTCGGCAAGGCGTCCGACAGAATCATTGCGATGTTCTCGACCACGGGCGAGGGCGCGAACTCCAAGCCGAAAGTGGCGAACCAGCCCAACGGCGCAATCGTCTTCATCGACGGTCGTGTGGCGGGCGGCGACCTGATGGCGATGAACATGTTCGGAGCAATCGAAGCCTTCCCTGTCCAGACGCCCGAACTAAAGAGCGAGCAGGGCATCTTCGGCAATCCGACCTTCCTGCACGATCAGCTGGGCGTGGCGAATCCCCTTGCCGTGGGCGCCATCGACTTCATCTTCGATGAGATTCCGCTCATGACGCTTTCGAGCGAATTCCCGGCTGAAGTCGACCAGCAGGCATCCGCAAACGGCTTGAGCCCGACGACTTCGTACTGGTTCGGCCAGAACCAGGAAGAGGCCGAAGAAGGTGCGGCCGGCAACGCCGGCAGCGCGGCAGACGGGGCGAAAGCGGATTGAGGCGAAAAAGGCGGACACGGCGGCGAACGCAAGAAAAACCACACGAGGTGAAACATGGGACTATTCTCGCATCTTAAGAGCGTCGGGCTATCCGACATAGGCAGGAAGCGCGGCAACAACGAAGACTCCTTCGGGGTATTCCCCGAGGCGGGTGTCTTCTGCGTTGCCGACGGCATGGGTGGCGGCGACGACGGCGAGGTCGCTTCGGCGGCAACCGTGGGAGCCGTGGAAAAGTTCACCATGATGCACATGCCTCCGCCCGGCGTGGTGTATGCCGCGAGCGACTATCTCGACGGACTTTGCGACGCCGTGAACTCCGCTTCCGCATGGATTTGCGCACGCACCCAGGAGAAGCATCTCAAGGGGTGCGGCTCGACGTTCGTCGGGATAAGCTTCGACCCGTCGAAGCCGGCCGAGGCGATAGCGCTGCACGCGGGCGACAGCCGTCTCTACCGCATCCGTTCGCGCTCCATCCAGCAGATCACGAAAGACCATTCCGCCGCCGAGCTCATCGGGGCCAAGGACGAGGGCGAAATCAACCCGATGTTCCGCGGAATGATTCTAAGAGCCGTAGGCATACATCCGAGCGTGGATATCGAGCGGACCGCAGTGCAGGTGAAGAGCGGCGACAGGTTCATAATCTGCAGCGACGGTCTGAGCCGCATGGTGCCCGACAAGAAGATTCTCGCAACGTCACGCGCCGCCGCGACGCCCGAAGAAGCGGCCAAGGCGCTGATTGCGGAGGCGAATGCGGCAGGCGGCATAGACAATGTGACGGTGGTCGTAATCGACGTGGGCGAACTTCCTCCTCCCATCCCGGCTGTGGCGATGCCCAAGGAGATGAAGGAGCGCTCGACGGAAGTTTCCACCGATGTGGAAACCCAGGGGACGCGGGTGACGGGAGATACACTCAACGAATCGGCCGCCTCTTTCGAAATGGGTGCACCTTCCGATCCGAGTACGCTCGCGCCGATAGGTGATACGGTATCCGGCGGTACCGGCACCACGGTGACGGTGCAAGAGATGAAACGCGAGGCGCTTGAAAGCGAGCGCAAGGCGCGCATCCGGGCAATAGCGTGCCTCTGGACGGTTTTGGGTCTCATCGTTCTGGGCGGCGCGTTTTATGCCTGGCATGTGGTTGCGTCCAACGACAAAGCGGCGAAGAAAGCGGCGGAGGAAGAGCGGCGCAGAATTGAATCCGAGGCCAACAAGAAGCTTCAGGAAGAGAAGGCGCATCTGGAGGAAGCGCGCAAGAAGATGGAAGAAGAGAAGCGGCAGGAAGAGGCCGAGCGGCAGAAAAAGCAGGCGGAAGCCAAAGCGGCAGCCGAGGAGGCGCAGCGCAAGGCCGAGGAGTTTGCACGCAAGCAGGAGGAACTTAGGAAACAATACGAGCGCATGCAGGCGATGCAACAGAATGCAGCCAACCAGGAAGTTGAGGATGCAAAAGCGAAAGCGGAGGCGGAGCGGATAGCCAAGGAAGCCGAGGAGAAGGCTGCGGCGGCGAAAGCGGAAGCAGAGCGCGTGGCGCGCGAGAAGGCGG
>DFGM01000058.1:7722-7848 GCA_002371755.1 Verrucomicrobia bacterium UBA3750 | reverse complement strand
AAGCCGAGAAAAAAGCCGAAGCGGAACGTGCGGCGAAAGCGGAAGCGGAGCGGATAGCCAAGGAAGCCGAGGAGAAGGCTGCGGCGGCGAAAGCGGAGGCGGAGCGCGTGGCGCGCGAGAAGGCGG
>DFGM01000058.1:458-7657 GCA_002371755.1 Verrucomicrobia bacterium UBA3750 | reverse complement strand
AAGCCGAGAAAAAAGCCGAAGCGGAGCGGATTGCCCGCCAGAAAGAAAAGGAGGAGCATGAGCGCAAGTTGGCCGAGATGCAGAGACTTCTCGATGAGCAGGCCAAGGCGAAGGAACAGGCGGAGGCGGAAGCGAAGAGGATAGCGGCAGCCAAGGCCGAAGCAGATGCTGCGGCAGCGAAAGCTAAAGCGGAGACCGAGCGCATAGCCAAGGAGAAAGCGGAGGCGGTCGCGAAAGCCAAGGCCGAGGCGGAAGCTGCTGCGGCCGCGAAGGCCAAGGCTGATGCGAAAGCTGCGGCGGCTAAAGCGAAAGCTGAAGCGGAAAAGGAAGCGGCGAAAGCGAGAGACGTGCGCGAGGAGGAGGCTCTCACGGCACTTGCCGTGGTCTGTGAAGAACGCTTCAACGGATTCAGCCGCGAGGTCCTCAAGCGCATTCCCCAAAGTCTCCCCAACGGACTCTTCGACAAGCACAAGCGATTCCGCGACGCCTCGAAGCCGCTGGCCGAGCGCAGACAGGCGGCAGCCGACTTCGTGCGTGGCTTGCAGTCCATAGCGAAGGCTCTTTCTGAATATCTGGAACTTGAGACGGCAGAAGCAGACGAGGTGCTCGGGAACGCGTTTGCGCAGGAAGACGCAAAGGCGAAGGCCAAGGCGACGCTCAGGAAGGCGGGCTCCTTGCGTTCGGTGGCCGAAAGCCTCTCCGGCGCCAAGCCTGACGGTGATGACGCGCCTGCGAAAGCGGCGGCCTTCTTGATAGCCGTTTCGGAGTATTTCAAATAAACACCTTTGCGAGCTAGAGACATGTCCGATCAGAAGAACAAGATAATTGGCGGCTTCAAGGTACTGCAGGAAATCCAGGCGGGTTCCGGCAGTCAGGGCACGGTATACAAAGCCGAGTGCGTGGAGGATCTGCACGGCGTAGCCCCTGTCGGAACGGTTGTGGCCATGAAGGTGATGGCCGTCGTGCAGGACGAGGGACAGGAAAAGTGGCGCAGGCTCGAAAAGCGCACGAAGGAGCTTGCCAAGCTTGACCATCCCAACGTGGTGAAGTACTACGGGTGCTTCTCCGAACAGGGGATGTTCAACGATGTCCATGTGGTGGTGCAGGAGTTCCTCCAGGGCGAGACGATGAAGGAGAGGCTTCTGAGGTTCCCATGCGGACTCGACGCCGACGAAGCGCTCGAAATCGTCAACAAGGCGCTGGCAGGTCTCGCGTACACGGCGAGCTGCGGACTTGTGCACCGCGACATAAAGCCCGGCAACATCTTCGTATGTCTCGATGACGAAGGCAAGGTGACGGGAGTCAAGCTCATCGACTTTGAAATCGCGAAGCAGGAAGGCGGCACTGTGACGACCGCCGACGGCAACATACGCGGGTCTTTCGACTACATGGCGCCCGACTTCACGAATGCGGAGTTTCACGGCGACACGCAAAGCGACGTCTTTTCGATGGGCGTGGTGCTGCACGAGGCGCTTACCGGCAAGACCCCGTACCAGAGGCTAGAAGGCGGCGACAAGCAGGCCAACTTCGCGTTCCTTTCGCGCTGGTCCCAGACCCTTTCCGATCCTGCCGCCGAAAGCCCCATACATGTGAGTTCGCGCGTGAAGCGTCTTCTTTCCAAGGCCGACGGGGTTCTGCTGAAGGCTCTTGCGCCCAGGCGGGAAGATCGCTACAAGACGTTCGAAGAGTTCCGCATGGCGCTCAAGGACATACGCTTCCGCGATCTCGTGAACGGCGAGAGCTCCTACCGGATGCTCCAGTTCATCGGCAAGGGCGGATTCGGCGAGGTCTTCAAGGCGCGCTATCGCCAGACGGGCGCGCTTGTCGCCGTGAAGCATCTTCTCAAAGCCGATTACGCCGACAGGTTTTACCGCGAGGCGAAGATAATGAAGAAGCTGCGCGACCCGTGCTTCGTGCAGTTCGTGGACTTCTTTGTGATGGAAGGGCGCGGCAGCAAGGAAGCCTTCCTCGTGATGGCGTTTCTGGACGGCATGCCCGGCAGCTCATTGCGGGACGCGATAAAGGCGGCGCACGGTCAGCCGTTGCCGTTCAGCGACGCGTTGAGGGCGTTTGAACGCTATGCGCTCGGCCTGAAGGTGATGCACGATGAAGGCATCTTCCACCGTGATATAAAGCCTTCCAACCTTTACTATCCGCAGGGCAAGCCGCATCTTGCGGCGATCATGGACCTTGGCATCGCGCGCGACGTGAACGGCACCGCCACGCACGGCATGGTGCCGGGGACTCTCGACTACATGCCGCCGGAAGTGGTCATCTCCGACAGTCGCGGCGACGGCGGCATGGATATCTACGCTCTGGGTCTTTGCCTTTACGAGGCGTTGAGCGGCAAGATGGCGTATCCGCGCCTGCCCACCGGTACGGCGGCATATGCGGCGTTCTTCAATCGAGCAAAGGCCAAGGAGGGCCCGAAGTTCGATTACCAGCCGCTCACTGCGATGCCGGATTTGATGCAGCTGCTCGTCCAGATGACGAACCTCGATCCGGCAAAGCGTCTCAAGGATGCCGGCGAGGTGGCGGCGCGGCTCCACGACATCCGTGCGAAATACCACACCATCGACTTCACCGAGTCGAACGGGCCGGAGACGAGCCCAACGGAATGGATTGGGGTAGACCTGAAGGCGATACGGCGCGAAAGGCGCGCCGTGGCCATGAAGAAGTTCATGAGGAGGGCCGCGATATTCCTAGTCGTGGCAGTCGCATGCGGGGTCGGGGTCTATTTTGGCGCGCCATTTGTGAAGGAGTATCTCGACAAGCGCGGCGAGGAGCAGAAGAAGGAGATTCTTGCACGCGATGCCGAGGCGATGCGTTTGCGCGACGAGATGAGCCGCCAGCTCGAGGAGCAGAAGGCGAAGCTTGAAGCGGAGCGCAAGGCGATGGAGGAGGCGGCCGCGCGGCGCAAGGCCGAGGAGGCGCGGCTCGAGGCCGAACGCAAAGCCAAGGAAGAGGAGCTCCGGAAGGAGGCGGAAGAGCGCGAACGCCAGATGCGCGAGCTCGAGCAGAAGCAGCGAGAGTTCGCCGAAGCGCAGGCGAAGGCGAAGGCTGAAGCCGCAGCGCGCGAAAAGGCCGAGGCGGAACGCCAGCGCAAGGCCGCCGAGGCGGCCGAAAAGGAGCGTCAGAGACTGGAAGCGGAACGGCTCGCGCGTGAAAAAGCGGCGGCCGACGCTTTGGCAAGCGCCAGGGACGATGCCGAAAGGCAGAGGATAGCCGAGGAAAACGCGAAGCGTCAAGAGGCCGCGCGCAAGGCCGAAGAGGTGCGCCTGCGCAAAGCGGCTGAAGAAGCCCAGAGGCTCGAGGCCGAGCGCAAGGCTGCCGAAGAGGCCAGGCTCAAGAAGGAGCGCGAGGAGTTCGAGCGCAAGCTGGCCGAGATGCAGAAGCTTCTTGCCGCCCAGGAGGAGGCGAGAAAGCGTGCCGAGGAAGAGGCGAAGAAGCGTGCCGAGGAGGCTGAAAAGGCTGAGAAGGCCGCCAAGGAAGCCGAGGAGGCGCGCAAGAAGTACGAAGCCGAGCAGGCTGAGGCCCGCAAGCGCGAAGAGGAACGCCAGCGCCAGCTGAAGGAGGCCGAGGCCAAGCGTCTCGCCGAACAGCAGGCGCAGGACGAGGAAATCCGCAAGGCGGCCGAGGAAGCGCGCCAGAAAGCCATCGAGGAAGCACGCCGCAAGGCGGCCGAGGAAGCGCGCATCGCCGAAGAAAAGCGCCTCCGGGAAGAAGCCGAAAGACTCGAGCGCGAGCGCAAGGCCGCCGCGGCAGAGGCCGCGCGCAAGGCCGCGGAAAAGGCCGAACGCGAGCGCCAGGAGGCTCTGCGCAAGCAGAAAGAAGCCGCAGGCAGGGGACTCGCCTTTGCCAACGAGGCCAACGAGTTCTTCGAGTTCGAAGACTACGGCGAATGCGTCAAGAAGTTCCATGCCGCAATGAAGGCCGGCTATTCGGTCACTGAGCAGGACATGGAGAAAATCCAGAAGTCCTTCGACGAACGAAAGGCCAACCTCGACAACATTATCGACCTCGCCTACAAGAATATCGCAAAGGGCAAATCCGTCCACCGCGACGTCCAGGCGAACGAAGAAGAGCGCTCGTCGCTCATAACGATGTACCGCGAGCTGCGCAAAGCGGCCGGAAAGTGAGGTGAGGATGAGTGCGAGCGGCAGCGAGTTCTTTTCCGACCATGTTGAAGAGGCGGTCCTTTCCCCCGGGGAGCACTTTCGCGGCTATGAAGTGAAAAAACTCCTTGGCCGCGGCGGGGCCGGCATGGTGTATCTAGTCCGCCATGAAATGCTCGATTCGCTGCTCGCACTCAAGCTGATGAGCGTGCCGGATACCACCGCCGGCGACGAACCTGTCAAGCGGTTTATCCGCGAGGCGAAAATCGCCTCCCGAATCCAGCATCCCAACCTCGTCAGGGTGCATGACGCCGGCTTCGACAGCGTGCGTAACTGCTATTTTCTCGTCATGGACTACATGCCGGGCGGCACGTTGCGCGACAGGATTGGTCTTGACGGCCCCATTCCCGAGGCCGAAGCAGTGGAAATCGTCCGGCAGATCGCTTCGGCTCTCGCAGCCGGTGCGCGTTTTGGCGTGGTGCATCGCGATATCAAGCCGGAGAACATCATGTTCACGTCGGATGGGCGGGCGAAACTCGTAGACCTGGGCATCGCCAAGGTCTGCCTTGACGATACGTTGCACACAAGCACCGGCGCGACATTCGGCACGCCAAACTACATGGCGCCGGAACAGGCACTCGACGCATCCAGCGTGGATGCCCGTGCAGACGTCTATTCGCTCGGCATCGTCCTTTTCGAGATGCTGTGCGGCAGAACGCCTTTTGTGGGCGATACCGTGCAATCCATCATCGCCCAAGTAGTGAGCGATTCGCCGATAATCGACATAAAGCGCATCCAGCCAGACGTTTCCAACTGGGTATCGGCCCTCCTCTTCCGTATGTGCGCCAAGCAGAAGGAAAAGAGAATCGCCTCGCCGGAAATCCTGGTTGGAGAGATTTTGAAGCATACCGGGCAGCGTCCAGACCCGGAAGAAAACGCGGAATATGCGCAAATCCAGCCGAAAAGCCCTGTGGCACGTCCCAATACGCCGGAAGAGGATGCGGCGATAGATGCGGAAATCGAGGCGAAGCGGCGCGCACGCCGGCGGCGCGAAATCATCAAGAAGTCCATTTTCTGGGGAGTTGTCGGTCTCCTGGCCGCCGCCACCATCCTTTTTACAGTCCTTTAATATAGAGTAATATTGCGTGACGATGTTATGAGAGACGGGTTGAGGCATGGTATGCACGGGAAGCGGGTGAAACGCACAAAGTTTGCGGCGGTGGTTCTTTCTGCGTTGTCGTGTTGCGCGGCGAGTGCCGACATCCTTGAAGTAGATGGACGAGTCGTGCGCGAAGAGTTTCCTTCCTCATATTCCGGCATCACGATAAACGCCGGAGGCGCTCTTGTGCTGACTAATGACGGATGGCTTGCCACCCATGATTCCATACATGTGACAGGCGAGGGGACTCTTGAAATCGCCCCTTCGGCATTGTCACAGAAAGTCCAAGCTATATCTGACTTTTCGGGCACTTTGCGCCTTGACCAGGCAAATGCCGCAATTCAGCTGGAAGCAAGGTCAGAGCTCAATGGTCGCCCCAAGCTAGAAGTGCCGAACGGTTTTAAATATGGCGGAACGCAGAACTTTACGGCGAGCATCCCCGCCCCCACCGTCCGCAACTTTACGGGCGCAGGCACTATTACATTTTCCACGCCAGGCGGCAACTATACAGGCGTCCTGGATACACGGCAGACCGAGGATACGGTCTTTTCAGGCGTGTTTGAGGCGGTGACGTATAAGAATAAACAGGGGAAAACCTACACCTGCAAAACCGGGCTTATAGTGACCGGGAACGCGGGAAGCGTGCATTCGCTTACGCTTTCCGGGGCGAACACCTCCACGGGACCGCTCACAGTAAAGGATTATGGCAAAGTCATCTTTTCGGATTCCGGCAGTTGGGCGGGAACCGTGACGGTGGGGACGAACGGCTACTTGCAGATAGCGAATACGGCGGCAGTCAAAAAGCTGGTTTTGCAGGATGGCTCTACCATATTATATAAAGGATCGGCTTTCAAGCCTTCGACCCTTACAATCAACGGCAATGTCACGGTAGATTTCGCACCCGGCTTCACGCCCACGAACGGCGCACGGATAGTGGAGTCGAATACGGCTGCATCAAATATCGACAAGTTCGCCCTTGCCTCGCGCCTTCCTTCCGGCTGGAGACTTGTAGAATCCGATGGTGCCATTTGCGTGACGGGCGTGAGCGAACAGACCGATGAGCCTCTTGAAACCGCCTCCGGCACGCCTGTGGGCTACATGGATGCCGAAAATGCCGCCTACATTACCAATACGGTGGAAGGAATAACCGTTCCTGTGGGGGCGGCATCCGTCAGAATAGTAGATAACGGGAACGTGTTGTCGTATTCCCTCGCTTCCGGGAGCACAATCACGGGCGCGACATCCGGCGAAGGAAAGGACGTTTTCGTCTATGCTGCCGATTCCGACGGCAAGATGATGACGGCGGACGTGTGCGACATATCCTCCTATTTCACCGCTACCGTCCAGGATGGGAAGCTTGAGGTCTCTCTCGACGAATCCAAGCGCGAGAGCATAGTCTCTTTTTCGTCTGCGGGCGACGGTTTTGCCATAAAGGAAGGGGGCGCACCCGAACTTACCGCCACCGTGGCGCCGTATTTCTGGTGCGGCATAGTCACGGCCACCAAGTTGGACGGCGAGTGGTCGCTTGTGGAAAGCGATGGGGCGATTGTGCAGAGCGATGAGTCCGGTCGAGTACATCTCAGTTCCATACCTGCGCTAAAAGAAGGGGAAACCGTGCGTTTTTACAAGATACGGGCAGCCCCCTCCAAGGCCTCCCTTACCTCTCATTGATTGCCGGGCTAGGCAAGGCAAGCCCCATGCCCATCACCTGGGAATCCAATGGGCATTGGACGGAAAACCAATGGGCATTGGATTCTGGTTCAATGGGCATTGGATTGGAGACCCATGGGCATTGAACTCACATCCAATGGGCATTGGTCGGGATACCCCTAGTGCCGAGTCGGCATGTCCCGTGGTAGGGCATATCCCCCAGCCGAAGGCTGTCCGCGATGCGGATGCACTAGCAGGGGTGCGAGACCCCTCGC
>DFGM01000058.1:0-302 GCA_002371755.1 Verrucomicrobia bacterium UBA3750 | reverse complement strand
GGTGAAAGGACAAGGTAAATGACCATAGCTTAAGGGCATTTACTTTGGGATGGGCATTTACTTTTACCGATTTGGCATTTAGTCGTTCCGAATTTGTCAAAGTGATTGTCTTTCTGCTGGTTCTGGCGGTGTTTGGGTGCGAGAGGGGATGCAACATGGGCGTCCGATGTTTTTCGGAACGAGTCGATGCCCATATCCCCTGGCACTCCCGACGGGACTCGCTTTAGGCGTCGAACCCGTCATCATGACGCCTATCCGCCAGTGGCCAGGCACCGCCTCTGGGCGGTCTATGTTGCCGAGGC
>DFGM01000070.1 GCA_002371755.1 Verrucomicrobia bacterium UBA3750 | reverse complement strand
TGTATTGATCAAGTACTCTAGCCTTGATGTAACCGACAAGGGGACGGCTGTGCTTGCAACAGCGACATCTTATCAAATAAAAGCCGCAAACCCTAATAATAGAACAGGAATTGATGATTGCGTTTCGATGTATGAGGCAAACGGAAATAAACTCTCTGGCAGGTGGAACAACAACACCGGAACATATGGCGGAGGACTTGCAGACATCGTCGCACCATCCGGCTATCTATTGATGGTATATCAGAGTGGATCCGCATTTCAGTTCTGGACAAGCAGCGATGGTGTGACATGGAGCGGCGGAACGGCAACAGGTCTAACCTTCAGCGATACGTATCCGAATGCTGTCGGGCTTGGCGGTATGACGGGGCTTGCAACGGTAACGCCATATCGCTTCCCCAAGATGTCTGGCATGACAATCGAAGCTGTTGCGATATATCGTGGTGTTGCACTTACTGTGGCGCAAGCACGAAATTGCCATTTTGATTCCGAATATACGACGCAGAATTACAAGAAGTGGGCGTATGCAAATTCTGTATTGTCATACAACATGGCTAAAAATGCAGATATTGGAAACTCTTCAACAGCGGTAAAATGCTTCAACATCGCTACTGGAGCAAACGTAGGAACTGATTATTACGGTGGCGGTAATACGAATTATTTTGGTTATGGGTCAGTGTTCTGGCATAGTTTTTGCTGCCATCAAACTGCGTATTCTGCACCAGGATGCGTTCTGCGAGTTGCGGGCGCGTATGCAGTGAGTGCCGGTTCTAACAAAAGCACCCAAGGTCCCCTGACTCTGGGTGGATTGATTGTCGAGAGTTCGGCGAACGGATGCACCTTCCCCGGCGATGCCCAATCGACGGTTCTTGGTTCGGCTAGCGCGAGTTCCGAAACATGGTTTGGAATAAAGGGCAACGCGACGATTAATCGTAATGGGTTCTTGATTCTCTCTGGAAATGTGAATATCGATGTTGCGGAGGGGAAGACATTCAGCCTCAACGCATCGCAGACGACGGTCGCAAATTATCCGACAATTAAGGCAAATGTAACAGCTGGGCTCGCAGGAACAGGTGATAATGGCGGTGTCCTCAGGATGCACGGTCTAGGCACGATAACCGTACCGACCCTGATTGCGTCAAATGAAGCCACGCTCGATTTCTCGGATGTTCAGGCTAGCGAAACGGTTGTTCGTGGAACAACCCCCTTCATCCAAGGTAATCTCACAGTTGATGCCACGACGAAGCTTGTTCTTCCTTCCGGAACGGCGGAGAATGAAGCTTATGTACTTTGTAGCGGAACGCTGACGGCGCCGACAAAGACGGTGCAGACAACTGTGCAGGTCGGTTCGGACAATGCATTTACGGCGTATGTTACGTATGATGCAACTACAAAATCTGTCTCGTATTCCACGTCGGCTCCGTCATATACCGGCATTGTCGATGGGGCTTCTATTACCTGGAACACGGAAGGGCTGACGAATGATGATATCGCAGGCGCGAACATCACGCTGACTGGTTCGGGCGAGGTGACGCTTCCCGTCGAGCCGATTTCGATCAACGCCGGCTCTGATGTGACGGTTGATGTCACGGGGTATACAACGGCCGCGTATTCCGGCGAGGGAACGTTCAAGTACACATCGGGATATCCGACGACCGTTCCCGCGAATCGCACTTTTGCATTCGTCGGCGGCGCGGATGCCGAGAGCGAGGTGACGTACTCCAGCGCAGTTGTAATAAACGGAACGCTGAAGACGTATGGCTTCATCAATCTTTCCGGGCAGAACACCCTTAGTGCCGGAGGGACGCTGGAAGTCGTGACCGGACAGGCCACCGTTGCCACCGTTGCCGGCGTGCAGGCGAACGGCTGGTCTGGCGGTTTTGGCGGCACAATCACCATCGATGCCGGTGCGACATTTGTCAATACTACTTTGGATGCCCTGACGCGCAACAGTTCGCAGGTTGTGATAAACGTCTATGGGACGTTGAGCATGGGTTCGACTCGCTGGACAATGCAAGCGGAGTCCAGGCATGTCATCAACCTCTACCCCGGTGCGCAGGTAACGGGCACAGGCGACGGCTACGGAGTCCTGGACTTCGAGGAGGACGGCGGCAAGATGAACGTCCTAAATACGGATATGTCAGGCACGACGGTAGCGAACGGCACGGTGACGATATCTCCGGCTGTCAGATTCCGCGATAGCACCGAAACTACAACAATCGCTGTTGCAGATTCCACAACCCTCACGATGTCAACCAGTCCGAAGGGAGACGGCAATTTCTCCAAGATTGGTGCAGGCACACTGAACCTGGACTATTCCACATGGGGTGCGGGTGCTCTTGACCTGGCCGCCGGAACGGTGAACATCGGTCAGTCCCTGGCCGTGAATATTACGTATTCCTCAGCGTCTGCCGCAGTCACGGCGGCAGACGGCGCGGTCGTCACGGGCGCGATAGCGCTTGCTGCCACAAGTAACTCGTTCATCGCGCCCGGTTATTCAATGACTACGTTCCTTAAGGATTCCACAAAATGGCAGGGGACGCTGTCTGTCCCGCTTGTGAACCGCAGTTCGACAGCTAGCGCTTTGCAGATTAAGCTCTTCGACTACGGCAATTCCAGGTCTGTCATTGCGATGGCAGGTGTCACATCAATAAACAACTATATTGGAGCTGGCACTATATATGCCGAGGTTCAGTTGAACGGTGCAGTCGTTTTTGACAATGGCGGCACAGGGCAGTCGACAACATTCAGCAAGATTTCCGGAACGGGTAATTTGACCCTTGAGGCATGGGAAGCTTGCGGAAAGGATGGTGTAATAGGTCTTACGTACACAATCAATGAAATCAATGGCTACAGTGGAACGATAACAGCCTCAAATGTTTCTACCAAAGGTGAACAGGGTAGCATGAAGTTGGTGATTGGAAATATCGTTTCCTCATCGACGCCACTCGTGAAAGTAACCAAGAGCGGCACAAATGCAGCCAACACGACGATCGACCTTAGCACGGCGACAGTGAACGGCTCGGCGCCTTCCATAGGATTTGCAACGGTAGATGGCGTGAGCGGTATATATCTTGCCGTGGCGACATACGGTGGAACGCCGTATTTCTCGCTCGACGAGGCCATTGATGCGGCCGGCGACGAGAATCTTGGCGGCATTGTCGTCGCGGATTCGTCGGCGGAAGTCCCCGAGGGGTATGCACTCGTGAACACGTCCGGGGCTTTGACGGTGCGCAAGGGCGGGTCGGAGATTTACTGGGCGTCCAGCAATCGCAACGATGCTTGGGCCGGTGAATCTTCCAATGGATCGTTCACATTCTATACGACGTCGGAAGGACCGGCAACGACCACTTATATTTCCGGTGATACTGTTATTCCCGGTGATACTGTCGTGTTCACGGGCGACTCACATATCTTCTCGCTGACAGGTTCTTACGGTGCGAAATACAAGGTGACGAACAAAGCTACGCTGTCGCTGACGCGTTCCGGGGATTCAGGGAACGAGGAATATGCTCTCAGCGGTTCTACCGTGACAATCGACGGAGGCGCGACGCTCAAGCTCGACCGCTACGGCACAGACGGCAGATGGGATTCTTATGAATTGGCGCATCCAAATGCTCATGAAGTGTATGACACGACAATAAGCGGCGAAGGAACGCTGCTGGTGTCTGCCAACTCGCTCGGCGCCGCATCGCTTCAGCTTCTCGGCACCTCCACGGTCTCGAGCAATGTCGAAATCGCGGATGGCGCGACGGTAGTCGTTGCGGCGGCGGACATGGTGAATGCGCCCACTTTGACGGTGACGAGCGGCACTGTGACGCTTGATGTCACGGACGAATTTGCACTCTCTGGCGAAGTGCGGCTCTTGGGCTGGACTGCGTTCAGCGGCGAAGGGGCATTTGTGGCCGGCACGACGCTCTCGGCGGCGATGGGCAGTGAATACGAGCTGTCCGTCGAGGACGATGGCGTCTGGGTGCGGTATCCTGGCATGGTAAACGCAAACAATGAGCCTGCTGGCTACATAGCGCAGATTAGCGAGTCGGGTATGACGTACAGTGTTGCATATGTCACGAACTCTGTATCTGCAGTGACAATTCCCAGCACCGTGCAGTATGTGCGTGTAGCACCCACTGCGAACACTACGACATTGACACTCCAAGCTGGATCTAGTATTTCAAGCTCATTGAACATCGCCGATATATACGCGACGGATGCAAATGGCGCGATGGATGAAACCTATCAGATTAAGGAGGCGTTTGCAATAACCGTAACCGCAGCAACGTCTGAAACCGAGGGGTCTGTCACAATTACGCTTGATGGCACTAAGTCCAAGGCGTTCACTGTGGAAGGTAAAAACGTGACAATCTCCGTCACGCCCGAAGTTGAAGATGATACCACGATGTCGGTGTCGAATGGTTCCGCCGCATTCTCGGTGAAGACGATTCCCGGATTGTGGTATGCGGTGAAGGCTGGCACGGCTGTTGATGGTACGGCACTTGATGGCACGACGGAGACGGCGACTCCTGTGCAGGCGACGGGCGTCACGACGTCGGTCGGCGGCGCTGCGGTTCCGGCATCCGACGTGAAGTACTATAAGATCGTCGTGGGCGCGTCCAAGGCGGCGGTGGAGTAAAAGTGCACGATACGAGGGGAAGCGGGAGGCGTATAGGCGCCGCCCCTTCCCACTGCTCAACTATTCTCTACCCGCTATCCTCTACCAACTGACTTGATTTGGGCGGCTGGTTACCGCCAAGTCCCTCCGGAGTTCCTTCTCTTCTCCGGGGGGGCGATTTTTGGGACGATGGATGTTGAACGATGAATAGTGGATGATGGATGGCGGGCCGCGCTTTCCAAGCAGCCAGTTTCTTCCGTTTCGCACCCTTTTTTCGTTCTTTTGCCACCCCCCGTTCGCAACACAAACCGACACGCTTCGGATGCCATGGGGTCGGGGGCAAGTGGAAGTTCGGCTCTCCCGTCGCGTTTTCGGCCTCCCGCCGCGCACATGTCGCAGACTCGCGGCGAGACAGCTTCAAGTCCGGGGTCTGCGCATATCTGCAAACAGTGTTTGCGCAACTGTTGTATGGACACGGCACGGCCGATTTGCTATAATGTCCGCGTCATAAGTCCAAGCAAGGAGAAACCAGATGAGAAACCGCATATTGACGTGTCTGACCGCATTTCTATTCGTGTCTGCGGCTTGCGCCCGCACGGTGTATGACGCCGGAGTGGCGTTGCGTAAGAACTGCACTGCGGCCACTGACGCATACGCCAACCCATATACTGACGAAAACGGCGGAATGTGGTCGTATATACGCTCTGCAAACGGAACGATCTCTGGCGGAACCCAGCTGTTCCCTGGCCATGCCGTGCGCAACTATCGCGGCGTCGCCGGGTCGCTGGCCGGTTTTGGAACGGCTGGCAATCCCTCGGCGCTTTCGCCCAGCGTAAAGGTGAATATTTCGGGCGTTGCGTTGAATACCGCCGGCGAGCCACTCGATGCGGACGAAATGCTGCTTTTCCCCTCCGGCGACGATACGTACCCTTATTCGTGTGTGCGCTTTACCGTGCGGGAGGCCGGCTGGTATTCTGCATTCATGTCGTTCCACGACATGGCAAAGCAGGCGTCAGCAGTTGAAGGCTCCGGCGTTGACATCCGGGTCATGGCCAAGGGCGAGACGCAGGTGACCGGCATCGTCTCGCTAGAAGGAGTCGATGGCAGCACAAAACGCTTTGATTTCCAGCTTCCCGTGCGCCACTACGCAGCCGGGGAGACGATTGACGTGATTGTCGGGCGCAATGGAAGCAAGTCGCAAAATGCGAACGACGACACAGGCGTGAAGTTCGTGGTGACGAAGGAGGACGAAGGGGCGTTCTACGACTCCGGCATAGCGATGACGAACTGCGTAGCGTCGGACGCCGCCTACACAAACCCCTACGGCACCGCAAAGGACGGCACTTGGTATTTTCTGAGGACGTCCGTGCCGACGGGAAGCGACTTCATGGCGTGGACGGAAGCTGAATTCGAGCAGCACAGCGCATCGCGCATCGCGACGCAGGGGACTAGAAGCGGCAATGGCTTCAAGGGCTTCGGAAACAACGCCTCCGCGCAGTCGCCGTATGTGGTGGTCAACGGCACGGCCGCGCTGAAGGACGCTACCGCGCCCTGCGAAATCCAGGCGCACCCCAACGGCAGCGATACTACAGGCTGGACCACTATCCGGTTCCGTCCGCCGGCTAGCGGCTACTACTCCGGTTCGGTGGTGGCGCGCGACATGAACAAAGGCAGTTCGTCGGCGAACGGCGTCGACGTCTATCTTCTTGTCTCCGAGCGCGTTGTCTCTAGCGCCTACGTATCGCTCGAGGAGTTCGCTTCGACCGCGCATCTGACGTTCGATGCGCGTCTGCTGGCGGCCGGCGAGCCCGTGGATATCGTGATTTCGCCGCATGGAAACGCGGCAAGCGACGCGACCGGCATATCCGCGATATTCCGCCGCGAGAATGGCGCGGTGTATGACGCGGGACCGTCGTTCCGCGCCTACCGCGGCGCAAACGAGACGGCGCACGTTTTCCCTGACGCTCTCGGCGGTGGTGCGCAGTGGCAGGTCGGGGCGAAGACGAACGCCTGGTGCGGCGCGCAGTTCTGGACGAGCGCATACAATGGAGCGCTGGACGCCGACAAGTATGGCTGCGCCTGGTGGGTGACAGGCAACAACGGCAATGCGCCGCGCATCGCCATGATATCGAGCGACTACGCGTCCATATCCGAACGCTACATATCCACAAGCCTGCTGCTGGCGGCGGCGCCATGCGAATTCGTAGCGCAGCCCAACAACCCGAACATCCAGAGCGCCAGCCCGACGCTGCGCGCGACCGTGTCCGCCGACGGCATCTACCGGGCGCGCGGTTACGCCCGCGACCTGAACCAAAACACGGCGACGGGCGATGGCGTGGCGTTCAGCGTCGCGACGGCCGGCGGCGTGCCGGCGACGGCCGTCGTTTCCCGCGACAGCGACGATTTTCGCTACGAGGCGGGGCTTGCCGCCGACCGCCTGTGGCTGCGCGAGGGCGAACGGCTCGAATACGTCGTCGATCCACGCACGGGCAGCGCCAGCGACGCGATGGGCTTTTCCGCCTGCTACGAGGCGGAGCAGAACGACGCGCTGCCGAGCGTGGTCAATATCGACATCACGGGGTCTGACGGCGTCGGGCGCTTCTCCGCGCACGGCGGGCCCGGCCGCGAGGGCTTCAGCGACTGGAACAGATGGAACGCGATGCGCTACAGCTCGAAAATCGACGAGTCGAAGGCGGCGTCCTATACGATTTCCAACCTGCGCGAGGCGGATGGCACGACGAAGCGCAACGTGACGTTCACGCTGCGGCGCGAGTCCGGCGAGAACATCCTGAAGGGCTGGTCGCCCGCCGCCGGGAACGCGCCTGCGATGCTCGCGATCTGGGCGAAGTCCGAAAGCGCCGACGACGTCTATTCGTTCACGCTTGGCAAGCTCAAGCCCAACACCGC
>DFGM01000177.1:10646-10805 GCA_002371755.1 Verrucomicrobia bacterium UBA3750 | reverse complement strand
GGTGCGGTCGATGCCGTCGCTGAAATCCGCCGCATGAAGAAACGGAGCAGCGAGCACCGAGATGCAAACTAGGGTGGACTTTCTTAGAACATCGCGAAATGACCACCTACAAGCAGCAGAATCAGCACGGCTACGCTCGATTAGCCTGCATATGGGGGG
>DFGM01000177.1:10329-10591 GCA_002371755.1 Verrucomicrobia bacterium UBA3750 | reverse complement strand
GGGGGGGGGGGGGGTAATGGCGGCAAACACGACAGAACGCATTGGCGTAGCCTCTGCGTTCATTCTAGCACGCTTCTGTAAAAAGCAGTTCATTCGCATCTGCATAAGTGCACATTTTACCCAGGAAGTCGATATTGTACCATATTATTTTTCGCCGCGCAAGGGGGTATCCACGCACCCAGTTCGGCGGCGAGGGGCGGGCAGGGGCAGGGAGAACGGGCGTCTAGCCCGTTCATGCCCGATACGCTGCGGCGGGCAGGGG
>DFGM01000177.1:0-10287 GCA_002371755.1 Verrucomicrobia bacterium UBA3750 | reverse complement strand
CGGCGGGCAGGGGTCTGCCCGCCCTACCGCACAACATACCATTGCGTCATGCCTGTGCTGCGGCGACGGTGAGCATGCCGATGGCGTGAACGACAGCCTGGGCGCGCACAGTATCGCGGTCGCCCTGGAAAAGCGCCTTTTCCGTACGCGTCCGGGCGCCATTTGCGGCGATTCCAAACCATACAAGGCCGACAGGCTTTTCCGGCGAGCCGCCGCCAGGACCCGCGATACCCGTCACGCTGACTGCGATATCGGCGGACAAGATGCGTTTCGCCCCCTCGGCCATCTGGGCGGCCGTCTCAGGCGAAACGGCGCCGTGCGAAGCCAAAGTTTCGTCTTTTACGCAAAGGACGTCCTTTTTCACCGAATTGGCGTAGCTAATCACGCCGCCCAAGAATACATCGCTGGAGCCTGGCACGGACGTAATAGCCGCGCCTATGCCGCCACCCGTGCAACTCTCGGCCGTGGCGCAAGTCAAACCCTTCGCCTTCAGAAGAGCCACCAATGTTTCCGCTGCCCGCATTTGCCGTTCTCCTTTCTTGCCGTGGCCGAAGCCGAGCCGATTCCAGGCACGGCGCCGGATTTGGTGACGCGCACCTGCGCCGCCTGGACAGGCGCAAACTTCATCGCCTCCGAAACCGCGATCTCGGCCGCACGCTCTATGAGCTTGCACTTCGCCTCCACGAGTGCCTTGCGTATCGCTTCGGCGAGCGTCACGTAGTCCACGGCATCGGCAAGCTCGTCGGTCAGAGCGGCTTTGCCATCCGTCTCGAGCATCGCATCCACGCGGATGCGCTGGAGGCGCGTGCGCTCGTCAGGGCGCTCGCCTATCACGCAATCAACCTCTATGCCACTTATCTCAAGCGTCATTTTGCACTCCTCTTGGAAAACTCGCACCCGCAATAACTCTGACGGTAGAGCCCGAGTTCGGCAGCTCTCCGCACCGACATCTTGAAGCCATCCTTCTTCTTGAAGTCTTCCTTCAGAAACCCGGGGCTCTCGTTTGCCGCGAAAATCGCCTTGCTTGGCTTGTGCGGACTCACCGTAAGCGATGTCGCGAACGCATCGTAGCCGTGGGTCGCAGCATACTCCTCGGTTTTTGCAAGGTTGTAGCGATAGCACCGCATACACCTCTCGCCCTTTTCCGGGGCGTCTTCATATCCGGAAGCGACCTTTTCGAGCCAATCGGCGTGGTCGTATCCGGCCGCAACCACGTCTACACCATCGACAGCGGCAAGTTTCTTCGCCTCTGCGAGACGTTTCTCGAACTCCTCGCGCGTATCTATATTGGAGTTGGCGTAAAAGAGCGTCACGTCGTGTCCGCAATCTTTAAGCCGCGGCACGCACGCGCTGGCGCAAGGTCCGCAACATGTATGAAGGAGCACTTTCACGGCCTGCAAGCCTTCCGTACGTCTAAAGCCGCCTTACCCGGAGAGGGAAAGTCCTTCACCTTCCACGAGGCGACGCTTGCGAAAATCAGCGCCATAGCAAACAAACCAGCAACGCCCATGCTATTCCTACGACCATGCCCCAAAGCACCTCCTTGCGTGTGTGCCCGAGCAACTCTTTCAATCTGCCGTGCGGCTTGAAGTTGAGAGCCTTGATATCCTTGACTATGGCGTTCAGCACTTTTGCGTGCTCGCCTGCGGCATGGCGCACGGTGGCTGCGTCGAACATCGTGATGATTGCAAACGCCATCGCAAGCGTGGCGACAGGCGTACCGAAACCCTCCGTGAAGCCGATCCCGAACGCAAGACCAGAGACGGTTGCGGAATGGCTTGACGGCATCCCGCCAGTGGAGACGAGATACACGAAATCAACTTCATGCGTCTTCTTGTAGGCAATGAACATCTTTATGACGGAGGCGACGATCCAGCCGCCCAGCCCGCACCAGAACCAGCAAGCGCGGAATATCTCCCAGAACTCCCAGTGCAATATCGCTCCCAGCTGCATTGTTTCGATGTTCCTTCCTTTCGTTTCCTCAGAGCGCCGTCACTCGTAGCGCAGGCAGTCAATCGGGTTGAGCTTGGATGCGCGATAGGCGGGATAGAACCCGAAGAACATCCCCACCACCGACGAGAAAAGGAACGCAGCCACAGTTGGAGCCGTCTCGATGAGTATCGGCCAGCCCTTGACGGCGCCTATGGCCTGCGCACCCGCCACGCCCACAATCACGCCAACCGCGCCGCCAACCGTCGATAGCGTCACCGCTTCAAGGAGAAACTGCATGAGGATATTCCCCGGCGTAGCGCCAATCGACATCCTGAGCCCGATCTCCTTTATTCTTTCCGTCACAGAGACAAGCATGATGTTCATTATGCCGATGCCGCCGACGAGAAGCGAAATCGCCGCGACAGCCGTCAGAAGCACCGTCATGAGGTTGGTCACGGAGCCGATCGTGTTCATTATCTCCGTCGTGTCGCGCGTCTCGAAGTCGTCATCCTGGTAGTCAGCCAGATGGTGGCGCTGCCTGAGAAGCGCAGCGAGCTCCCTCTTCGCCTCATCGAGATTGTCCATCGTCACGAGCGAGAGGTTCATCATGTTGATATTGTTGAACTTCGAGCGCTGGAGATAGCGCTGCACGCTAGTGTAGGGAGCCATGATGACGTCATCCTGATCCTGCCCCCAGTTGTTGGCTCCCTTGGATGCAAGAACGCCCAACACCTTGAAAGGCATGTTCTTGAGGCGTATCGTCTTGCCGACGGGATCTTCGCCGTCAAAGAGGTTCTTCTGCACGGTCGTGCCGATTACGCAGACTCGCGAGGAGCGGCTTTCCTCGTCCTCGGTGAAGAAGCGCCCTTCCGCCACATTCCAGTTGCTGATGAATAGGATGTCGGTCGAAACGCCCTGCACGTTGCCAGACCAGTTTTTTGCGGCGTAGACCATCTGCACGCTTGTGCGTACCTGTGGGGATACGCCCTGCACAAGATGGCCGAGCTCGCGCTTGACGGCTTCCGCATCGCCCGCCGTCATAGTCTGACCCTGGCCCATGCCGCCCGACACCGTCCCCTGCTTACGCCGCTCCGGGAAGACCATGAGCAGGTTGTTCCCCATGGAGGAGATTTCCTTCACCATCATCGTCTTGGCGCCCTGGCCTATAGCCATCACGGCTATGACGGCCGCTATGCCCACGATTATGCCAAGGCACGTCAACAAGGAACGCGTCTTGTTGCGCATTATGGCCCTGATGGCCACACGGAATATCATCGCAAGCTGCATCTTCTCCCTTCGCCGGACGCCCCTCCGTCCTACACGAGTTCCTTGCCGATCTTCGGCACGGAAGCCATCAGGTATTTCGTGTATTCCTCTTTCGGGTGCTTGAGGACTTCGTCGCAGGAGCCCTGCTCTACGATCCTGCCCTTGTTCATCACGATTATCCTGTCGGCGATGTGCTGCACGACGCCTATATCGTGCGTAATAAATAGGAAAGAGAGAGAAAGTTTCTTCTTGAGGTCTGCAAGGAGGTCCAGGACCTGTGCGCGAATGGAAAGATCCAACGCGCTCACGGCCTCATCGCATATGAGCAACTCCGGCTTGAGCGAAATGGCGCGCGCGATGCATATTCTCTGGCGCTGGCCGCCCGAAAACTCGTGGGGATAGCGATCGAGCATGTCGGCAGGAAGCCCAACCGATTCAAGGAGCTCAGCGCCCTTCTCCCGTCTCTCCTCGCGCCGGCACAACCCATGGTACACCATGCCCTCTGTAAGTATCTCAAGGACGGTGTGGCGCGGATTGAGAGAAGCGAGCGGATCCTGGAACACCACCTGCACCTTGCGCCTATAGTCGAGAAGCTCCTTACCGCCTATCTTCGTGATGTCGACGCCATCCACCTTGATGGTGCCGCCGCAGGGCTTATTGAGCATCAGTATCGCCCGGCTCGTCGTAGACTTTCCGCATCCGGATTCGCCCACGACGCCAAGGGTCTCGCCACGTCGCAAATCGAAACTCACCCCGTCTACGGCCTTGACATGGCCCACAGTGCGCGAAAATATGCCCTTTTTGACCGGGAACCAGACTTTGAGCTCCCGGACTTCAAGTATGTTGTCGTGGTCGTTCATTGGTGTATATTCTACCATAATTCGCTCCGCTTGGCTAGTGGCACTTGACGCGAAAGCATGTGTGTTTGTGTTGCCCTCACTCGATTGCAATCGAGGCAACACCGGCAGTTGCCGGATGTTGCCGCGGTGGAGGTGGAGTTAGACGGCAATATAGATGACGCCTGGGTTGGGGGAGCGGTGTGCGGATACCGGCAGGGAGCAGAGCTCCGGGAAGGAGAGGGCCTGGGGAGAGAATATGTCGCCCGCAAATTCGCCATCGAGGAATCCGCGGATATGGTTCTGCCTGAGATATGTGCGGCATTTGGCTATAACGGCGTTTTTTATGAGGGCGGTGCCGCCTGTGGAGCCGTAGCCGGTGACAACGGCGAAGACGCCGCATCCCTTGCCCCGCTCGACGCTCACGATACGTTCAAGCCGCGCCAAGGCTTCATCGACCCGCATCCCGCGCGGATGCAGGTCATATTCAGTGATTCTGCCGCTCTTCACGGTGATTTTGCGCACTTACAGCGTGCCAAAGATGCGGTCGCCCGCATCGCCAAGGCCCGGAACAATGTAGAAGTGCGAATTGAGGCGTTCATCGCGCGCCGAAGTGTATACAGGCACATCGGGATGTTCGCGTTCGAACTTCGCAATGCCTTCCGGCGCGGAAATGAGGCTCAGGAACTTGATGCGCTTGTAGCCGAGCTTTTTGAGCTGCATGACGGCATCGCAGGCACTGCCGCCAGTGGCGAGCATCGGATCGATGACGAGGGCAAGTTCTTCGCCGTCCTTGGCCGGCGGCACCTTGGCATAGTAGGGAACGGGCTCGGCCGTCTCTTCGTTGCGCTGCATACCGAGCACCCCCACCTTGGCGTAAGGGAGCACGTGGAGCATCGCGTCAAGCATGCCCATTCCGGCGCGGAGAATCGGAACGAGTATGATGCGCGGCTCGTCCACCTTCAAGCCTTTGGTCTTGGCAACGGGCGTCTCGACGTCAATTTGCTTTACGCGTATGTCCTTGAGCGCCTCGTAGGCAAGGAACGTGGTGATTTCGTTCACGAGTTCGCGAAAGAGTTTCGGGGGCGTCTCGTGGTCGCGCATGAGTGTGACGCGGTGGCTTACGAGCGGATGATTGAGAACGGTATGCATAGTCTTTGCTCCTTCTTTACCTTGGGGGTTTCTATTTAGACGGGAAGATTGCCCTGCAATAGATGCCGCTCGGCGTCTGGAATACATTCCTCCCGGCGTCCCCGAGAAGCATTTCTCCGGATTCCACGCGCGCCGCGGGGAAGAGCTGGGAAAGGATATTTGACGCGACAACCGGAGAAAGACCCGGTGTATGCGACGAAAAGAGCACATAGCGCGGATTGTCCGAGAGAAGGTCTTTTACGAGAGAAAGGGTTTCTTTGAGGTCGCGCTCTATCTTGTACATCTCCCCGCCGGCGCCGCGCCCGAAAGTAGGAGGATCTAGGATGATTCCGTCATAAGAGCGGCCGCGACGCAATTCGCGGCGCATGAACTTGTGGGCGTCATCCACAATCCAGCGAATGGGAGATTCCGAAAGACCGTTGAGCGAGGCATTCGTCTTTGCCCACTCCACCATTCCCTTGGAAGCGTCGAGGTGGCAGACGCTTGCGCCGCCTAGCGCGGCCGCCATAGTCGAACCTCCAGAGTAGGCGAAAAGGTTGAGGACGTTTTTCGCCCCCGCCGTGCGTATCCAGCGCCATTGCTCACGTTGCTCCGGGAAGATTCCTAGATGCCCGAAGTCCGTGCCGCCCAGACGGAATGCGATGCCGGCAGTGGAAATCTTCCATTCCTTGGGAAGGTTGCCGCGACCATGCCAGCGGTTGCCGTCCTCGCGGTCGAAACTCGCATCGGCCGCCGCCCAACGGGAAGATGGAAGCTGCGGACGCCACAGCGCCTGCGAACACGGACGCGCCAGCACATACTTGCCGAAGCGCTCGAGCTTCCGCCCATCGCCGGAATCCAAAAGCTCGTAATCTTCCGTCATTTACCCGCCATCACCTCGTCGTAGGATACTCTCAGAGGCACGTCCGGAAGACATGTGCGGGTCTTCATGGCCTCATCAAGCTCCCGGGCCTTGTCTTCGTCGTACCACCAATACGTGAAAATGCACTCTTCGTCGGAATAGCGCGAAAGGACTGTATCGGGCATGCCGAACTTGTTCCAGTAGAGAAGACGCGTCTCGTTCACGTTCCATAGGAATGCGTAGGGAATCTGCTCCACGACGAGAGCGTCTATCTTGCGATAGTATTCGATGCGCTCTTTCATGGTGGCGGCGCCCTTCTCTTCCGCGATTAGCCTATCCACTTCCGCGGACTTGAAGCCGACTGTATTGTTGCTCTGCTTGCGGTCTGCTTCTGAAGAGAGCCACTGCGTTTCCGGGGTCTTGAACACGCTTGCGCCCCAACTTTGCCAGGTCATGTCGTAATTGAACTCGTCCATATCGCGCATCCAGGAGGCGAAGTCCTTGCTGCGAATCTCCATTTCGATGCCGAGTTTGCGCAAGGCGGCGTCAAACAACGAAAGGAACTTCACTTCGGTGGGCGAACGCGAGAGGAATGTGAAGCGGAAAGGACGGCCGTTCTGCTCCAGCTTTCCGGTCTTGGGGTTCTTTTCAAACCCGGCTTCCCTTAGAAGAGCCGAAGCGCCATCGAAGTCATAGAGATAAAGAGGGTTCGGACACGGGGTGGCGGCGTCGTACAGATCCGAATAGATGGACGACTGGAGGAAATATTCGTTGAACATCATGGTGCGGTTCATGGTCTCGCGATCGATGAGCTTGGCCATTGCGAGCCTGACGCGCCTGTCGTCGAAGGGCCAGCGGCGCATATTCATCGCAAAGCCCTGGAAGCCGGTGGGGTGGTGGTTCTTGACCCGACGCTTCAGTATCCAGTTGCGGTCGAACTTCTCGCCGTGCGTCTCGCCGTTCATTATGCGGGCCGTATAGACGGGGTAAACGTCGATGGACTTCTTTTTCAGCGCCTCGAAAGCGTTCTCGTTGTCGATATGGTAGCGCATTATGATGCGGTCGAAGTTGCAGACGTATCTGCAGCTTGGCCAATCCTTGCGCCACCATGTCTTTACGCGTGAAAGCTCGGTCTCGATCTGCTCTGCGATACGGCTGATGGCATAGGGTCCGCTCACCGGGGCGCCAAGGAGTTCGGCCTTGTTGAAGTCCAGTTTCTCGAAATGGTGTTTGGGGAGGATGTAAAAGGAGCCTAGCTGCAGAAGATCGCGCCAATCGCGGGGGGTATCGCCGCGCTTGCGGAATACTACAGTCTCGTCGTCCAGCACCTTCGGCGATTCGAATACCCCCATGGGCACCTTCCACGGGCCCGTATCGTTCATGGGCTCCATGATTGCGTCGAACGTCCACTTCACATCATGCGCAGTCACTTTCACGCCATCGCTCCAGCGTGCGCGTTCATCGATTTTGAATATGAACTCGTTGCCGTCGTCGGAGACGGCCCATCGGCTCGCGAGCCCCGGAGTGAACTCCAGAGTGTCGGAATCCGTGCCAAGAAGCGGCTCGTACATGAGCGAGAACGTCATGCGCGTATAGGTGTTGTTATCGACATAGCCGTTCAGGCTTTTTGGGGGCATGCTGCCGTTGAAGCGAATGGTGCCGCCCTTCTTTGCACGAGGGGAGGCGATAGGGTCTGGGGTATCCTGCCAATCCGGTGCGGGCTGCCAGTGCCAATCCGCGAGCGCCGCAAATGGCATGAAGGCCGCCAAAACGAGAGCGGCGCGGCACATCGCAGCAAGCCTGCCGGCGTCGAGACATTTCACCATCGAGAGTATCCTTCCTTGCATTCAGGCTCAATAGCCGCAGTTCATGATGGTATCGGCAAAACCGAACGTGGAGGCGATAAGTGCGGCACGGATCCACATGCCGTTGCGCATCTGGCGCCAGTACATGGCGCGGGGGTCGTGATCGCAGCATGTGGCGATTTCATCGCGCCTGGGCAGCGGATGCATTATGATTGCATCCTTGCCGAGCAAGGCGAGCTCTTCCGCGCCGAACTTGAAGCGGCTCGTGTCGATCTTGGCAGAATCGCCTTTCGCAGAATCCCATTCGTCTTGAATCCGCGTCATATAGACGGCGTCGGAAACTTTCGTCGCGGCTTTCAGATCTTCCGTGACTTCGAAGTCGATGCCCTTCTTCGCCAGAATCATGACAACATCCGCAGGAACCTGCAAATCCTTGGGAGCCACGAATATCTGCTTTATGCCGGTAAAGTTGGTGAGAAGATAGGAGAGAGAACGAACAGTGCGCCCGCGCATCAGGTCTCCGCAGAAGGTAACCGTCCTGCCGTCCAGCCCGCCCTTGTTTTCAAAGGAACGAATGAGCGTGTAGATGTCAAGGAGTGCCTGGGTGGGGTGCTGGTCCTTGCCGGAGCCGGCATTGAGGATTGGAATGGGACGCTCCGAATTGCTCAATTCCCACGCCATCTTCTCGGCGAGTCCCCTCTCGGGCGAACGCATGATGATCATGTCGAAATAGGAAGAGAAGGTGCGGACGGAATCCTCGTGGCTTTCGCCTTTGAACTCGGAAGAGGTGGCCGCATCGCGCACGGAACCGGTGGTGATGCCGAGGATCTGGCAGGCTGCGAGATGGGAGAGGAAAGTGCGGGAGCTCGGCTGCGAAAAGTAGAGCATCGCCCGCTTATGGGCAAGCACGTTCTTCAGGTAGAGCGCACCCTCCTTGGACTTGTTTATGAAACGTATGCGGTTTGCCAGAGCGCAAAGCTTTTCCAGCGCGTTCCTGTCGAACTGCTGGGCGAAAAGCGTATGGTAGGGCATGCCCGAACCATCGGGCAGTTCAAGAAAAGGCTTCTTCGCTTCAAGGCCTAGCGCCTCGAAATCTTCCCATGAAATCTCTGTGAGCTTCGCCATTGTGAAAACATCCTCCTTCGGGTCTGGCGCATATTATACCATATTTCCCAAGGCGGTGCGCGGCGAATAAGCCAGATTCTGTTCCTCCGCACCCTTTCGGGCGCGAAGTCCGGTCATTCCTCTAAGCAATCTACCCGAAGCCTCATGCCAGGCGCGTATTACCGCGCAACGACAGCCAGAGGGGTCCCCTGTTCAGCTCCCTATTCGATCTTGCTCCAAGGAGGGCTTGCCTTGCGGAGGCGCTTTTACACGCACATCCCGGTGGGCTCTTGCCCCACCCTTTCACCATCACCTCGCCTTGCGGCGAGGCTGTTTCATTTTCTGTGGCGCTTTCCATCGCGCGGCTTTACCCGCGCCTTCCGTCCTTGACGAACGGATCCTTCACCCTGCGGAGTCCGGACTTTCCTCGGCCTCACGGCCGCGACCGGTCACTCGCGCACCGCCAAGGGAAAAAATCAACCGCGATAGAGCATGCGGCCGCACATCGTGCAGGCGACTACCGCCTGCGGCCTGCCGAGCTCCGCGTTCTTCGCGTTCGCATCCACAAGCTGGGAGACGCTCGGCGGCTGCACCAGATGGCAACCATCGCAAACGCCCGTGTGCGTAAGAGGCACTACCACCGGCCAGCGCTTCGTGCGAAGACGCTCGTAATAGAGACGCGAGCGCGCATCCGTGACGGCAGCCGCCTTCTCCGCCCTTTCGGCCATGGCCGCATCCAACTCTTCTTTCACAAGCGCGAGACGCTCGTCGAGCTCCGCACAAACCGCATCGACCCCGCCCTTGAGGGCGTCGTACTTCTCCTGTGCATCTTTGATGCGCGCTTCTGCCGACGGCTTAGAATCCTCGACCGTCATCTTGTTGAGCTCGGTGGTCTCCAAGTCGTGGGAAACAAAATCGATTTGCGTCGAGAACTGAAGGTATTCCTTGTTGCTCGTAAGGCTTGCCTGCTTGATCTTCAAGTCCTGGACTTTCGCCGCCAATGCGTCGGCATCGGCCTGAAACGACGCAATCTTATCCGAAATCTGCTGAAGATTGACTTTTGCCGCAGCAAGATCGGCACTTACGCCGGATAGACGCGCCATCTCCAGCGCCTTGCGCCTCGGCAAGTCTTTGAGCTCGTGCTCCAGCTCGCGGATTCGCCCGTCTACTTCCTGCAACTCGATCAGCTGTTCGACAACAGTCACTTTTCAATTCCTTATTTGGGGCAGGAGACGGGACTCGAACCCGCAACCCACAGAATCACAATCTGTTGATCTAACCAATTGATCTACTCCCGCCGTCTTCTGCTGGAGCCAGGTAAGGGACTCGAACCCCCGACCTGCTCATTACG
>DFGM01000114.1:4231-4693 GCA_002371755.1 Verrucomicrobia bacterium UBA3750 | reverse complement strand
GGGTAAACTCCTAACTCTCTCTTGCCTTACCCGCAAGCGGCTAAAATATGGTATAATATGTATTCATGAAGCTATTCATAACAGGTTTTGCCGGATTCATCGGCTTCCATGCGGCGCGGGAGTTCCTTCGCCGAGGGTGGGAAGTCGTTGGCATCGACAATTTTTGCGACTATTACGACGTGCGGCTCAAGCGAGATCGCGCTGCGATGCTCGCAAACGAGCCTTCATTTTCTTCATGCGAGCTCGATATTTGCGACTTGGAAGGACTTCGCAGGGTTTTTGCGGAAGAATCGCCGGATGTGGTCCTCAATCTTGCAGCCCAACCCGGGGTAAGATATTCGATTGTTCACCCCTTCATCTACCAAAAGACAAACCTTGAAGGCTTTCTCGACATACTTGAATGCTGCCGCCATGCGAAAAAGGCGCCGAAGCTCGTCTTCGCCTCGTCTTCGTCCGTGTACG
>DFGM01000114.1:3224-4164 GCA_002371755.1 Verrucomicrobia bacterium UBA3750 | reverse complement strand
CGGCAACAAGAAGATGCCCTTCGAGGAATCCGACCAAGTCGATACCCCCGTGAGCCTCTACGCCGCGACCAAGAAGGCGAACGAACTGATGGCACACACGTATTCGCACCTCTACGGAATGCAGACTATCGGCCTCAGGTTCTTCACCGTGTACGGTCCGTGGTACCGTCCGGACATGGCGCTTTCGCTCTTTGCGGACGCGATGACGCATGGCCGCCCCATCAAAGTGTTCAACAACGGCGACATGCTGCGCGACTTCACGTTCATCGATGATATCATAGACGGCATAGTCCGCGTCGTAGAGGCGCAAAACCTGCCGCTCTACGACATTTTCAATATCGGCAACCACAGGAGCGAGAAACTGCTTGACGTAATCAACATCCTCGCCGACGCGCTTGGCATCGAGCCCAAGATGGAGATGCTGCCTATGCAGCCCGGCGACGTCTACGCCACATACGCCAGCATAGAGAAGCTCAGCAAGGCCGTGGGCTACGAGCCAAAAACCACAATCCGCGAAGGCATCCCCGTATTCGCGAAATGGTACAAGGAATACCACAAGCTGTGAAGCCCTTCTTCTCAATAATAGTTCCGTGCTGCGATGTAGAGCCGTATCTGCGCGACTGCCTCGATTCGGTGACAAGCCAGCCTTTCTCAAACTGGGAATGTCTTTTGGGAGTCGAGGACTCCAAGGACAAGACGCTTGAAATCGCGCGCGAATACGAAGCGAAAGACTCTCGCTTCAAGGTGTTCACGGGGCCGCGCAGCGGCTCATGCTCCGCCTCGCGCAACACGGGCACCGATATGGCCGCCGGCGATTACATAATCTTTCTGGACGGCGACGACACGATTGCCGCAGGTTCGCTTCAGCGCCTCCACGACAAAATCGCCGAGCGACCCGGCGCCGACATCTATCCGTGCGCGATGCGGGTAATCGACGAAG
>DFGM01000114.1:2278-3087 GCA_002371755.1 Verrucomicrobia bacterium UBA3750 | reverse complement strand
TTGACGATCTACTCTCTAAGGCGCGACCCCTGCCCGATGCTCCAACTCTCGGTGTTCCGGCGCGAATATCTTGTTGCCAACGGCCTCAAGTGTCTGCACGGAATGAAGCGGCAGGACAGCGAGTTTGCGCCCCGCGCACTCTACCTCGCCAAGCGTGTCATTCCGCTTCATGAAACATTCTACATTTATCGGGAAAGACCGGGTTCCGTCTCTACTTTGGCGAAGAACACGGGCTACTTTCTTGAATCGTACGCCGCAATTCTGAAGTCGCTTTTGGCCTTCCACGCAAAAGTGTCCGCCGAACCGTGTTTCGACAAACGCATCTCAACATACTGGGCGCGGCATTGGCTTACATGGATTTGCTACTATTGGTTTTCCCCTCGCGCCATGCGCGGAACAGATCGCGCATACAGGGTTGAAACGCTGCGCAGGATCTTCACGAACGGATCTGGAGATTTTGATGCTCTCGTCCGTGCGGCATCCCTTCCGCGCCGTGTTGCCGCAATCTTCGTGAAACTTTTCTCGAACCGCCCGGCACTTGCCTGGTTGACGGACGCTTTCTTCAGGTTTGGCTACAATCCGCTGGCGGGAGTCCGGGGGTAGCCGCCACCATCACTTCTCGAACGAAGACTTGCCTGGAAGTATCGACTCGAAGGCCGCGGAGATTTCTTCGAAGCACCGGTCCGGGGTAACGTCGCTGCCTTTGTCATTGAGGCATAGCAGCGGAGCCTTTTGTCTTCTGACAATGTCGCACACCGCCGGCAGCGACTTTTCGTCAAGGAGCAGGAACTCGCCTCTCCGTTTCTCGT
>DFGM01000114.1:0-2226 GCA_002371755.1 Verrucomicrobia bacterium UBA3750 | reverse complement strand
TCTCGTACTTGCGCCTCTGGGCGAGCCATGCAGGGTCCGAGCCATCGACCCAAGTCACTGCAAAATCCATGGTTTTCATTTTCAGTCCATTCCTGGTTAAGTCTTTGCAATCATCCCGTCCCGGGATTTGCGAAGGTGCAGCTGTTTCAGCAAAAGACCGGCGTCTTCCCTGAAAACCGCCAGTATCATGACGCAGGAGGTCGCGGCTGCCGCCGCTCCCTTGGCAGCCAGGCCGCCAATTCCGCTCAAGGGGATACACCGCGCCGCCTCCCATGCCACGGCACAAACAGTGACGGAGCAAATCGCGAAACCGGCATAAGAGCGCCAGTAGGCGCGAGCCTCGGTTTTGCCGAAGAACGACGAGAATACGACATGCGACTCCCAGGGAATCTGGATGAACGCGAACCCGAGGATGGTCGAGAATATAACGCCGTCGAGCTTGTAGGCGTCAGGCAGGAATATGACGAAAAGGATGTTCGATCCGAGATTCACCGCGCCTGCGACAATCGGCTTCCAGCGGTCCTGCCGCCACAATCCAGCCGCCGATTTGAATGATATCATCACCTGGCGAGACTGCATGATATAGAAATAGAGCACCATAAGCACCGGCGTGAGCGCGTGGCGCATGAGCGCAGGATCTTCCTTTACCCAGATCTTCATGAACGGCTGATACAGCGCCATCATCATCGCTGCGCAGAAAATCACGGCAATCATCGAAAGACGGTTCATGCGCATGAAGAGACGGAAGTTCTGTTCCTTAGACTCGGTGTAGATCTTGTTGCCGAATCCGCCCATCATCGAGCCGTATATTATGGCTACCAATCCGGCTACAGACGTTATGACATAGTAATAGTTTCCATATGCCGCGACGGCGACGAGGCCGAGGAACGCGGACAGGACAAGGTTGTCGCTGAAGTGCGTTATCATTCCGCCCACCTTGTGCATGAAAATCGACTTCACGTCGCTGATTACGTGCCTGCGCAGTTCCGCAGGCAGTTCTCCGCGCGGATCGAGACCGGGGAAATACTTGTGCGACGCCGCCACCAAAAGAATGTTCTGCAGCACGGTGAAGAGGACTGTGGCGATTACATAATGGTAGTAGTTGCGCGTCAGGAGCAGAACCAGGAACACAGCCATGTACTGCACAACGGAAACGCCGGTGCGGATGTTCGTGATGACGTCGTTTCGGTGATGCGCGCCGAGGATGACACCTCTATACGCAAACAGGAAATAACTCGCCGCCGTATTCACGAGATGGATCAGATAGAGGATGTGCAGGTCGATATCCGGCGGAACGGAACCGTGGACGAGCTTGTCGAGGAACGGCAACAGCGCAAGGCCGAGAACGAATATGACAGTGCCGACCCAACGGTAAACCGTGCGATAGAACTTGAGGAACGCGCAAAGAAGTTCGCGGTTGTCATCAGCCACGGGCTTGTACATGGAGCAAACCACGGCCGTGCCGAACCCAAGCTCGGCAAGCATCAAAACACCGAGTATGGAAGCAAACAATCCATTCAGACCGAGGTATTCCGGTCCGAGCAGCCAGAGGAACAGCGTACGGTTGAGAAACGGGAACAGCAATTTGATGCTGCTCGCCGCGGCATTTGCAGCCATGTTGCGCTTTACATTCTTTTTGAAGTCGAGTTTCATTCAATCATGCCTTGGACATTTTCCGCCTTGGCTCTATTCCGCGCCATACCCAAGGCACCGGATGGTCTCGCCAGTCGTCATTTGCCCGCTTTTGTGCATTTGGGGCGATATTATACACTATTTCCGTTGCTTATACAATAGGGAACCCCGCTGGAATATCCCCACCTTTGCATCAAAGGCACTATCTTCCGGCATCCGTTCTCGCAGGCTATCGCCATGCACAGTGTGTACCCGAGGTTGTCGCCGACCCTGCCCTTGCTCCCGTCCCACACCTTGGCGAGATACGGCATCTTCTCCGCGTACTCCTTCTGCACGTCAGTAGGGTCGACGATGATCAATGTGTCGTCGTGGATGCCTGGCGCGGCATCGCACAGAATGCTTCCGTGCACCTTCGAGTCTATTCCCTCCGTCGCCAGATGCCGTTCAAGCCGTTCCTGCGTCTTCTTGGCGAGAATGTCCTCCTGGAGCGAACGCGCAATCTCGCTCATCAGCGTGTTGCGCGAGGCCTGTATGCCGAAGAGCATCTGCCCAAGGAACTCCATCTTCCTGCGGCTGTTCTTGAACTGGGGAGAA
>DFGM01000052.1:5198-9737 GCA_002371755.1 Verrucomicrobia bacterium UBA3750 | reverse complement strand
AAGCTAGTTCCCATTATACCTACCGGTGCAACGGCGTGGCGTCCCGCGGTAGCGCGAGCAACTGATTATAATCGGCTGAGCAACTGATTATAATCGGTTGAATAACTGATTATAATCGGTTGAGTAACTGATTATAATCGGGTGAGCAACTGATTATAATCGGGTGGACAACTGATTATAATCGGGTGGACAACTGATTACAGTCGGGTACTGACGCTCTAGTGCGGCGGCAATTACTGCTCGCCGCACTCATCGAGAAACCGCCTCGCGGAACATGCGGATTTACTGTTCCGTCGCAGGCTCTGGGAGAACTGTGAAGACCGGGTCGGAATATGGTGCTTCGGGATCTACTGCGGCGAAGGAAATGAACGACGGCGCACCCCAGCCAGTCTTCGCCTTCTTCGCAAAAACCGCCAAATCCACGCGGCTTGTGGGCGAAAGGAACGATTTATCCACGGTTATTTTCGCCGTATCGTTCGCCAAACGCACGATTTCCACGGCATTTTCGCTGCCGTGGACTTGGGCAAAGGCGTATTCTTCGCCGCCTGACGCCTTTACCACAAAGCCGCGCTTCGGAGCGTCAGCCCTGAGGATGAACGCCCAAGCGAAAGGCGTCGCGTAAGTCAACTCCGGCATGGAGCCTGAATACGGCACCTTTTCCGGCGCGACAAATGCAATCCGTGCGAGAGGCGGTATCTGCCCTATTTTCAAGGATGAAGCCGTTTTCTTCAACTTTTGGAGGTCTAGTCCATTGGGCGGGAAGGCTGTTGGATGCGCTTTTGAGGTGAGGTAATCTTCCTCGCTATGGACATTGCGCAAGGACTTTCTGACGAGCGTCTGGATAGTCGGTGCGAGCATACCTGTGCGGACGAGCTCGCTTTTCACCTTCGCCGGGAAAGAACGGCTTGCCTCCAGGGCGGCTTTCAGATAGTATTGGTCGCTCCAGGACGCCCCCTTCGTCGCAAACCAATATGGCGTCACCGACATAAAGACGTCGCCAAACCAGTTTGTGTCGCTATTGACGTCGTTTACCGTCGGAAAGCACCAGATTTGGTTGGAAAGATAAAACCGCACCATCGTATTCAGTCGGCGCGATTCGCTCGTGACGAGTGCACGGGGCAGAGACCGCCAGTAAGGCCCGAGCGTAAGGGCGCGGGAACAGTTGCCGAAAACGGGATATGGGAAGAGGATATTCGGGAAATCGAGGTCTAGACCGCGGGAGCGCCCTTCCGCATCGAGTTTCACGGCGGTAAGGCCCGGCCAGTTGGTGACGACGAGGACGGAGTGGCCGCCATCACGGTTCATGTAAAGGTCGCCCGTATTGCCGCCGGAGGATGTCGCGCCAAGCGACATCTTCGCATCAAAGCAGCCGCTCTCGAAATCCCAGACGACATTTTGTTCGCCTAAAGTCACAGTTTTGCCGAAGACGCCTGTCGCCGGCACGTTGGCCAGAGGCCCTGAATATATCGGGCGGCGAGCCATATCCTTGGCATATTCGACGAGTTCCTTGAAACGCGGGACGTCCTTGATGCGTTTGAGATCGTTGTCGTTCGCAATCGCGTTCGCATCGCGAAAGCCCAGGTCGATGGCGTTTTCAAGAGCGTCGAGAGCAGGCTCTGGGTCCTTGAAATATGCGAGCGAGCAGGCGAGATTGTATGCCCAAGTGGGGTCTTCGGGAAGCAGCTCCACGCCTTTGCGGCACGTCTCGACCATTGTCTCGGTGTCGCCTTCGCGGACGGCTACGACGAATTGCGCCTTGAGTTCGTCGTGGCGGGGCTGCCTTTCGGGGTAATCCCACACGGAAAGCGCGGCAAGCAGAATTGCGGCAAATGCGTTCATTTTTGTCACTTCCCCACTCTCATCCAGCGCGGCAGCTTTACCATGCGCGCCTCGCGGCTCTGGTTCGTGGCCAGCGACTGCGATGTCCCGATTGAAGGCGATTCAAGAGAAGCGAGGCGCGCCATCATGACCTGATGGCTCGTAGCCTGCTGCCGTTCCAGTTCCTCGCCGCGCTGGCGCTCCATAATCAGTTCCTGTTCGCGTTTGGCGAGTTTTTCGCTCAGAACCTGGATTTCGCGCTGCATTTCCGTTGCATCGCGGAGCTGTTCGGCCGTGCGCAACTGTTCCGCTTCGTGCAACCTGAGCCTATCCTTGAGTTCGGATATGGTGTGCTGAGCTTCCTTCATCTGCTTTTCGTGAAGGCGTTCGGCATCTTCCAGTTCGCGCCGTATCTGAGCCGTCCGGGGGTCTTCGGGACGGTTGATAAGCGCCTTGCGCGTCATCTCCTCTATATTGGCGCCTGCGCGCTTGAGAAGAGTGTGGCGGCGTTCAAGGAGACGCTCGGACCTCTCCTGATGGCGGCGGCGCAATTCATCCGTCTCCTTGCGTTCAAGCTCAAGTTCCGCAGCAAGTTCTTCCGCCTCCTTGGTCATGATGGTGTATACGGCGGCCTGGATGCTGGCGACTTCGCTCGCCGTCTGGGGAAGGCGCCTGATTTCATCCTCCAGCGCCTTTATCTGCTCTTTGAGCTTGTCTTCGCGCCTCGCCGCCTCCTTTGCCGCGGCCTCGGCCTGTTCGCGCAATTTCGCCTCGCGTGCGCCAAACTCTTTTGCGGCGGCATCCAGACGGCTTTGCAGCTCGCCGATATGCCTCGCCTCCTCTTCGGAGCGTTTGCGCTCCGCCTCGGCGGAAGCCTCTATTCTGCCCATCAATTCCTGCGCGTGGCGCCGCTCCTCTTCGAGAAGCCCCTCAAGCTCCTTCACACGGTGTTCATCCACCACAATCTTCTCGACTTCCTTCTCCACTATCTTCTCTACCGGCACTTCCTTGACGACGAGCTTCTCCACGACGCGCTCTATCGGCACCTCGACAAGCTTCTCGACAATCTTCTCCACAGGCACTTCGACAATCTTCTCGACTTCCACCGGCACTTCCACTTTGACAATCTTCTCGACTACCCGCACCTCCGGCTCCGCCGGCGCGGGAGCGCATTCCGCCACAGGCTCTTCTTCCATCACAACAGGCTCCACGACCGCCGCAGAAACCGCCTCGCCATCCGCCTCGGACGCTTTTGCGGAATCTTCATCCTTGCGCGGCTCTTCCGTTCGGGGCTTTTCTTCTTCCTGGAACGGCGCCCGCGATTCGATTATGCGCGCGATAGGCGGAAGCCGCCCGGAGGAAATCAACGCTTCCGCAGCCAGTTTGTTGAAAGGCCCTCTCTCCTTCCCGTCTCCTATATCTATGGAAAAGCGCATATCAAGGAACGGAACCTCCTCCGCACGACGCCAGTGCGTGCCGTCGGAAGAGACTTCCTGCCCGGGCTGTATGCGGCCGAGTTCGGCCCATTCAATCAGCTTTTCGCGACTCTCCGGACCGAACGTGCTTCCTCCGGCCCTCAAATACCAGTTATCTGCGTTCATGTTCCGCTCCTCCAGTCCGGACGCCCGGGTTTAGAATTCCTTGCCATCATCAGCTCTCGCTGCGCGGCCTTTTCCAAAATCGACATCGCCGCACGGTCGTGCGGGTTTTGCATCAAATCCTCCAAGCGAAGCGCCCTGGACGGCTTCTTGGCGCTCGCTTGAAGCGCACGAGGCCCGTCATCCCTCTTCGCGACCTGGTAGACCACCCTTTCCACCACCTTCTCTACCGGCACTTCCTTTATTATAGTCCTCTCTACAGGCACTTCGACGCGCTTTTCGACCACCTTTTCGACTATTCGCTCTACCGGCTTTTCCACAACCTTCTCTACTATCTTCTCGACTACCTTCTCAACCACCTTTACGACCGGCTTTTCCACAATCTTCTCTATCACCTTCGGTTCCTGCGGCTTGTCATCCGCCTCGCCGGCCTTGTCCATCGTGGTGCGAATGTATATCCGGGCGTTCTTCGCCAGCGTTCCATCGGCCTTGAGCGACATTACCACATTTCTGTGGAACGGACCGAACCACATCCCCCTTTCCGTCTCGACAATGAAACGCATCCCGAGCGCCGGCTGTTCCGGCGCCGGGATCCAGCGTTTCATGTCACGGGAAACCGAGCCGTCAGGCGTTATCCTGCCCTCGGCGGCCCAAACGGCAAGTTCATCGATGCCGACGGGCCCGTATATCTGCCCGTCGGCATTCCGGAAATACCATTCGTCTTTCCCGTCTACCACCGCCTATCAGAACTTGACGCTTTCGACGTGCCAGATGTTCTTCGCGTACTCGAGGATCGCGCGGTCGGAGGAGAAGCGTCCGGAACGGGCGATGTTCACGAGCGACATCTCGTTCCACTTCTTCTGGTCGCGGTATGTCGCGTCCACACGGTCCTGTGCCTCGATGTAGCTCTTGAGGTCTGCCAGGAGCATATAGTAGTCGTTGTAGTCGAGGAGCGAGCGGATGATGGGGTCGAAGAGCCCCGGCTCGAGGAGCGAGAAGACATTGGCCTTGATCATATCAAGCGCCATGCGTATCTCCGGGTTCTTGCGATAGTAGTCGCGTGCGACATAAGTCGGGCGGAGCTTCTCCACTTCTTCCGTGCGCATGCCGAAGAGGAACATGT
>DFGM01000052.1:0-5070 GCA_002371755.1 Verrucomicrobia bacterium UBA3750 | reverse complement strand
TCATGAACTTCATGTTGCCGGTGCCCGAAGCTTCCATGCCGGCGAGCGAAATCTGCTCGGAGACGTTGGAGGCGGGGATGATCTTCTCGGCGAGCGAGACGCGGTAGTCCGGCAGGAACGCCACGGAAAGACGGCCGCGCGTGCGGGGATTCGAGTTCACGACGCCGGCGATTCCGTGGATGAGACGGATTATCAGTTTCGCCATGTAGTAGCCGGGGGCCGCCTTCGCCGCGAAGATGAAACTCCTCGGCATCGGATCGAACTTCGGATCGTTCACGAGACGATTGTAGAAGATGATGATGTAGAGCGCGAGCAGAAGCTGGCGCTTGTACTCGTGGAGCCTCTTCACCTGCACGTCGAATATCGCCTTCGGGTCGAGATTCACCCCGAGATTGCTCTTCACCCAGTTGGAGAGATGCACCTTGTTGGCGTTTTTGATGTCCGCAAGACGCGCAAGAAACGCCTTGTCGCCCGTGAACTTCTCGAGTTTCTTGAGTTCGTCGAGGTGCGTAATCCAGCTGTCGCCGATGGATTCGGTGATGAGTTCCGCAAGTGCGGGGTTGGCTTTGAGGAGCCAGCGGCGGGGCGTGATGCCGTTGGTCACGTTCAGGAACTTCTCCGGCCAGAGCTCGTAGAAGTCCTTGAAGAGCGACTCCTTGAGAATCTGCGTATGTAGCTCTGCGACGCCGTTCACGGAAGAACTCGCCACAAGGCAGAGATTCGCCATGCGCACATACCTTTCGCCGCTCTCGTCGATGAGCGACATCCTCTGAAGACGCTTGATGTCGCCAGGATACATCGCCGAAATCTTCTGCAGGAACCTGCCGTTGATCTCGTAGATGATCTGGAGATGGCGCGGAAGTATGCGCTCCATCATCGAAACAGGCCATTTTTCCAGCGCCTCGGGGAGAATCGTGTGGTTGGTGTAGCCCACGCAGCGGGTCGTGAGATCCCACGCCTTGTCCCATCCAAGCCCCTCGGAATCGATGAGGATTCGCATGAGCTCGGGGATGACGAGCGCGGGGTGCGTCTCGTTGAGGTGGATGAACACCTTGTCTGGGAGAGCGTCCCAGCCGGTGTTCGTCTCGCGGTAGCGGCGCAGAATGTCGCGCAGAGAGCAGCAGACGAAGAAGTACTGCTGGCGGAGGCGCAACTCCTTGCCGGCCATCGTATTGTCGTTGGGATAGAGCACCTTGGTGAGGTTTTCGGCGAGCACCTTCGTCTCGACCGCTTCCACATAGGAACCCTTGTTGAAGTCGGCGAGGTCGAATTCATCGACAGCCTTCGCGCTCCAGAGCCTCAGCGAGTTGACGGCGTGGTTGTAGCCGACGATAGGCAGATCGTAGGGCATGCCTTCCACGGTGCTCTCGGGCACCCAGCGCCATTGCTGGCGGCCCTTGATGGTGGTGTATTCCACGCGGCCGCCGAAATGAACGTGCTGCTTGTGCTCGGGACGCTCTATTTCCCAAGGATAGCCGTTCTTGAGCCAAGCGTCGGGTTCTTCCACCTGGTTGCCGTCCAGAATCTTCTGGCGGAAGATGCCGTAGTCGTACCTGAGGCCGTAGCCGGTGCCGGCGATGTCCAGGGTGGACATCGAATCGAGGTAGCAAGCCGCCAGACGCCCAAGGCCGCCGTTGCCGAGGCCGGCATCAGTCTCGTAATCGCGCAGATTGTTCCAGTCGATGCCGTAATCCTTCAACGCCTCGCGGCAAAGCTTGTCGGCCTTGAGGTTGATTACGTTGTTGCCCAAGAGGCGCCCCATGAGGAACTCGAGGGATAGATAATAGACCCTCTTCACATTCTTGTCGCGATATGTGCTCTGGGTGGAAATCCAGCGTTCCACGATCCTGTCGCGCACTGCGTACGCGAATGCCGTGTACTGGTCGCGCTCGGTCATGCGCGTATCTTCCTTGGCTATCGTGTACCTGAGATGCCAAGCGAAGTCGTCTTTCAGGCCTTCGACGGACATTTCGACCCTGTGGTCGCTTTTCTTCATCTTCTTTTTTTCCATTTTTCTTTGGTTCTTTCGGTAGAAATCACTTGAAGAGTCCCTTGAGGGAGTTTACTGCAGCGCCTCCGACATCCTTTACGGCATCGACGGCGGCTCCGGCGCCTTCACCAACGGCGTTTACGGCGGAACCTCCCATCTTGCCCGCCGCCTTCAGTGCGTCGGTGGCGCCTTCGCCCACAGTGTTCATGGCGGAAGCACCCGTATCCCCTGCGGCGTCAAACGCCTTGCCGGTCTGGCTGCCGATGGAGCCAAGCGCCTCCTTCGCACCGCTGCCGACGCTCTTGAGTGCCCCGCCCACGGCTTCGCCGCCAGCGGAAAGGGCCTGTCCCGCAGCTTCCTTCCCTGCGCCTATAGCCGCATTCGCGGCATCTTTGCCGGCGGAAAGCGCCTGTCCCGCAGCCGCCTTGCCCGCATCGATAGCCTGATTCGCAACTTCCTTGCCGGCGTCTATCGCCGCCGCTCCCAAGTCGCCAATCAAGTTTCCAAGTTCGCTCGCCGCGCCCAGCACCTTGTTGAGCACGATATTCAGCACTTCGTTCCAATCGGCTCCGCCCTGTTTGTCGGCGCCTATCCCTTCAAGCGTTATCGTGGGAACGGGCACTTTGACCATGCCCACCTTCACGGTAAGCCCCTTGATCGTGAGCTTGTCTATGACCACCTTGGGCGATTCAGAGGAATCGTCCTTGCCGCTATCCTTTTCCGCCTCTTTGTCTTTCTTCTCCTTCTTGTCGCCTTGTGCGTTTTCGGCAATCTGCATGAAGTTGCCGAAGTCCGCAGTCGCGGCGATATCAAGCCCGTCGAGCGTGATGTCGTAGATGTGGATCTTCTTCGTAAAGCAGCTCACCGTGTCGAGCGCCACATCGAGTTTGCCGAGTTTCACGCACGCTTCGTTGGGATAGTTCGTGGGGTTGATAAGCGTCATATCGCCCACATGGACGCGACCGGAATACTGGTTGAGACCGAACTCGTTCAGACGGAACTCCGCCTTCACAATCCCCGGCACTATGCTGTTTGCGGCGCCCGTCACCGCCGGGCCGACCCACAAAGGCAGCATCAAGAGCGCCAGTATGGCCAGAAGGACGATATAGAACACCGTCCAGAACGTGAACTTGAATATTCCTTTTATTGCTTTCATTTCAGCTCCTCCACTATGATTTTGGTCCGGTGTCCCGAACCTGTCGTTTCGACTTCAAGTACATTCGGCGCCCAGCGTTCGCCGAACTTCTTTATTCTCGTGCCCCAAAGCCGCCGGACGGGCTTGCCGGACGCAAGCTCCTCGGCCTGCATCATCGCACCCGTCTTGCGGTCTACCCACACCCTGACCGAACGCTCCGCCTTGCGCATAAGCACGACGCTGCATACTTGACCATGCACCGTTTCGCTCTCACGCTCGGCATCGTAGCCAAAATCGTCCCACCAGAGATAATCGAGAGTCAAATCGCTCCAAGTGACATCTGTTCCGAGAAGGCGGCCTTCTTTCTTGAACGGCACTTCGTTCCCGCCAGGGTCTTTCACGACAAGCGTGGTCTCCCCTTCTTTGCGCTCCAACGCATAGGAATATTCGGCCTGAACGATTCCGCGCCTGTTTCTGAGCACTATTCTGCCCGAGATAGAGACGTTTTGCGGCACCATGGCCCGGCATTGTTCGACAAGCGTGAGGGGCGTCAGCTCTTTGTCTTCCGCGCAAAAGCCTTCCGCCGCGGCAAGAAATATGCCCAAACCAAGCGTTGCGAGGCTGAAAATGCGCATTTTCATCGTGTAGCTTCCTCAAGAGCCGCATCGACGGGGCCGCCCAAATCGCGTCCAGCCTCGTAATAACGGCGGGCCGAAGCCTTTCCGGATTCCCCGCGGGACTGCAAAATGACGCGCGCAAGATTGTAGAAGGCATAATAGCTCTTCGGATTGGAGGTTATGCACCCGTCCAACGTCTTTTCCGCCGCGCGCAATTCGCCCTTGGCCGCTTCGATATTGGCTTTCAGATTCAAGGCGGCCGCATCGTTGGGCTTTTCCGCCAAAAGTTCGCGAACGACGGCGAAGGCGCTATCATAATCGCCATCGCGCAGGCACCCAAGCGCCATTGCAAGACGCTCGCGGCGAGAAGCGGAAGGCACGGTATTCTCCTGTGGTGCGGCGTTGGTCGCGCCCACGCCTTCCCTTATATCCTTTAATCCGCTATCCACGAAGCGCGTATCGTCGTTTAGCGCACCCTGGCGCCTCCCGCTGCGCGCGGCACGCTTTTCTTGCTGGCGCTTCTCGTATTCCTTTTCGAGCTCGGTCGTATCCGTGATGGCCACGCTCGCCGAATTGCGCCTCGCTTGAGCCAAAAGGAGCGAATCTATCGCCGAATTTACGTATGCGCGCTTGTTGCGCAATGTCGCAAACTCCGGCTTCCCGGCGCGATCGGGGTTCTCGATTTCGATGCGGTCAAGCTCGGAAAGCGCCTTCGCATACGTCTCCACAGCCTTGTCGACATTGCCATCCTCGGCATATTCCGCCGCAGTATCGATAAGATCCGTCGCCGGCTCCATAAGCTCGGATACGCGCGGCTTTTTCGCCTCCTCATCGCCGCCAAACGGCCAATACCACGACGCCTCCACCGTGGTCAACGCAAAAACTCCCGCCAGAACTATAAACCATTTGTCCATAGGCAGCTATTATACCATTTTTCCCGCTGGCGCGGTAGAGGGTAATTGGTAGGGCGGGCAGACCCTTGCCCGCCGCAATGTCGTGGTGGTAGGGCGGGCAGACCCCTGCCCGCCGCCCTGCCCGCCGCAACGTACACGCCATCCCGGCGGTAGGGCGGGCAGACCCCTGCCCGCCGCAGCGTACACACCCCATCCCGGCGGTAAGGCGGGCAGACCCCTGCCCGCCGCAACGTATCGGTGTGCCGACGGGTGGATATTATACAAAACTTCTCAGATTTGGTAAAGTAGGAATCTGTGAAACGGTAAAGTAGCGACATGACTAAAAGTAAAGTAGGGCAAGGTATGGCGGGGCGCAGACGCGGCGGTGAGGGGTCTCGCGCCCCTCTTATGGGACGGTATGACATTGCGGCGGCG
>DFGM01000144.1 GCA_002371755.1 Verrucomicrobia bacterium UBA3750 | reverse complement strand
CGGCGTATCGGTGTGGGCATGCGGCCTCTGCGGGGTTCGCTTCGCTCAGGCGAACACAAGATGTTGGATGCTCAGGTGTGATCGCTGGTTTACAGCAATGAGGATGACATGGTGTGGCGGGCGGCGGACATCGTGATGCCGTATCGGCGGCGGAACGCATCGGACAGGTGCGAGGCGCTTTGCTGTCCGCAGAGTTTGGCGATTTTGGCGAAGGGAGTGTCGGTGTTTTCGACGATGTTTTTTACTTCATCGAGGCACGATGTCCGGATTACGTCGCCGACGCTTCTTCCGATTGCGGCGCGGAACCTGGCTTCAAGCGTTCGCGTGGTGACCCCGGCCTCATCCGCAAGCTCGCCGACGCGCATGTTGAATCCGTGCGCTTTTCGTATCTTCTCGAGGGTGCCGATCACGAGCGCGTCTTCCGTCTGGTGCTGAAGGGTCGAGTCTCGGACCGCGACAGGAAGCGGGTTGTAGAGCGTAATGGACTGCACTTTGCGGCCATGCATCAGCGCATCCAGCTTGTGCGCGGCGGTGTAGCCCGCCCGTTCAGCATCCAGCGGAATCGACGACAGAGGCGGAAGCGTCGTGTTGCACAATGTCGCGTCGTTGTTGACGCCGAGAATTGCGACGGAGTACGGCACGGGAATCCCAGACATGAGACAGGCATCAGCCAACTGCCGCGCCCGTGCGTCGTGCGGCGCGAACACGGCGACAGGTTTCGGCAGGGATTCGATCCACTTGACGACGGACGGCATCTCAAGAGGCCAGTTTTCCGACTCGCGCCGGCTCCGCGCGCCTTTGTACAGATTGACTTCAAAGCCGTGTTCCGCGAGCGCCTCCGTGTAGCCGATGCGTCGTCCCTCGGACCAGTTGGGCTCGTCGTTCCACGCCCCGAAGCAGGTGACTAACGACGCGTTGGACGGGCCGATAAATGCGAAGTTCGTGAATTTGCGGGAGAGGAAGTGCTTCGCCGCCATCCGTCCGATGGCCGCGTTGTCGCACTCTACGCGCGGCAGACGCGAAATCGGATGCTTTGGCGCGGTAAATGGCCTGTGCGGATCGAGTATGACTTTCGGGGCGGGGTTGTCCGCGATTGTCTCCGCCTTTTTCTCGGACGGAACCCGTGCGATAATGCCATCGCCGTTCCATCCTTCCGGAAGCCGTTGGTTGGATATCCCGCCCGATATGTATTCGAGAATCCACGGCCCGTGCGTTTTTGCATAACTGGAGATGCCCTGCAGCATTCTGCGCGACACCTCCAGCGAAGTTTCCATCAATATTGCGACACGAAACGGTTTCATATGTGACATATAATATCATATTGTCTTTCATGTTGCAATAGCGTACTTTCTTAAAAAAGATAGCGCGCTTCCGATTTAAGATAGTGCAGGATCTAGAGGAATATGATATCATACACACAGGAAATATGCGAAGAAAAGGTTATAAATGGCTGCTGCTGGCGCTTCTCTTTGTCACGTTCTTTCTTGAGCTGGGGACGCGGCAGGTCTACAACGCCATATTGCCGCAGCTCAAGATCGACTTTGCCGCGCAGGAAGTCACGGATGCCAGCCTCGGCGGGGTCGGAAGTCTGTTCGGCGCGGTATTCGGGCTGATGCTTCTTGCCAGCGGGCTCTGCGCCGACTTCTTCGGCCGGAAGAAGACCATTGTGGTCGGTACTCTGCTTTTCTCCGCCGCAATCCTCGTATGCGGCTTTGCCGAGGGGCTGGGGCTCTTCTTCGTACTCTATGGAGTAGTGAACGCCATGGGGCAGTGCTGCATTGCGCCTGCGTCGTACTCGCTTATTTCGCAGTACCACGACAACTCCACGCGCTCTACGGCGATGGCGATATTCCAGAGCGCAAACTATTTCGGAATCGTCGTCTGCGGCTGGGCGGCCGGGCTCTTCGCCGATTCGGGGGCTGGAGGCTGGCGCCGGGGTTTCTGGACGTTTGGCGCGGCCGGCCTCTTATGGGCCGCTCTCATGCAGCGTTTCATGCGCGACACTCCGCAGCCTGCCGCAGCCAACGACGTCGACAGGCCTTCCGTCAAGGCTGCGTTCGCCGCGCTGCTCACGAAGCCTACGGCAATTCTCATCGCGGTTGCATTCGGGATGTTCATGTACGCTAATCTTGGACTGCGTCTTTGGGCGACGGCGTTCGTGGCAAGGGAGTTCCCGGAATGCGGAAACGCCTCCGCCGCGTTCCATTCCCTTTTCTGGCTGATGCTCGGGTCGTTCATAGGTCTTTTTGCCGGCGCGCGATTTCTCGACCATGTCGGCTCGCGGCGTCCGTCGATACGGCTCGAGGTCTCGGCAATAGGCCTTGCCGTGTGCATCCCACCCGCGATCTGGGTTGCCGGCGCTTCTTCTCTTGTCGAGTGCTGCGCCGCGCTGACGACGCTCGGCCTGGCCCTTGGAACATACGAGGCCGCGCACTATCCGGCCATGTTCGACTGCGTGGAGCCACGCTACCGTAGCGCAACGACGGGGATGACAGGATGCCTTGCGTTTGTCATGGGTTCGGCCGGGCCGTTTACGCTTGGACTTTTGAGCGAGCGGCTTTCCATGCGCGCCGCGATAGCATCGCTTTCGGTCTTCTTCCTCGCGGGCGCGCTCATCCTGCTGCCCGCGGTCTTCAAGTATTTCAAACACGATTATATCGGAGATGCAAAATGAAGAGAAGGCTCAAGGTCCTTTTCTATGGCGTTACGCACGAGCATGGTCCTGGCAAGCTGGAGACGCTCAAGCGCCTCAAGGACGACTACGAAGTGGTTGCGGTCGTTGATGACAGGAATACAACCGGCGAACAATTCCAGGTGGAGACGTTCGATTTTTCCGGAATGAATGTCGTGGAAGAGCCGGCGGCAGACATCGAATCATTGGCAAGAGACGTCGATGTGGCTTTCGTCGAGGTCGCGAACGGACGTCTCATGGAGATTGCGGAGAAGTTCGCCGGTCTCGGAATCCCGATGCATTGCGACAAGCCGTGCGGAGAGTCCATGGAACCGTACAAGGCGCTTGTCGGGAAGTGCCGCGCGGCGAACCTTCCGTTTCAGATTGGATACATGTATCGCGGCAATCCGGCAATCAGGTGGATGTGGGATTTCGTCGCCAAAGGCGGTCTTGGCGAAGTCTCGTTTGTAGAGGCCGACATGAACCACGACTATGGCTATCCCGAAGATGCATACGCCCGCTATCTTTCGCAGTTTCGGGGCGGCATCTTCTACAATCTCGGCTGTCACCTCGTTGATGCGGTTTTCCCGCTTGTGAAGGAATGTGATTTTGACGGGGCGGAAATGGTTCTCGATGACGCGCCAGGCTATCCGAAGGACTCTCGCACACGCGCCTTTGCCACGCTTCGCTTCGGCGGCGCAAGGGTCGTTCTGCGCACGTCATGCGGAATGGGAGGAGGCAACCTTGCGAGACGGCTGCGCGTCGATGGGTCGAAGGGGACGATCGACCTCTGTCCGATCGAGCGTTTCGACGGCAAGGACCTGAGGCTGGTTCTTTCGCTGAAGGGCGAGGAACCGAGGGAAATGGCTTTCGGGGTGCAGACCGACCGCTATGCCGCGCAGCTTCTGGATCTTGCCGAGATCGTGCGCGGCGAAAAGGCGAACGATCAGGACTACGACCGCGACCTCAAGGTGCATGAAATCCTGATGGAGGCGTATGGAGAATGAAGGGTTGAAAAGTTGAAAGGTTGAATAGCAAAATGAAAAACTTCGGAATACTGTTCACCAGAAAGGACACGGCGGAGCTCGTGGAAGTTCCAATGCCGGAGCCGCAGGCCGGCGAAGTGCGTGTAAAGCTCGCGATTGACACGATTTCGAGCGGCACGGAACGCGCGAATCTGACGGGAGTTCCGGATGGCGGCGTCGGCATCTTTGCGGCAGGCGATTTCGATGCTGTCACATGGCCAAGGCAGTGCGGCTATTCCAATTCCGGCATTGTCGACAAGGTCGGCGCTGGAGTTGACAACATCAAGCCCGGAGATCGCGTCGCGTTGAGCTGGGCTAAGCACCAGGAATACGTCTGTGTTCCTGCCGGCCGGGTCTATCCCGTGCCGGACGGCGTTTCGCTCTCCGATGCCGCGCTCGCGCATATCGCGACGTTCCCTATGGCGGCGATACGCAAATGCCGCCTTGAACTCGGCGAAGGGGTGATCGTCATGGGGCAGGGCGTTCTCGGGCAGCTTGCGGTGAAGCTTGCCAAGGCGACGGGCGCGGCGCCGGTGATTGCCGCAGATCCTTTGTCCGCGAAACGCGAAGAGGCCCTGCGGCTTGGCGCGGACTTTGCGCTCGATCCGTCGTCGCCGGATTTTGGGGCAGAGGCAAAACGCATCTGCCGCAGCGAGCAGACCAAGATTTTCGGGCGTGTCGAGATGTCCGGTCCGCAGGTCGGCATCGAGGTGACCGGCGTCGGCGCGGGACTCGACAGCTGCCTCGATGCCATCGCTCCGTTCGGACGCATAGCTCTTCTCGGCTGCACGCGCAACTCGAATTTTTCGATAGACTACTACCACAAGGTTCATGGGCGCGGCGTCACGCTCGTCGGCGCCCATACAGCCTGCCGCGCCATGGACGAATCCGCGCCGGGCTGGTGGACGGAGCGCGACGACGCGCTGGCGTTTCTGAGGCTCGTCGCGCTCGGGCGCATCGACCTTGCTGGCTTTGTGAGGGAAACGCATTCGCCGAAAGAATGCGGTGAAGTGTATGCGCGGCTTGCCAAGGACGGGGCATTCCCCGTCGTGCAGTTCAATTGGGAGGAAACAAAATGAAAGCAATGTGCATTGACGATAACAGGAACTTTGCGTGGCAGGACGTGCCGGAGCCGGAATGTCACGACGAGTTCGACGTAAAGATTGCAATCCAGGCGTGTGCCGTGAACCGCGCAGACCTGATGCAGCGGCAGGGCATCTACGCGCCGCCGGAAGGCTGGCCGCTTTGGCCGGGACTTGAGTGCGCGGGCGAGGTTCTTGAATGTCCGGCGAACGGACGTTTCAAGGCAGGCGACAGGGTGTGCGCGCTTCTCGGCGGCGGCGGATACGCCGAGCGCGTTGTCGTGCCGGAAGGAATGGTCATGCCGATGCCGAAGGGCTTTGAGTTCTGGGAAGCGGCGGGCATACCCGAGGTCTATGCGACGGCGTACCTCAATCTCAAGATCGTCGGCGACATAAAGAAGGGCGATACGTTCTTCATCAACGGCGGCGAGG
>DFGM01000174.1 GCA_002371755.1 Verrucomicrobia bacterium UBA3750 | reverse complement strand
AGCGCCTCAAGAACTATCCCGACCCCACGCTCATGCTCGACACGTATGGCGCCGACGCCATTCGCCTCTACATGATCTACTCGCCCGTGGTGCGCGCCGAGAACCTGAAGTTCTCCGAAACTGGCGTAAAGCAGCTTATGCGCGATTTGCTCATCCCGTGGTGGAACGCGTATTCCTTCTTCGTCACCTACGCGAACGTGGATGGTTTTGCGGACGAGACGGTCTCCTTCCCCGAATCGGCGAACGTGCTCGACAGGTGGATCGCATCCTCCATGGAGACGCTGATTGCGGACGTGACGGCCGCAATGGACGATTATGACCTCCAGCGGTCGGTGCGTCCTTTCGTGAAATTCGTCGAAGACCTGACCAACTGGTACATCCGCCGCTCGCGCCGTCGTTTCTGGAAGTCGCAAAACGACACGGACAAGCTTTCGGCATACCGCACTCTGCGCTATGTGCTCGTGCAGCTTTCCAAAGTGGCGGCGCCGTTCACGCCGTTTGTCGCGGAGGAAATCTACCGCAACCTGAAAGGCGCGGGCGACCCCGAGAGCGTGCATCTTTGTTCCTTCCCCGTGCCCAACGCCGAAAAGCGCGATCTCGTGCTTGAAGAGAGCATGGCTGCGGTGCAGACCGTGGTCGAACTCGGGCGCAGGCTTCGCGCCGACAACGATCTCAAGGTGCGCCAGCCGCTCTCCAAGATACGCGTCGCCGGCGCCAAGGGCGTGGCTGCGCAAGAACTCGCAGAGCTCATCATGGACGAACTCAACGTCAAGGCCGTGGAAATCGTCGAGGACGAAAAGGAGCTCTGTGAAGTCAGCCGCAAGGCGAACTTCAAAGTGCTCGGCCCCGTGTTCGGAGCGAAGATGAAAGCCGTGGCCGCCGCAATAGCCAAGGGCGAAACGACGTTCGAAGGCGCCGCACTCCCCGACGACGGCATCATTGTGACGCGTACGCCCAAGGCCGGCATGGTTGTAGCATCCGCCGGTGCCGTGGTGGTGGCCCTAGAAACCGCCCTCACCCCCGAACTCGTCGCCGAAGGCAACGCACGCGAGTTCGTGAGCCATGTCCAGGCCATGCGCAAAGACGCAGACTTTGAAGTCACGCAGCGCATCAACCTCACCGTCTTTACGGACGCGGAAATGCGCGCGGCTCTTGAAGCGCACGCCGTCTATGTGAAAGGAGAAACGCTCTCTCTCGGGCTCTCCTTCGTGGATGCCGCCCCGGCTGGAGCTGAAAATATCTCCCTCAACGGACACGCTACGGCAATAGCCGTAGCGAAAGCATAAGATAAGGCAAACCCCTCTACAGACAGCTCAAAGGAGAAAACAATGAAGATAGCAATAGGCAGCGACCATGGCGGATACGAATTGAAGGAGGCCGTCAAGGCGGCTCTTTCACAGGATAAGACCGTAATCGACAAAGGTACATTCTCTAAAGACGCTTGCGACTATCCCGACTACGCGCAGGCGGTTGCGCTCGCTGTTGCCAAAGGCGAGGCGGATTTCGGCATCCTCTGCTGCACTTCAGGGATAGGGGTCTCGATGGCGGCAGGCCGCTTCCAGAACGTGCGTGCCGCTGTTTGCAGGACTGTGGACGAAGCCGTCACGACGCGCCAGCACAACGGAGCGAACGTCCTTTGCCTTGGCGGCAAGGCCGTATCGCCTGAATATGCCGTGGAAATGGCGAAGGCGTTTATAGCGACTCCGGTGGACGAAAGCGAGCGTCATGCCCGCCGCCGCATGAAGATCGAGCGCGCCATGCGTCTCTCCGATGTTTCCGGACTTGCTGCGGAAGACCCCGAAGTCTTTGCGGCCATTGTCGCCCAGACCGAGCAGGAAGACACGGAAATCAACCTCATCGCCTCGGAAAACACATCGAGCCGCGCTTGCCGCGAAGCCGCGGGCAGCGTCCTTATGAACAAGTATGCCGAGGGCTATCCGGGGAAGAGATGGTATTCCGGATGTCTGCCGGTGGATGCGGCGGAGGAACTTGCCCGCAATCGCGCATGCCAGCTCTTCGGCGCGGAACACGCAAACGTGCAGCCGCATTGCGGTTCGGCGGCGAATATGGCGGTCTATTTCGCCACGATAAAGCCGGGCGACACCATCCTTTCAATGTCTCTCGACCAGGGAGGCCACCTATCGCACGGCTCGCCCGTGAACTTCTCCGGCAAGCTCTACAACATCGTTCCCTACACGGTGGACAAGGAGACGGAGATGCTCGATTATGACGCGCTCGAGAAGCAGGCTCTTGAAGTAAAGCCGAAGATCCTTCTCACTGGGGCAAGCGCATATCCTCGTGCGCTCGACTTCAAGCGCATCCGCGAGATATGCGACAAGGCAGGATGCCTCATGATGGTGGATATGGCGCATATCGCGGGTCTCGTCGCTGGCGGAGTGCACATGTCGCCCGTGCCTTATGCCGACATCGTGACCACTACTACGCACAAGACGCTGCGCGGTCCTCGCGGCGGCCTCATCCTCTGCAAGGAACAGTTCGCCAAGGCAATCGATTCCGCCGTATTCCCCGGAATGCAGGGCGGCCCGCTGGAGAACATCATCGCCGCGAAGGCAGTCTGCTTCCGCGAAGCGATGGAACCCGCCTTCAGGGAGTATGCCCGGAACCTGGTGCACAACTGCGCCGTCCTTTGCAAGACCATGGCGGACCGCGGCTACCGTATCGTCTCGGGCGGCACGGATAACCATCTCTTCCTCGTGGACGTGAAGTCCCGCGGCATGACGGGCAAGGAGGCCGCGGCCGCTCTCGACGCGGCGGGAATAGTCGTGAACAAGAATACGATTCCCTACGATACCGAGTCGCCTTTCAAGACGAGCGGCATACGCGTGGGTACGGCTTCCGTGACCACGCGCGGCATGGGCGAAAAGGAAATGATAAAGATCGGCACGTGGATGGCCGACGTCCTCGATAATATCGCCGACACCACGGTGCAGGAAAGAGTGAAGCGCGAAGCGAAGGCCCTCGCGCTCCAGTTCCCTGTGCCGTAAGGCGGAGGTGCTCCGAGGGGAGGGAAGGCTGATGGCGAAAAGCGCTGTAGTTGCCGTAGTCGGCAGGACGAACGCGGGGAAGTCGACGCTTGTCAATACGCTCGTGGGCGAAAAGGTCTCAATCGTTTCGCCCGTGGAGCAGACGACGCGCAATACGGTGCGCGGGATTGTGGCGGATCCGCGCGGGCAGCTCGTCCTGCTCGATACGCCCGGCCTCCACAAAGCGGTTGGCGAGTTGGGGCGGCTCCTCAACCGCATGGCCCGCCGCACTGCCGCAGGCGCCGATATCCTGTGCGTCGTATTCGACGCATCCAAGGCTCCGGAACTGGAAGATGTCGGCTGGATGCAGCGCGTCGCCAAAGAAAAGCCCGAAAGGACGATTTTCGTTCTCAACAAGGCCGATAAAAAGCCGTTCTTCGAAACCGAATTCAGGAATGCCTGGACGGAAGCGGGGGGAGAAGGGCAAGTCGTGTGGACGAAGTGCGTCGCCACGGGCGAAGACGGCGTAAAGGAAACGCTTGATGCTCTTTTCGCCTATGCAGAGGAGGGCGAGGCTCTTTTCCCGGAAGATATCGCCACCGACTATCCGAGGCGCCTCGCAATAGCCGATTCGATACGCGAGAAGTTCCTCGCGATGCTGCACCAGGAACTGCCGCACGAGCTGGGGGTGGCCGTGAAGAAGATAGACGAATCCCACGGCAACAGGTGGGATGTTTCGGTGGATCTTCTCGTCAACCGCGCTTCGCAAAAGCCCATTGTCATCGGGCGCAAGGCCGAGACGATCAAGCGGGCGCGCAAAGCGGCCGAAAGAGAGCTTGGCGACATCTTCGGCGTCAAGGTGGCTCTCGAACTCTGGGTGCGGGTGGAGCCGAACTGGATGAAAAACAAGCGCCTTCTCATGGAGATGGGCTACATGGGCGGGGAGATCTGAAAGATGATGAAAGCCGCATCTTCGAGTGTTGTTCTCTTCCTGGCGTTCGCCGCTTTGGCGGCGGAGGAAATCGATGTGGCGAAGGAGGCTCTGCGCGATGGATTCTGGGAAGTTGCGCGCTCGCATGCCGCGAAATCCGCTTCTCCCGACGCTCCGGAGGTGATTCTCGAATCCTATGCGAGGGAAGAAAAATGGGATGAGCTCGCAAAGGCTCTGGAGAAATTGGGCGCGGATGCCGCATCACACGACGATGCAACACCAAATGTTGAAGAGGCCCGGAAGGATGCTTTCCTTTATTACAAGGCTCTCGCGCTTGCCGGGATGGGCGAGAAGCGCGAAGCGGCAGCGGTTCTCGACAATGCCAAATTAACTTCGCCTCGCTATCGCAATCTTGGCTCGTCTCTGCGTGCGCGCCTTGCGGCGGAAGCGGGAGATGGCGAACTTGCCATACAACTCATCAGGGCAAGCGGTTTCGAGATGGCGGATGCGGAGACGAAGATAACCGCTGCAGGCGTATTCGCTTCGTCCGGCGACATGAAACGGGCCCAAAAGCTCTGGCGCGAGGTCGCCGCCGATACAAATGCCTCGGAGCGGGCGTTCGCGCTGGCCGCCATAAATCTTGAAGATCTTTCTCTCCTGCGCCGTGCCGTGGAGAAAAGCAAAGATGCCGAGACGCGCCGTCTCGCCGGATTGCGCCTTGCGCGTCTTCTGATAAAGACCGGCGCGACTTTCGATGAAGGCGCTTCCATAATAAGGAAGATAAGCCGTGACGCACCGGATACGGCAGGCGCGAGCGAAGCCGCAATCGCGCTTGCAGACGCGCTTCTCGCCCGCGAGGCATGGAGCGAGGCGGCCGATGCCTTCGGCAACGTACAGGAAATCTGGCCGGAGGCGGCGAAAAGTTTCACCGTGCAGGAAGGGCGGGGCTGGGCACTCGCAAAACTCGGAAAGCCCGAAGAGGCGCTTGAGGCGTTCGCCCGCGCAGCAGAGTCTGCTGCGGACGATGCGCAGAGGGCGATGGCGCTCCTTGAGCAGGGCGACGTCCTTTCCGGATGCGGCAAAGGCACGGAAGCGATGGCGAAATACCGTCAGGTGCTTGATAAATACCCATCCACTTCGGCGGCCGTCAAACTCAAGGAGGTCGTGAAAAAACGCGAACTCGAAGCCAAAGGGCGCGAACTCTACAACGACTACCGTTTCTTCGACGCGCAAAAGGTCTTTGCGCAACTTGCCGAAATCGATCCCAAAGGCGCAGACAGGGCGCACTTCCTCGAGGTCTTGTGTCTCTACGGTCAGGGGCTGGACAACGAAGCCGAAGCGAAAGCGAGGGCGATAGCCAATTCTTCAAAGGATTCAGGTGTTCGCGCAGAAGCGACGCTGTGGCTCGCGAAACTTGCCTATAATGCCAGGCGATGGCTCGAGAGCGGAGAACTTTTCACGGCATACGCCGACATGGCGAGCGATTCGCCCCGCGCCCCCGGCGCGATGCTATGGGCCGCACGCGCCGCTTTCGCCGAAAACGACTTCGCCAAGGCCGTACGCATCGTCACCCGCCTCATGGAACGCTATCCAGATTCCAAGGAGAAGCATGCGGCATATGTGGTTCAGGGCGAGGCGCTTATCGAACAAGGGCGCTTCGACGAGGCGATACTCGTCCTTGAGCGCGCGGCGATTGACGCGGGCACTCTGGATGCCGCGGCGAAAATGCAGGCCGAGGTGCTGAAGGCAGACGCGCTTTTCGCGCTTGGAGCAGATAATCCCGCGAGATATCTGGAGGCGCTCGATGCTTACAGGGCGGTTCGTGCGGGCGAATCGCTCAACGCAGGTCTCAGGCTCGCCATCTCTTTCAAAATCGGAAGAACCCTTGAAAAGCTCAAACGCATCGACGAAGCGATAGACCAGTACTACACGGGCGTCGTTATCGCATACCGTGAAGGCCGCCAGAGGGGAGAGGCGTTCGATGACGAAGCGCGCGCCGCCTTCGCACGCGCCGCCTTTCGTCTCGTAGACGAATTCGAGGCGCGCGGCAAGGACTTCCAGGCCATGCACATCCTGGAACTCGTCATCGCCTCCGACATACCCGCCTCAAGCGAGGCGGAAAAAAGATTGGATAGAATCCAGACGAAAGGAAAGTTCCTATGACAATTTCCGCAGGTCCCGTATTCTGGGTGCTTTTGGCACTGGCGTTTGCCGCCGTTATCGTGTTTTTCGAGCGCCTGGTGGAGCTTCGCAGGGCGCAGATAGATTGGCAGGACTTCATCAAAGGCGTTGTGAACGTGCTTGCCATGGGCAACGAGGAAGAAGCACTTGCCATATGCGAAGATACCGGCGTGCCAGTAGCCAATGTGGTAGCCACTGCGATACGCCACCGTCATGGCGGCGCGCGCACCCTCCGCGAGGCCGTGGATGCCCAGGGCCGCGCGGAAACAGGCCGCCTCGACAGGCGCCTCGCCTCCCTCGCAATCATGGGCCAGGTCGCCCCGCTCCTGGGCCTTTTGGGTGCCATTATCGGACTTGTCAAAACCGTCATGCTCGTCAATTCCGACGTCATAGTGACGAAGGCTTCACTCATGTCGTCATCCATGGATGCGCTTGTCACGGCAGCTCTAGGGTTGGCAGTGTCGATTCCTGTCACGGTGATGTATGGCTCCTTGCGCGTGAGGATGGATAGGCTTGTGGTGGAGCTTGAAGCGGCCGCAACGAGTATTGTAGGGTACGTGAGCCAGAAGGAACCGCTCGTTTCCAAGGAGGCGGCAAGGTGAAGTCGGGCTGGGGCTGGAACGTGCGTCCGCAATTGGATGGGCGCGGCAGGCGCGGCTGGATGGATTCCTTCGTGGCCGCCGCACCCTGGATTACCCTCGGCGTGCTCCTTATAATGATGGAACTCGTGAGCGGCACCCTCGCCGTCTCCCAAGGCGTCCTTTTCGACCTCCCGGATACCGCCGTGGGCGATATGGAATCGACTTCCCTCGTCGCTCTTGTCATGCCAATGTCGCACGATACGCTCGTCTTTTTCGATGACGCGCGCTTCGTCTTGGGCGATCCCCATTCCGAGGAGGCGCTGCGCGAACAGCTCGCCGAACGCGCCGGAAAACTCAGAAAGAACGTTCTTTTGGTGCTTGCGGACCGCAGAGTGAACGCCGGGGACATGATGGCGCTGGCTCAGCACGCGCGCAACGCCGGCATAAGAAAGGTGCTTTTCGCCGAAAAGCGGGCCGATGCGCCCGGGGAGGAGCCCTAGCCGTGAAAAACGAAAGGATGTATAAGCCGAAGCGCCACTTGCGCCATGAGCTCTATTCGCTTTCGGCTGTCATGCTCGCTCCGCTTATCGTGGCGCTCGTGTTCCCGTATAGCGCGGTCGGATGGAAAAGCACCGCAACGGAAATGCCGCGCGATGCTTCCTGCGCTTTCATCGTCTTGAGCGAAGAACAGGAAGATGCGGCGATACGCGCAGCCCGCTCCGACATCAAGACTGCTCTCGAAGGTTTCGGCCATATGCGCACCGACCTTTCCATATCCGCAATTCCCGAAGAGACGGGATGCGTGGCCGATGTAGGCGAGCGAATCGGCACTATCCCCGGCGAAGGACCTCTTGCCGCGCCTCTCCCGCTGCCTCCATCCTTGGCAGCCCCCAACCCCAGCGTCATCCCGCGCAAACCCCAGGACGCGCTCCCGGCTCTCCCGTTCCCCAGAAAGCACATGCTGGAACTGCGCTGAGCCTTGCACTCGCCGCCTGAAAACGGATTGCCAAGATATAAAAAAGAAACATTTTACCCTACACCCTCTGAAAAGGAACCAAAGAAAATGACTACAGAAGAAACCCTTGAAGCCTTCAAATCCACCGGTGCTCTCCTCGAAGGGCACTTCGAATTGAGGAGCAAACTCCACTCCAACAGGTACTTCCAGTGCGCAAACGTGCTTATGTACCCGAGAATAGCCGAAAAACTCTGTGCTGCGCTCGTCGAAAAGATGCTTGCCGCCGACATCGGCAATGTGGATGGCGTCATATCGCCTGCAGTGGGCGGCATTCTCGTGGGGCACGAGGTTGCTCGTGCACTGAATACCAAGTGCATTTTCGCTGAAAAGGTGCAAGGCGAGGGATTGGATGCCACAGGCAAGCCCAACACCGTCCTTGCAATGCGCCGCTTCGCCATCAAGCCGGGTGAAAGGCTTGTCGTAGCCGAAGACGTAGTCACCAAAGGTGGCAGAGTGCAGGAGACAATCGATCTCGTCAAGGCGGCAGGAGCCGAAGTCGCGGCTGTCGCGCTCCTGGTGGATCGTTCCTCCGGCAAGGTCACTTTCGGCGACATACCGATGTTCTCGCTCATGCAAATGACGCCCGAGACGTGGACAGCCGAAGAGTGCCCCATGTGCAAAGCTGGCACCAAACCCGTCCACCCCGGCTCGTAACGCCCCACCTCAGCCGCGGCGACATCACACCTCAGCCGCGGCGACATCCGGCTTGAGGCCGGTGTTGCCCCGACTGCAATCGACTGCAATCTACCCATTTAGACTGCAATCGACTGCAATCCCCCAATCATCTCACCTGTCCAATCAAGATTTCGGGGGTCCATTATCAGGGAAAGTGAAAAAAGTTATGAACACCAAGCGTTTCCCGACCCGCCCGAAGGGTCTGAGCGACCAATGCCCATCATTCGCAAGACCAATGCCCATCACTCGCAAATCCAATGGGCATTGAATTGGAATCCAATGGGCATTACTTTCCAATCCAATGCCCATTGGTCGCCCGTCCAATGCCCATTGAATTCCCGCCCAATGCCCATGAGGCGACCTCCACCTCGCCGCCGCGGTGGTAGGGCATATCCCCCAGCCGGGGGCTGTCCGCAACGCGGATGCAGGGGTGCGAGGCTCTCGCCGCCGCGTGACCACACCGATACGCTGCGGCGGGCAGGGTCTGCCCGCCC
>DFGM01000060.1 GCA_002371755.1 Verrucomicrobia bacterium UBA3750 | reverse complement strand
TTCGCCCTTCTGCTTCCCGCGTACTGCTTCATCGACAGGAAGAATACCCCTGCGAACGCCGGAGATGCCGCAGCGCCCTCGTGCCGCCGCCCGTGCCTTGCGCTCGCCGGCGGGCTCGCGCTGCTTGTCGCGTCGTCGCACATCCTCGTCTGGGGCGCGGTGGGACTTGCCCGCTCGTTCGGCGTATCCGAGCTGCTGATCGGCCTGACGGTCATCACCGCGGGCACTTCGCTTCCCGAACTCGCATCCGCCATTGCCTCCGCACGACGTGGCCGAAATGAACTGACTCTCGGCAACATAATCGGCTCGAACTTCTTCAACGCGCTTGCCGTGGTCGGGACCGCCGGCGCGATATCGCCTTTCAAGGACGTTTCACCGCATGTTTTCGTGCGCGATCTTCCCGTCATGGCGTTTCTCTCTCTTTCGATTGGACTGTTCGGCTGCAATTTCAGGAGTTGGCGGTCCAATGGCACGCTGACCCGGGCTTGCGGGATCATATGGATTGCTGCGTTTGCCGGCTACCTGATTATCGTCGTGCGACAGGAAGCGTTTGCGGCATGAATAGATTCACCCCTGCGCCTAGAACTCCTTGCCGATTGCTTTGCTCGCATTTCGCGCCAGAAACAGGCGCCCCCTCCCCGCCGCAACATGCGCCTTGACGACAAGAACCGTCTGCACGGCGGCTACGAAGAGCGACGTGTCCTGAGAGCCGTCACAATCAGGGACATCCCCTTTTGTGCGCTTAAATTATTCGCTTTGTGCACAAACTCGCCGAAATTGATCTACGGCGCCAGCGCAACAGAGCGTGTTGCTGCATAGTGCTTTTGGCAACTCGCTGCAGTAAGCGATGCCGCACGGTGCGCACCGTCTAGGGTTTTGGTGCGCACCATTTCATGCTTTGCTGCGCACCAAAGCACAAAACGCTGCGCACCATTCCTACCGCAGCTTGGTCGTTTCCGCCACCCATGCGCGACCGTCCTGCTCATTCTGCAGGATGAACAACCACTTTGTGCGACAGATTGTAAACCGTTGGATTCGCATCTCCTGCATTTGCAGTATATGAAGCTCGCATCGTGAGTTGTTTAGATGTGAGCTCGCCTTCAAGATATGCATTTCCCAGACGTACGTAGAACGTCTGTTCTGACATCCACATTTCGCCTGCGAATTCTGAATAGTCCCATAGATCGGCGGCAACATCCTCTGTCGTGCCGTCGGCGTAGGTCGCCGTACATTTAAAATTAAGTGTTGCTCCTGAATATGGGTCGATTGTCGCTTCGTCAGTACCGGTTAAAACGACCGAGACGACTTTCTTTGCCCTATAGCCGTATTCGCTTGCATCACCGATTGACGTCGTACCGGTTTCAGAAACCGCCGCAACTCCATATCTTGAGAATTTCCCTTGTGAGACGGTAGTATCCAGCCAAGTGGTTGCATCCGTACTTCCAAGTTCAACATAATCAGAGTCTATGCCGACCCGTTTCCCATAAACTATGTAGGACGTCGCCCCCTCGACGGCATTCCACGAAACGAGGACACCGTCGGATTTGTCGGTCGAGACAACAATCCCTGTCGGCATTTGCACCTTCAAGCCACCTGTTACGGCAACGCTGAAACCACTCGTCTTGTCCGCATAAACCGTCCTGACCCAATAGTAGTAGTTCTTCCCGACGACAGGCGGCGTATCCAAGTTTGAATAAGATGTTGACAAACCTTCCGACATCACAACGGCAATTTTCTCGGCAGCGGAAGAGTTGTTCGCCGTGCCTCTGTACACTTCGTATCCCATTGCGCCAGCCACAGGCCCCCAATACAAATATACGGAATAACTGCTCGATGAAATCTGCACGGACGGGGCTTGTGGCGAACCGCTCGCCCGTGCGCCGGCCACGGCGGAACAAGATCCCCAATCGTCGGATCGCTCACCCAGCGAAAGGATCTTGTACATCCGGACTTCTCCTGCTGCTATCGTCGTGTCTAAAAACTCCAAACCGTCCGTTTCCCCCTGCAAAGTCATGCTGCCGACATATTGACCGGCGTATATGTTGTTCGAGTAATAGACCCTGTACGAGGTGGCGCCGATTGCGGCAGACCAAGACAGCAATACCCCGTCATTTCTGTCCTCTGTCGCGGTCAGGTTCTTCGGGCCGCCAAGTGTTGCCGCAGCTGCGCTCTTGCAATCTGAAAGGCTGCTTACCGCTGTCGGGTTTTCTGCCCGAACCCAGTAATAGTGCGTGTCGAAATCCTCCAGATCCTCATCGGAATACCAGTTCTGCGGCGAGACTATGGACGCGACCTTGAAAGCACCCGAGAAATTCGCGCTGTCCGATCTATACACGGCATATTCCTCGGCACCGTCTACTGCGTTCCACGAAAGATATATGCCAAACCCTCTGTACACGCTTGACGCATTGAAATTCGCAGGCGCTGCCAAAGTTGCCGGCTTTTCGTCATCTGCAACACTATCGCCGTCTGCCCCGCTACCGTCGCCGAACTTCAACTCTTCTTCGGTGTCGGGCGTTTCTTCTATATTGACCGTCACCTTGAAGAAATTGTAATCCTTCTGCGCCGCCTCGTCCGCAAGTCGCGTCCAGTTCTCGTTCGCCGCCAGCGTCTTCTTGCCGAACACCTTGTAGAAACGTTCCGACTTCGCCCCATTCTCGTTGAGGTCAGGTTCCCATCCGACCTTGGGAAGACCATTCTTAAACTCGACCTTCGCCCTGAACACGCTGCTTGCGTTCGTCGGGTCCGTCCCGGCCAAATAGTCGTGCCAAACGCAAAGTGCATTGCCCCGGCCGTCTTTTTTGCCAGTCGGCCTCATCGCCGCCGCCTCGTAGTCGTTGCCGGCCGCAGACAAAATGCCGGAATACTTTGCAAGCCAATCGTGGCGCACGGGAACCGGTGTCGTCTCGGTGTACGCCGGCGGTGGCGGCAAATTCTCCGTCCAGTGCGCAAAAAGCGTCATGTCTGCGGCAACGGTAGTCGTTGCCGTCACTTCCGTGCCGCCTTCAGCCTCCGTCCACCATCCGGCGAACGTATATCCGTCTCTCGTCGGTGTCGGCAATTCGCCGATTGCCGCAGCATCATTTATCGACCTCGGCGATGTCCCGTCCTGCGCATCTGCGCCATTTAGATTGAATGTTATCGTCCAAACGATCGGATCTGGCGCGGCTGGCGTCCATGAAAAACCGTCAAGATAAAGGCAGTCGTCGCCGTCCGCATCGCTCTCGTCCTTCTTGTATGTCCATTTCAAGATGTGCTCTCCCGCAGTCGCGAAAGTCACCGTGACCTGCTCCCAGTCGGACATTATGCCGTCGCGGCGGATTTCCTTTTGATTCGCATCTGGCGCGGTGAAAATGGCCACATCCCAATCTGCCGCTCCGGAATCGTCCTCTTCGCACGATGTCCTCCACCAAAACGAGAACGTACCCTTCCCTGATACCGTCAAACCAAGCCATATCCTTTCGTCATCCGCAATCACACCGCTTTTCAAGTAGTCGCCGCCAACCTTTGCAGACGCATCGGCAATGCCGCTCCACTCTCCGGCGCCGCCTGTAGTCAATTGAATGTCGGTGTCCAGCGCTTCGTTTGGCGTCGCAGGAACTATCTTGATAATAGTTGCGCTCGCGACGTCGCTCGATCGCATGCCATCCTTGACGGCAATTGCCTTTATCGTCGTAGTGCCATATACGCTGAACGCCTTGGAACATACAGGCGAAGTTTCATCCGGTTCGCTTCCGTCCGTGGTGTAGTAAATCGTCGCACCGGAAGTCTCGCATTTAATCGTTACTTTCTTCGAAGACGACATAAACGTCTCGCCGTTAGCCGGGGTTATTACCGGTGTCGCAACACGTTCCAGCGCACGACATCCGATGACAGGTTCGCTTTCTACAGGGGAATTCACTCCATCGTCTGCATCAACCCAATAGTAATAAGTTCTGCCTCGCTTTGCCGTTTCATCTTCGAAAAATGTTGTTGTCGGACGCGCTAAGTAATCAGCAGGCTTTGTTGGTGCCTCAGAACGATAAACAACGTAGGACATATTAGCTTCTGATGGATTCCACGAAAGACGCACCATGTCTTCTCTGTCTTGTGTTGCCTGCACATTTTCAACTGCTGCAATAAGCCAATGCGCAATGATCTTATTAACCTTAGCAGTGGGTTTTGTCGCATCATTTATCCGTATGTTATTAGCATCAGCATACGAAGAAACCGTATACCAGGCATCAAGAACATATCCTGAACGCGTAGTAGTGGGCATTACAAACGACTCGGCATATCGACGATTTTCTTCAATATCTACTGCATGACTCCATGACCTTGTAATTGTGGGCTGTTTGTATCCTGCATAAAAATACGTATATCCAGTTGTGGGACTTCCGCCAAGAAAAACAGATTCTCCGCCATTTACATAAGTATATTTTTCATGAGGTTGCGGCGTCGTTCCTCCGTTGGGATCTAACGTTACAACAACTTTATCGACACCAGCTTGTTGGGTAAAGACAAACCATAAATTAGCGCAGAAACCATTTCCAAATGTAACCTTAACAACCAAATCTCGCGACTTGGTTGTCGTATTTTCTATCATTGTGCCAGAAATTGAGAGATGTACTTTATAACCTAAGCCATTAGATGTCATATTTAGACTTTGCGAATAACCCTTTGGGACATCTCCATACGCCCCACTATCTGTTCTATATTTTACAGATAAATTTTCTACCCATGACGGGACATAAGACAAAGGTGACGTTGAATTAATCGTCTCGTACAATTGATACGAAACCGATGTGCTACTCACTTGCAAGTGAGTCGCTGTGTAGTCCATCGAGAATTGCGCACCAAGACTCGCCTTGGTACTACCAGTATTTGGGTAGATGTCCGTTACCCCGTAAATTGTATCACCCATCGCATTGCATATGCAAACGAAGGTTGCCACACTTAAAATAAACTGCCGAATCATGATTTGCTCCTTGTGCCCTACGTTCGTTTCACCTCGCAAGGATCGGGCTTGTCCTCGTTCCGTGTTGGCGGCGTGCGCGGCGCGCCCGCCCTACCATTTCGCCACTCGGCAATCGAACACAAAAAGAAAACCTCTCTTCGTGTCTCGAAGGAGGCTGTAGAGATTGCCTTGTCAGAAACACAAAGAGAGGTGAACGCATTATGCGTTTTCCTCTGCCAAGTGCCGTCTGACGTGAAACTCTCTACATTTCCTTCGACGACTGCTTTGCAGCGCAAATTGTCTATGCGGCGGGCCGTTGCCCGCCTATATCCCGGTTAGTTACTGATTGCCGTTCCTTTCATTGTCAGTTTCACGGTTTGAGATTGGGTTATGACGCTGCCGAAATAGGGTTGAAGATCGTCAGGTTTGGATAAAGGGTCTTGAAGTCCGCCTCGTTGCGGGTAATGAGGCCGCCTTTCTGCATGGCGTATGCACCGATGAGAACATCTGCTATCGGCCGTTTCTTCACGTTCCCTGAACGTTTGCGTATAACATGTTCGTGCCACGCTTTGTGGGCGAAAAGAACGGCATCCTTTTCTCCTTTGAAATCGCAGTTGATCCAAAGTCCGTCAAGAAACGCATTTTGCGCCGCGACATCCCCGTTGAACGCCGGCGAAAGTTCGAAATACGTGATTGGAGCGATAGCAAGTACGTCGTCAAGCTTTGACTGCAAGGCACCGGCCGACATCTCGGCGAACTCTGGATGCCCGTCGAGTATGTCGAGAACGATGCACGTATCGACAACCCAAGTCATTCCTCTTCGCCCTCCCGAAGTTCCTTCATCCACTCTTCGGTCGTGCGCAGCTTGTGGAATCTTGCGCCGTACCCGATGAAGTCGCTGACACGTGGTTTATTGCGGTTCGCACCACGCTGCGCTTTCGCCGCCTCGTCATATTGCATGACCGCGCTGGAAATCGACTTGACAAGATACTCCATAAGGCGCATCTTGTCTGCTACACTCATTCCATCTACTTGTTCCATTACGGCTGGCATGATTTTCTCCTTTGGTTTTCCGCGACAACTACAAGGTATGGATTTCACCCCGCCTTGTCGTTTTAACTGTCTATTGGCTTGGTCCTTTCATTTGCAGTTTCACGATTTGAGATTGAAGAGGATTTTGTCACGTCAAAGGCGATGCCAAATCCATGCCGCCTGTCATTTGGCAATAGGCGAGGAATGAGAGGCCGGCGGCGGATGCCTTGCGTTTCATTTCTCGTATGAATTCGATGTACCGTTTTGGATCGTTGCCGAACCGGCTGGAGATTTCCTTGCGCGTCGCATAAACTTCGTCCATCACGGGATTGTCGTCTTGCTTATTCATCAAGATCCTCCTTAAGGTAATTTTCTGGTGTCACGATGGCCGGACAGCGATATCCAGCTTTTGTCACTACCGCCACGGTCTTGGGAAGTGTAAAGCGATTGGCCATGTGTCTGCAATTCCAAGTCAAAAGCACATCCATCTCATGTATGGCTGCGGTGGCAATATGATAGGCGTCTGTCACTTCGTTCTCTGGAACAGCATGTGCCGCAAGCAACGCCTGTGCGAGATTGACAACATCCTCTGTCGAGCCATCCAGTTCTTCCGCTCCTTTGAGAGCGTTCAGACGGAGACCGGACTGCTCAGTATCGCCACGCGATGCCTCTGTTATTACGTGCTCGGAAACATACACAACGCACTTCGGTTTTTCCTGCTCCCACCATTTTCGAGTCCACGCCTGTTTCACGGCATGATCAGGATTGCTGGATGGTGACGAAACCAGCCAGCTCCAGAATGAGGTCTCGCAATAGACCTTTAGCCGTTCTTTCGGACTCGATGTTGCCATGTCTTTCTCCTTGCTCGCCGTTTCAGGGCATAGCAACCCTAACGGAAAAGCGAAGGGATTTTACTATATTTTGTGGCAAAAGTCAAGGAGGCGAGGATTGTCTGCAAAATGATATGTGCGCAAATTGCAGGTAAATATAGGATTCTCACCCACTTCATCGGGTGTTTTTTGTTTTGACAGACATGATGCGCCATGCCCCGCCCATGCCGTGCGCATAACCGCCCCTTGCGGGTGGTTGCGACCCTTGGGGAAGCGACCAAGCCGAGCGTAAGCGAGTGCCGAGCGGATATGCCGCGCCCTGCGCGGGGGCAGGGCGCGGGGGATGAATTACGGCATGGGGTTGGCGAAGGCAAGCCAGCGTTTGACGGCGAAGCCGGCGATGTCGTCGAGTTCCGCCCCGAAGTTCCCGCCGGACACCGTGATCGGCGCATCCTTTCCGATGACGGGGTCTTTCCCGGCAGCCTCCATCTCGTCACCGTATTTTTACCCTTTCCCGTTTTTTGACTTCTGCCACAAAGATCACAAAGAACACATAGCCTTCGTGGACTTTGTGTTCTTTGCGGCTTATGATTTATTCGCCGATGGCGACCTGGACGCGGCGCGTTCGGAGTCGATGCGGCAGTTCTTGGCGTTGATGACGACGCGGGTGTTGGTCGTGTCGTCTATATCACAAATCGCAAACTCGCGAATCTTGAGGCCTCTGCCGGGGTTGTCGGAAAGATAAACCCTGCTTCCCACGCCACGGACAAAGGACTTGAAGGATTCTTCGATTGTTTCTCCGGGGCACGCTCATAGCGCGTAGCCACGCACGGCCAAAGTGGCTTAAGGCTTTTTTATCGACCCACCCTCTTTGCAAGTCACACTAGAGAATACATAGACGGTCGATGCCATTAGATGTTTTGCGACAATCAGGTTATTTGCCGTTGTGCCTAAAGAGCGATTCGTCTTTAACCTCGCCCCCGCAATATATGCATTTCGACTGACCTTTCAAAATCGTCCTCCCGCAGTTGGAGCATCTCAGGATGCCTGCGTTTGCGGAATTTCGACCATCGAGCTTGCCGTCTTGCATGTCAATCTGCTTTACAAGCTCAATCAATTCTTCGTCACCCAGTCCGGACGTTTCCTTGACGATGCACCACAGTGCCTCGACAAGCATATAGAGCTTCTCAATATCCTGTCGCATGGAAACGGCAGAAAGTTCACTTTCGTCAACACTGAGCTTCTGCGCTCGCATGTCACTCTTAAGAGTATTAATTCGCCTGTGCGCAGCAATACCGACTGCGAGCGATACCAGATCAGACATTGCAAGACCTCCTTGCATCTTCATTGCTGTTGAATGACAAGAAAGACGATACTGAACAAACAGTGCCGGACATATCGCAGAGCATGTCCTTCTGCGCGTCCCATTCGTCGCCCTGCGAACCGAGGAACGCGGCACCCGCCTCGCCTCCATCGATGGCGGCAATTTCCAGGCAAGAGAAAGTTTTCATCGATTTCATTGCGGAATTGCACCAATTCCTTGCAAGATGCCCGCGATGCCGGTTGCGGCGACGTCCTTGCAGATTCTACCATCCGAGTCGAACGAGTAGAAGTTCATTACCGTGGTCGTGAACCTGCGTCCGTTCGGCTGAAGTCCGGCGAACGGCGCTTTGCCATTGAAAGTGCCGGAACATTCCCACTGGACGGCGACAGTATTCGCGTCCGCCACCATATCGACAAGCTTCCACTGCACATCCGGGAAACTCTTGCGCATGAGACCGACGACGCTCAAATACCCTTCCGCGCCGTAAAGCGGCGTAGGCGAAACAGGCGTGTCGAACGCCGCCGTTTCAGCGATGAGCATGCGGCCCAGCTCAAGGTCGTTAGTGTTGATGCACGCTTCAAAAAGACGCATTGCCTCGCGGTTGTCGTCGATTGCCTGTTGACCGTTTCTCATATCTCCTTTACCACCTTTGCAGGAACGCCGAACGCGAGCGAGTTGGCGGGAATGTCGTGCACGACGACCGCGCCGGCGCCGATGACGACGTTGCTGCCGATGGTCACGCCGGGGCACACCGTCACATTGCCGCCGATCCACACGTTGTCGCCGATGGTGATAGGGTAGGCGTATTCCAACCCCTTGTTGCGGCGCTCTACATCCAATGGATGCCCCGCGGTGTAGAAGCTGCAATTCGGCGCGATGAACACGTTGTCGCCGAACTTCACCTTGGCGCCATCGAGAATCACGGTATTGTGGTTGGCGAAGAAGTTCGCGCCGATTTCGATGTTGTAGCCGTAATCGCACCAGAAGGCCGGCAGAATCGTGAAACTGTCGCCATGCGTCTTTCCGAGCAGTTGCCTGAGTATTTCGCGTTGACGGCCGGTCTCCGTCGGAGAGACATTATTGAACTCATGGCACAGCTCCTTCGCCAGCGTGCGTTCGCGTTCGAGTTCCGCATTGTTGTTGGCATCGTAAATCATGCCAGCGAGCATTTTCTCTTTTTCCGTCATGTCGATGTCTTTCTTTCGCCGTCATTCGCGGCGGGGTTGTGTGCAACGGCTTGTTCCAGTTCCGAGACAGGATGGTGGTGCGTATGGGTTGCGTCTGTCATGAAATGATCGTGGCCGTGGGTGTGCGTGATCGTGTGCGTGTGGACGCTGCCGCCGTGGAAATGCGTGAAGGTATGCTGGTGCGGATGCGTGTGGTGCCGCACGAGCGTGTCGATTACGAC
>DFGM01000131.1:27301-27614 GCA_002371755.1 Verrucomicrobia bacterium UBA3750 | reverse complement strand
AGCCCTTCCGCCGCGAGGTGATGCGGACATATGGCGCGAGCGTTACGCCCTCGCCTTCCATGGAAACGGAAGTGGGGCGGAAAATCAACGCCGAGCATCCCGGCACCAACGGTTCGCTCGGCTGCGCGATTTCCGAGGCCGTGGAAGCGGCGACGGCGCATGAGGGCTACAGGTATGTGCTTGGCTCCGTGCTCGCCCAAGTGCTTCTGCACCAATCCATAATCGGACTCGAGACGCAGACCGCGCTTCGGCAGCTCGGCGTGAAAGCAGATGTGATCATAGGCTGCGCGGGCGGCGGCTCCAACCTGGGCGG
>DFGM01000131.1:20397-27245 GCA_002371755.1 Verrucomicrobia bacterium UBA3750 | reverse complement strand
CTGGGCGGCCTCATCGCCCCCTTCGCGGGCGAGAAGCTGCGCGGCGAAAACGACTACCGCTTCATCGCGGTGGAGCCCGCTTCCTGCCCTTCGCTCACGCGCGGCAGATACGCGTACGACTACTGCGACACGGGCAGGGTGTGCCCCTTGCAGAAGATGTATACGCTCGGAAGCGGCTTCATGCCTTCGCCATCGCATGCGGGCGGCCTCAGATACCACGGCATGAGCGCCACCCTTTCCGAACTCTACGACCAGGGCGTCATGGAGGCGAGAAGCGTGAAACAGACGGAAGTCTTTGAAGCGGCGCAGTTCTTCGCCCGCGTCGAGGGCATTCTGCCCGCGCCCGAATCCGCCCACGCCATACGCGCGGCAATAGACGAGGCTAACCGATGCACCCGCGAGGGAAAGACGGAGAATATCGTTTTCGGCCTCACGGGCACAGGCTACTTCGACATGTTCGCCTACCAGGCCTACAACGATGGCAAGATGGGCGACTATGTGCCCACCGACGAGGATCTCGCCGCCTCTTTCGCCCAACTCCCCGACATAAAGGCCCAGTAAACCAATTTCGAAAGGCAACACCATGAAGCGTGCAGACGTTGACAAGATACTGATCATAGGCTCCGGTCCCATTGTGATCGGCCAGGCATGCGAGTTCGACTATTCCGGCACCCAGGCGTGCAAGGCTTTGAAAGCCTCCGGCTACAAGGTGGTGCTCGTGAACTCCAACCCGGCCACCATAATGACCGACCCCGTGATGGCCGACGCCACATACATCGAGCCGCTCAACGAGACCCGGCTTGAGCAAATCATCGAAAAGGAACGCCCCGACGCCATCCTTCCCAATCTCGGCGGACAGACGGGGCTGAACCTTTCCATGAGCCTCGCAAAGAAGGGCATCCTCGAAAAGTATGGCGTGAAGGTGATAGGCGTAAACCTCGACGCCATCGAGCGCGGCGAAGACCGCGAAGTCTTCAAGGACACCATGCAGAAGCTCGGCATCGAGACTCCGAAATCGGGCATCGTCCATTCCGTCGAAGCGGCGGTGGAGCTTGTCGAGAAGGAGATTGGCTATCCCGTAGTGGTGCGCCCTGCCTACACGATGGGCGGCGCGGGCGGCGGATTCTGCTACAATGTCGAGGAACTTCGCACAATCTGCGCGCGCGGCCTGGACGCCTCTCTTACGCACCAGTGCCTTATCGAAGAGTCGATTCTCGACTGGGAAGAACTCGAAGTGGAAGTGGTGCGCGATGCCAAGAACCAGATGATATCCGTCTGCTTCATCGAGAACATCGACGCGGTGGGCGTGCATACGGGCGACAGTTTCTGCGCCGCGCCGTTCCTCACCATCTCGAAAGAGCTCGAAGAGCGGCTCAAACGCGACGCGTTCAAGATTGTCGAGGCGATTGGCGTCATAGGCGGCTGCAACGTCCAGTGGGCGCACGACCCGAAGACCGGCAGGGTGGTGATTATCGAAATCAACCCCCGCACCTCGCGCTCTTCCGCGCTCGCCTCCAAGGCGACAGGCTTCCCGATTGCGCTTGTCTCGGCCAAACTCGCAGCAGGCATGACGCTCGACGAAATGCCGTACTGGAGAGATGGAACGCTGGAGAAGTATACTCCGTCCGGCGACTATGTCGTCCTCAAGTTCGCGCGCTGGGCGTTCGAGAAGTTCCGCGCTGTTGAAGACCGCCTCGGCACGCAGATGAAGGCCGTGGGCGAGGTGATGAGCATAGGCAAGACCTACAAGGAGACGCTCCAGAAGGCTATCCGCGCTCTGGAACGCGGCAGGTCGGGCCTCGGATTTGCCAAGGATTTCCACGAACGCAGCCTCGACGAACTCCTCATCATGCTCTCGACGCCCAATTCTGAGCGTCACTTCCAGATGTACGAGGCGTTGAGGAAGGGTGCGACCAACGAGCAGATTTTCGCCCGTACCGGCGTGAAGGGCTATTTCGTCGACCAGATGCGCGAACTCGTCGAGGAGGAAGAGGCCATTCTCGCCTGCAAGGGCAGGCTGCCGCCTGACGATTTGCTCGTAAAGGCGAAGAAGGACGGCTTCAGCGACAAGTATCTTTCGCAGCTCCTCGGCGTCGCCGAAAAGGAGATTCGCGAGCGCAGGAAGGCGCTCGGGTGCGTCGAGACGTGGCACGCGGTGCCCGTGAGCGGCGTGGAGGACGAAGCTTACTACTATTCCTCCTACAACGGCGGGAAGAACGAAGTGCCCGTCAGCGCCAATCCGAAGAAGGTGATGATTCTGGGCGGAGGCCCGAACAGAATCGGCCAGGGCATCGAGTTCGACTACTGCTGCTGCCATGCCGCAATGGCCATGCGCCGCCTCGGCTACGAGACGATTATCGTGAACTGCAACCCGGAGACGGTCTCCACCGACTACGATACTTCCGACAAGCTCTACTTCGAACCCGTGACGGTGGAGGACGTCCTCCAGATCTACGAGGCGGAAAAGCCCGAAGGCATAATCGTGCAGTTCGGCGGCCAGACCCCGCTCAACATCGCTCGCGCCCTCCAGGAGGCAGGCTGCAAGATTCTCGGCACCTCCGTCGACTCCATAGACGATGCCGAAGACCGCGACCTCTTCCATTCCATCATGGACGAGCTCGGCATCCCGATGCCGGAATCGATGATGGCGAGCGACTTGGATGGTGCGCTCAAATGCGCGGAAAAGCTCGGCTATCCGCTTATCATCCGTCCTTCGTTCGTGCTGGGCGGCCGCGGCATGGAAGTAATCTACGACGAAATCATGCTGCGCGAATATGTGGACAAGGCCGTGGGCGTGACGCCCGATAGACCCCTCTATCTGGACCGCTTCCTCTGCCACGCCCTGGAATGCGAGGCCGACGCTCTTTCCGACGGCCGCGACGTATTCATCCCCGCGATAATGCAGCACATAGAACTTGCCGGCATCCACTCCGGCGATTCCGCGTGCGTGCTTCCGCCCGTGACGATTTCCGAAAAGAACAAAGCGACCATCCTCGACTACACGCGCAAGATAGCCGACAGGCTCAAGGTGGTGGGGCTCATGAACATGCAGTTCGCGATAGAAGGCGAAAAGGTGTATGTGATCGAGGCCAACCCGCGCGCGAGCCGCACCGTGCCGCTCGTGTCGAAGGTGGCCGGCACGCAAATGGCCGGCATCGCCACCGAGCTCATGCTGGGCGCCACGGTGAAGGACCTCGGCCTCCACAACCGCGGGGCGATTCCCTACTTCGGCGTCAAGGAAGCCGTGCTCCCCTTCGAGAAGTTCCCGGAGGTGGATCCCGTGCTCGGCCCGGAGATGCGCTCCACGGGCGAAGTGCTGGGCCTTGCCGATTCCTTCGGCCTTGCGTACTTCAAGTCGCAGGAGGCGGCAGGGCTTCCGCTCCCGACGAAGCCGGGGAAGATTCTGATCTCGCTCTCGGAGAAGACGGACGACGTGGTTTCGGCCGCGATGAATCTGGTGAAGCTCGGCTTCGAGCTCGTCGGCACCGAAGGCACGGTGAAGTACTTGTGGGAGAAGGGCGTGGAGGCGATGATGGTCGCGAAAATCGGCCAGGGCCGTCCCGACGTCCTTGACATCATCAAGAACCGCCAGGTTTGCCTTATCATCAATACGCCATCGGGGCGCCGCGATTCCCGTGCCGACGATTGCCGCATACGCCAGGCCGCGATCAAGTATCGCGTTCCGTACTTGACGACTATCGCGGCGGCTTGCGCCGCCGCCGAGGGCATAGCCGCCGCAATGCACGGCCAGGGCGAAGTGAAATCGCTGCAAGCCTACCACTCATCCATCAAATAACATCCGCCGCCCCGCCCGTGCGGGAAGGCATAAGCAAGGAGACTTTGAACATGGCAAAGGAATCTGCAAAGAAGGGAACCGGCAATTCGGCGCTTGATGCCGTCATAGGACAGATCCGCAAACAGTTTGGCGACATGTCCATCATGCGTCTTGGAGACCACGACACCGAGAAGATACCGGTGATTTCCACTGGCGCCCTTTCGCTTGACATGGCGCTTGGCGTGGGCGGTCTTCCTCGCGGGCGCATTGTGGAATGCTATGGCCACGAATCTTCCGGCAAGACCACCCTCGCACTGCATGTGGTCGCAAACGCCCAGAAGGCGGGCGGCATGGCCGCATTCATCGATGCCGAGCACGCCCTCGACCCGCAGTATGCGGCAAAGATAGGCGTCAACCTCGACGACCTCATCGTGGCGCAGCCGAACTCGGGCGAAGAAGCCCTTACGATTTGCGAGGAACTCGTCAAGTCCGGGCAGCTCGACGTAGTGGTGGTCGATTCCGTGGCCGCGCTCACGCCGCAGGCCGAAATCGACGGCGCCATGGGTGATAGCCACGTCGGCCTGCAGGCGCGCCTCATGTCGCAGGCCATGCGCAAGCTCACCAGCATCATCAATCAGACCAAGACGCTCCTCATCTTCACCAACCAGGTCCGCGAGAAGATTGGCGTGATGTTCGGCAATCCCGAAACTACGCCCGGCGGAAAGGCTTTGAAGTTCTACGCGTCGTGCCGTCTGCAGGTGCTCCGCATCGGCGCCATCAAGAACGCCTCTGGCCAGGTGGTCGGCAACCGCACCCGCGTGAAGGTGGTGAAGAACAAGGTGGCGCCGCCTTTCACCGAGGCCGAGTTCGACATACTCTATACGTGCGGCATCTCGTACGAGGGAAGCGTCTTGGACGCCGCCTTGGAGCGTGGCATCTGTGAAAAGCGCGGCAGCTGGATCGGCTTCGGCGACAACCAGCTCGCGCAGGGTTCGCTTGCGACGATAGAGTACCTGAAGCAGAATCCGGAAGTCACCCAGCAAATCGTCGAGCTCGTCAAGACCACCCCGGTCAATCCTTCATACAAGAAGAAGTGACCGATTCACACTGCCATGTCGCGGGCACGGCCGGGAGACATTTCATATGCTCCCCGTCAGCCGTGCCCTATGGTTTGCCGGGATGCGTCAGGTTCTTCGGCTGCCATCCTTGGACGCCAGAGGAGTTTGACGAGGAAGAATTGAGGCGTCTCCTCTTGGAACATCCGGATGCGGGTGTTGGCGAAATCGGGCTCGACAGGCTCAAAAAGCGCGAAATCGCACCTCTGGAACGCGAAGTCTTCGAAAGGCAGCTGGCCATCGCAGCGGAGTTTCACCGTCCGGTAGTACTGCATGGCGCAAAATGCTGGGGCGAAACGCTGAAGGCGTGCAAGCCTTACAAAGGAGTGATACCCGCATTCCTCTTCCATGGATTCTCGCGCTCCACGGGTCTCATCCCCGAAATAAAGGATTTGGGCGGCTTTATATCCATTGGGCCGGCAGTTGCGAACGCCCACGCCGTCAACTATATGCGCATGGCTGCGGAAATCCCCTCTGACATGCTCCTTGTCGAAACCGACCGCACGCCGGAATCACCTCTCGACCTCCCCGACATCGCTCAAATCACGGCACGCCTAGCCGAATTGCGCCGCACGACCGCCGCAGAGCTAGACGCAATTCTCGATTCCAATGCGTCTCGCTTCGTCTCATCTCTGCTCGCCTAGGACTGCGGGCGAAACTCGCGGGCGACGGTGCGGTCGTCAAACGGGAGTTTGACGCCTTTTATCTCTTGTGTAGTTTCATGCCCCTTGCCGCAAATTACGACGACATCCCCATCCGCGGCATTGGCGAGTGCATGGTATATCGCTTCGCGGCGCTCGGGTATGACGGCGGCATGCTTTTCGACGGGGATGCCGGCTAGAATATCCGCGATTATCGCCTCCGGCTCCTCGCTACGGGGATTGTCGCTCGTGACCACAAGTTCGTCAGCGCCATTGGCGCATGCCTCCCCCATCAAGGGGCGCTTCATCCTGTCCCTGTCGCCGCCGGCGCCAAACACTACCCAGACGCGTCCATTGGCGAAGTGCCGGACTGCCGAGAGCACCTTGGCAAGGCCATCAGGCGTGTGGGCAAAGTCGACGTAGACATCGGCTTTTGACGCGGTTTCGACCTTTTCAAGCCTTCCCCAGCGTGGAGTCAAGGTGGGAATGACGGCCTGGATTTCCGCCTTAGGGACTCCGGCAGCCTCGGCAATGGCCGCCGCCACAAGCACGTTCGACTTGTTGTATTCGCCGGCGAGCTGCAAGCCGGATAGGTCGTAGCCGGGATTGTTTACGCTCACGGGAATCGCATCGATGCCGGGTATGTTCTTCACCGACTCGTACATCTTCTCGCCGTTTTCGCCATCCAGGCAAACGACAAACGGGGCTTTTGAACCCAATCCCGCGCTTTCGTGCATCTTCCCTATTGCTTCGGCGAAGGAACGTTTCACGCGGAAGTATTCCGCCATTGTCTTGTGGTAATCGAGGTGGTCCTCGGAAAGGTTGGTGAAGGCGCCGCCAGAAAAGAATGTAGTATCGCCGAAGCCGACCCTGTTCTGGTGGATTGCGTGGCTGGATACTTCCATGACACAATCCTTTATGCCGCACTCCTCCATTTCGGCATAGATTTCCTTGAGCACGGAGAGCGGCGGAGTGGTGTAGCCCGAATAGAAGCGGCGCTTGCCGGTCCAGACTTCTACCGTGGTGATGTAGGCCGCATGCATCATTTCAGCGGCAATCCACGTCGTGGTGGTCTTGCCGTTGGTGCCTGTAATGCCCCAGAAACGCATTTCAGCCCCTGACTCCCGCCCAAGAGGCGAAACGCCGATCTGCGAGGGCTTTCCATTTGGCGCCGCGGCCGCCATTGACGAAAGGATCGATGGAGATTCCGCCGCGGGACGCGAACTTGCCGTAGACTTCCAGATATTTCGGTTTCAAGAGGGCGTCGATGTCGCGATAAATGACGTTTATGACGTCCTCGTGGAAGTCGCCGTGGTT
>DFGM01000131.1:0-20344 GCA_002371755.1 Verrucomicrobia bacterium UBA3750 | reverse complement strand
TCGCCGTGGTTGCGGAAGCCGAAAAGGTAGAGCTTGAGACTCTTCGATTCGACGAGCCTTTTGTCCGGCACATAGCGGATGGTGAGCTCGGCGAAGTCGGGCTGTCCGGTCTTGGGGCAGAGGGTGGTGAACTCCATTGCGGTGAGGACTACCCAATAGTCGCGCTCCGGGTTGGCGTTGGCGAACGCTTCGAGAGTTTCCGGGGCATAGTCCATCTTGGCGCGCACGGTGGCGCCCAGGGATTTGAGTTTGCCCAAGTCGTTTCTCATGTTCTCGTCCTCCTTATTCTGACGCTTACGCCTGCTGCGAGCATGGCCTCCTTGATTTGAGAGATGCTGTACTCGCCCGAATGGATCATGCCGGCGACGATGGCGGCATCGCAATTCGTCTCCTTGAATACTTCGGGGAAGTGTTCAGGCTTGCCCGCGCCGCCGGATGCGACCACCGGCACTCCCACGGCTTCGGCAATCATGCGAGTAATCTGCTTCTCGAACCCGGCGCGCGTGCCATCCGCATCCACGGAGTTGACGACTATTTCGCCGGCGCCCAGATCGGCCGCCATCTTCGCCCACTCTACCGCGTCCATGCCGGTAAAGTCCCTGAAACCGCGCGTCGTAATCTCGTATCCGCTCGGACAGGCGGGGTTGCCGGACTTCACCGGATCCATGCCCAAAACGATGCACTGGGCGCCAAACGCTTTTGCGCCTTCGGCGATTATGCCGGGATTTCGCACCGCGAGCGAGTTCACTGAGACCTTCTCGGCGCCCGCGAGGATGACGCGCTCCATGTCCGCCACGCACGATATGCCGCCGCCCACCGCAAAAGGTATGCGAATCGCCTTCGCGACAGCCTCCACCATCCCTATATCTATGGGGCGGTGCTCCGCAGAAGCGGTGATATCATAGAATACGAGCTCGTCCGCCCCGCCATCAGAATACGCGAGCGCCATCTCCACTGGGTCGCCCAGATCCACGTTGTTCTGGAACTTCACGCCTTTAGTGACGCGGCCTTTGCGCACGTCGAGGCACGGTATGACGCGTTTGGTCAGCATCTTTCAAGCCATCCTTTCAGCAGCTCCAGCCCCGCAGCACCGGACTTCTCCGGATGGAACTGGCACGCGAAGATACCGCCCTTCTGCACGATAGAGGTGAACTCCACGCTCGCATACTCTGTCACGCCCGCCGTGTAGGGACCTTTCTCAGCATAATAGCTGTGCACAAAGTAGTAGTATTCCCCTAAACCCGGAACCCTGTTCCCGGAAGCAGCCTCATGCACGTCGTTCCAGCCGATTTGCGGGATCTTGCAGCCGCCGGCGGCGGGGAAACGGCGAACCCGGCCGGGGACGAGGCCGAGACAATCGACGCCGCCATCCTCCTCGGTCCTGTCGAAAAGAATCTGCATTCCTAGGCAGATGCCGAGGAACGGCTTTTCGCCGGCGGCCTTCTTCAAGGCGTCAACCAGCCCGAGGCGCACGAGATTCTCCATGGCGCTTTTGGCGGCGCCCACGCCGGGAAAGACGATTCTATCCGCTTCCTCAATATCGTTTACGGAAGAAGTGACGCGCGCCTCGTGGCCGAGAGCGGCAAAGGCGAGACGCACGCTGGTGAGGTTCCCGGCCCCGTAATCGACTATGGCGGTCATTGCGCCTCTTCCAGTTTGCTCAGAATGGCGAGCACTTCGTCGCCTTTTTCAAGCGAAAGATCGAGCTTGAAGACGAGCCGGGGCGTGAACTTGAGCCGCACTTCCCGGTTGATGAGAGCCTGGAAACGCTTCGCGTTGTGCGTCAGATGCTGAATAGCGGTCTTCTTGAGCGCATCGTCACCGAAGACGGATACCGTCACCGTGGCGTCGCGCAAGTCTTTGCCGCACTTCACCCCCGTCACGGTGATAAGGCCGGGCGCCACACTGTCGCCCTGCATTACCGAAAACATTCCTTCCGCGATTACCCGCTTCAGGAGAGAATCCACCCTTTGCAATCTGTCTACGCCCATATCCCCAGCCTCCTTCGCCGCCCTTAGAGGGTGCGGGGCAACTCTTCGAGTATATAGCACTCGATGGTGTCGCCTTCCTTAAAGTCCTCGTAATTGGCGAAGCACACGCCGCATTCCTGCTGGCCCGTCACTTCCTTTACCTCGTCCTTGAAGTGGCGAAGGGTCTGGACCTTGCCATCCCAGATCTGCTCCTTGCCGCGGAAGATGCGGAAGCTCTCCTTGGCGATGAGCGTGCCGTCCAGCATCTGGGAGCCGGCAATCTTGCCGAGCTTGCCGATATCGTAGATGGCCTTGATTTCGGCGTGACCCTTGACGATTTCGCGGTATTCCGGAGGCAGGAGGTCCAGCATGCACTGCTTGACATGGTCGATGAGCTCGTAGATGATGCGGAAGGAGTTTATCCTCACGCCATCGTGACGGGCTTGGCTTTGCACGCCGGAATCGTTGCCGATGTCGAAGCCGACGATAATCGCTTTTCCGGCGGCTGCGGATTTGACGTCCGTAAGAGATACGTTGCCCGTGCCGGTGCCGATTACGTTGAGCCCCACCTTTTCGGACTTGATAGCCCTCAACGCCTCGACAATCGCTTCCAGCGAGCCTTGCGTATCGGACTTGACGATAACGTTGAGCTCGCGCTTGCCGGCTGCGGCCATGCGTGACATGAGGGCATCGAGCGTGGCGGCCTTGGAAGAGGAAAGTTCCTGCTCCTTGCGCTCCTGGGCGGTCTGTTCGGCGAGAGTCCTGGCGCGCTTTTCGTCGAGCATCACGCGGAACTCCGCGCCCGCTTCCGGCACGCCGGAAAGGCCCGTGGCCTTGACCGGCGTGGAAGGAGGCGCTTCCTTGATTCTGCGGCCGCGGTCGTCGATAAGTGCGCGCACCTTGCCGAAGTGTTCGCCGATGAGAATGGCGTCTCCCACTTTGAGCGTACCGCCGGAGACGAGAAGCGTGGCGCAAGGGCCGAGGCCCTGTTGCAGCTCGGATTCAATCACGTAGCCGTTGGCGCGACGGTTCGGGTTGGCCGTGAGCTCGAGAACTTCCGCCTGCACGAGAATGTTCTCGAGAAGAGCATCCACGCCCATTCCGGTGACTCCGGAGACGGGACAGCAGATTATGTCGCCGCCCCAGTCTTCCGGGGTGAGGCCTCTCTTCTGAAGCTGCTGCTTTACGCGATCCACGTTCGCAGTGGGCTTGTCCGCCTTGGTGATTGCGACCATGATCTGGACGCCGGTCTGGCGTGCCACGCGGATGCACTCTTCCGTCTGGGGCATGATGCCGTCGTCGGCTGCGATGATGAGAACCGCGATGTCGGTGAGCTGCGCACCTCTGGCGCGCATCGCGCTGAACGCGGCGTGTCCCGGAGTATCGAGGAAGGTGATCTTCTTGCCCGCCACCTCCACCTGATAGGCGGAAATCTGCTGGGTGATGCCGCCAGCTTCGCCGGCTGCGACGTGTTCCTTGCGGATCCAGTCCATGAGCGTGGTCTTGCCATGGTCTACGTGTCCGAGGAAGGTGATGACCGGCGCACGGGGACGCAGCGTCTCGGGCGGATCTTCCGGTATGAGGTCGTCGGCGTCTATCGCCTTGAGGACGGGTTTGGCGGCGGCTTTATCGCGCGCCTTTTCCACTGTTACCCTGAAGCCGTACTTCTCCGCCACTTTCGTCGCCACATCGGGCTCGACTCTCTGGTTGATGGAAGCAAGAATCTTCAGCCCCATGAGGTCGGCAATGAGGCGGTTGGGCTTGATGCCGAGTTTCGTGGCGAGGTCCTTGACGACTACTGCGCCGCGAATGGATATCTCGCGCGAGGATTCATCGATGGAGATGCGCGAGCTCGGGGAGGCGGAAGCGGTGGAAGCGGTCTGTTTGTTCTGGCGCTGCTTCTCGAACGCCTTGAGCGCGTCCTTGCCTTTCTTTCCCTTGCGGTTGCCGCGCTCGAAATCGTCATAGTCGCCCACAGGCTTTGCGGGGCGCTCCTTTGGCGGCGCGGCCACCATAATCTTGATGGCTCCCGCGCCCGGAGGAACCGCCTTCTGCAGCGGCTTGAAACCGGGATGCGCCTGAGGCTTCCCGCCCTGCGGCTTCACGCCGACGGAAATCTTGGGCTTGGCCGTATTCACCGAGATGGAAATCTTCGGCGGCGGCATATTCGGGCGTGTGGGTTTGTTAGGGTTTATGTGGAGAGGAGCGAGAACCGGCTTCTTGGGCGGCTCGTCAGGCTTTGGCGCAGGGGCCTGGGCGGGCGCAGATGCCGGAGCAGCGGCCGGAGCCGGTTCCGCCTTGGCAGGTTCGGCCGGCGCGGATGCGACCACGGCAGTTTCCGGCACCGGCTTCTTCGGAACGGGAAGCTTCTCCAGCGGGTGTTCTCTGCCTGCTTGCGCGGCAAGCTCCAGCCTCTTTGCCAGGATTTCGCGTTCGCTATCCGCCGCCGCTTTGCGCAAGGCGGACGCTTTGGCGGCCTTTGCGCTCCTCTTTGCGGCCAAATCCCCCTTGTCAAGTCCGGCCACCTCTTCGCGAAGCGCGCCAAGCTCGTATTTGTTGATCGCGCTGATTGCGCTTGTCGCTTCGATGCCGCGCTTGCGCGCCGCTTCCAGCACCTGCGCACTCGTCACGCCGGCCTCTTTGGCAAGTTCGTAAACCCTCATTTTGCCTCCTGCAATGCTTTGCTTCCTCAGGCCTCTTCGGCTGCATCTTCCCCGCCGGCTGCGGCGCTCTCTTCTTCGTCTTCCTTCGCACCTACGCCGATGAGCGCGGCGACCGCCTGCGCAGCCGCATATACGCCGCGCGCAGTCACCTCGTCGAGCCCGGTCATAGCCATGAACGTGGCTTCGTCTTCGCCCACGATGCCTTCGACACTCAAGAAGCCCGCTTCCGCCATCTGCGTGGCGACTGTAGTCGATACGCTCAGCGTTTCGGCCAGATCCTTGATCGCCTCGGCCTTCTGGTCTTCGAACGAGGCCGAAGCCATGGACTTCTTCACTTCCACGTTCCAGCCGGTGAGCTTGGTCGTGAGCTTCACGTTCTGGCCGCGCTTGCCGAGCGCAAGCGAATACTGCTCAGGCGAAACGAGCACGTGCACCGTGTTCCCGCCGGAGGGGTCCACCGTGACGGATTCGAGCTTCGCCGGCGCCAGGGCCTGCGCCACATATTGGCAGATGTCCTCGTTCCAGCGGACGATATCAATCTTTTCGCCGCCGAGCTCGTTCACGATGGCTCTCACGCGCGAACCCTTCTGGCCGACGCATGCACCCACAGGATCGACGTTTTCGTTCGCCGTGCGCACCGCCACCTTCGCACGGTATCCGGGATCGCGGCTTATGGACATGATTTCCACCACTCCATCCGCGATTTCCGACACTTCCAGACGGAACAGCGCTTCAAGGAACTTCGGATGCGACCTGCTCAACACCACGCTCGGACCCTTCGCATCCTGGTCTACCTTGAGAATGATGGCGCGGACGGTATCGCCCACCTGGAAGTTTTCCGTGGGGATGCGCTCGCGGGAGGGGAGAATCATCTCGGTTTTGCCCACGGTGACGAACGTATCGCGGTGGCTTACCGCGGAAACCGTCCCGGAGACGATGTCGCCCTGGCGATCGCGGTATTCGGAGAAGGTGTTGGAACGCTCTGCATCGCGGATCTTCTGCATTATCATCTGGCGCGAGGTCTGGGCCGCAATGCGCCCAAGACGCGACGGCGGCATTTCCACCTCTATCGCTTCGCCTTCCTTGATATCCGGCTTCACGCGACGGGCGCGGGCAAGTGGGATGAACCCGGTGCCGGTCTCTTCGTCGCTCGCCACAAGCGTATCGAACACGTGGAGCGAAAGGTCTTTCCTGTCGATAAACACCCTGAGGTCGTTTGTCACGTCGCGACTCTTGTGTGCCGCCTGGCTCAATGCCTGCTCTATAGCAGCAAGCACGATTTCGCGGCTCACGCCGCGTTCACTCTCTATCTGCTGGACAACCGCCAACAATTTGGTGTTCATTGCCATTCCTTTGCTCCTCCCTGTCTAAGACCAATACAAAACTCCGGAGTTGCCAACAGCACGGCAAAACCGAAAATCGCGTATATTCTAGCATATTTTGCCCCCAGCCGTCAAGGGGGCGCGGCATACCACACACCCTAGATGCCGGTATTCGCCTCATGCGCATCGGTCGGGAAACCAATGGGCATTGGGCGGGCGACCAATGGGCATTGAATCCGGATTCAATGCCCATTGGATTCGAATTCAATGCCCATTGGATTTGCGAGTGATGGGCATTGGATTCCGGGGTGATGGGCATTGGCCGGGGTAGCTCTCCCGGCGGTAGGGCGGCTGAGCCTCTGCCCGCCGCCCTACCGCGCCCTACCACGCGGCTTGCGATTGACAACGAACGCGTGAATATGGTAGAATGGGACTAGTCGAGAATCGTGGGAGCGTATAACATTGCCTCCGGCAATCCTCGCACCTGCCAACCAACATCATTTAGGCCGTGAAAGAACAATCCAAATACAGGCAAATCTTCGAGGCTCTGAGGAAGAGCATCCGCGACGGCGTTTACACCGGCGCTGTGCCGCTGCCATCGGAAGAGGCGCTTGTCAGGAAGTACAAGGTTTCGCGCATAACGGCGGTGCGTGCGATGGAAGAGCTGGTGCGGTGCGGGCTCGTCTACCGCAAGCGCGGAGCAGGGACGTTTGCAACAAAGACCGCCAGCCTCGAATCGGGGCGGCTGGGGCTCATCATGCCGAGTCTTGCCGTTGGCGAGGTCTTTCCCGTCATGTGCCAGGCGTTGATGAGTTGCGCCCGGAAAGACGGCTATTCGCTCGTGCTGGGCGACATTTCCGCATCCACGCCGTCGAAGCGGGCAATCGAGGCGGGCAAGGTTGCGCGCGCATTTGTCGAACAGCATGTCGCCGGAGTCATCTTCCAGCCGCTCGCGTTTCTCAGGACGCCCGAGCGCGTGACGCGCGAGATTCTCACGCTCTTCGACAATGCGGAGATTCCGGTCGTGCTGATAGACCGGAGCGTTCGTTCGGGGCGCGAACCGGTGCGCCACGATTTCGTTGGAATTGACAATGTTGCCGCCGGGCGCGCTCTCGGCGAACACATGATGAACCAGGGCGCCAAGCGCGTCCGGTTTCTGATGCGCCCGAACTGCGCAGCGGTAATCCAAGACAGGCTGGAAGGCGCGGCAAGCGCACTTGGGCTAGGCAGCGGCAAGGACTTCAAGATTGTCGCCTGCCCGGACGACTTAGGCGCGCTCGGCCCGATCTTCAGAAAGCGGAACCGTCCCGATGCCGTGATATGCGAATCCGACTATGTCGCTGCGGTCTTCAGGAACACGCTCGACAAGCTGGGGCTTTCTGTTCCGGGGGATGTCCTGCTTGCCGGCTTCGACGATGTCAGATGCGCGAAAACAACTTTCCCCCAGCTCACGACGATACACCAGCCGTGCGGGGACATCGCGCTTATCGCCTATCTTACGCTCCGGGAGCGAATCAGGAATCCGGGGCTGCCGCCGCGTCATATATACCTCCCCGCGCCGCTCGTCATACGCGAATCCACGGGGGCGGGGCGTTTGGAAGACGTGAAAACGGCGAGGCGGAGCAAACGCGGTTCTTGAAAAGTTGACATGTCATTTGCGCTGGCGCGGTCTGGAATCTGCTATAATTCCCGCCATGAGAAAGTCTTTCACGCTTACCGTGCTCTTCGCGTCCGCCGCCTGCCTCACTGCCCTGGCCGGCAAGAACGCGTCTAGTCCGGCGCATCAAACCGCTTCGGGCTATTGGGTAGAAGAGGCGGGCATGAAGAAGTTCAAGGTCGGACGGCATCCCGCGATGAGCGCGGCGGAGGCGGAGGCCGCCTACAAGCGTCCGGCAAGCGGCAAGGTGTGGAATGTGGCCAGGGCCATGTCGCTTGACGAGGTGAACACTCTTGAAGTCATGCCTGGCGACAAGGTGCTGTTCGAGTGCGGCGGCGTATGGCGCGGACAGCTCCTGCCGCGCTCCGGGAAGCCTGGCCATCCTGTCGTCTACGGTGCTTTCGGCGAAGGCGCAAAGCCGGTAATCGAGGCGTCGTGGGATAAAAGCGGCGTAGGCGACTGGCGCGAGGCGGACGGCTTGTGGGTTGCCGAAGCAGGCGCTTCGGCCGATATAGGAAATATCATCTTCGACCATGGCGCGAACGGCTGCGCGTTCAAGAAGTGCTTCTTGAAGGATGTGAAGGACGACCTAGACTTCTGGTGCGACCCGAAGACCTTCGCCGTGCACGTGAAGAGCGATGCGAATCCTGCGACGCGGTTCAAGTCCATTGAACTTTGCGAGAAGAAGCACTGCATCGATGAGTCGAAGATGCACGATGTGGTCTATGACGGACTGCATCTTCGCTACACTGCCGCCCATGGCATCGGCGGCGGTAGCGTGAAGCGAATCACCGTTCGAAACTGCGACATAAGCTGGATCGGCGGAGGATACCTCTACTACGACAAGAAGGGCAACGGAGTACGCTACGGGAATGGAATCGAGTTCTGGGCGAATTGCGAGGATGTCGTGGTAGAGTCGAATCGCGTATGGGAATGTTGGGATGCGGGACTCACGAACCAGTCGAACAAAGACGGCGCGGTGCAGCGCAACATCGTCTGGCGGGGCAACGAGGTGTGGAACTGCGAATATTCCTACGAATACTGGCAGCAGGGCGAGGCTGCCAGGACGGAAAACGTCCTGGTGGAGAACAACATCTTTCGCGATGCGGGGAAGGGGTGGGGACACCGCCAGCGCTGGAATCCGAACGCCGCGCATCTCATGTTCTACGATACGACGGCGCAGACGGCGGGCTTCGTCATCAGGGGCAATTTGTTTTCGCGCTCCGCGAACACGCTCTTCAGGCTCTTCAACGATTGGCGCAAGAGCATGACGGTTGCGGACAACCGGTGGGTCGCTGGGAGCGAGTCGATTTGCCGCTTCCATGGCCGTCCCACGGAGGGGCTCGTCTACAAGTATCCAGACCGGCTCGACCAGATGCACGACGACAATCTCGCGGAAATAGAATCCCAGACTTTCTCCCAACCGCGCGTTTTCAAAGCGGACGAGCTAGAGCCGTTTCTCCGCTTTATCGGAAGTCGCGGCGGTGAAAGTGCAGCGGCGAGGGCGGCTGAGCCCCTGCCCGCCGCATCCTATTAATCCGCCGCAGCGGAATCACAAGGTTGCCGCGATGACAAGTGCAAGGACTACGATAAAAAAGGCCAACACCTTCCGTTTGGCGCTGATGCCGGGGTTGTCTGCGCCGGTTGCTGGCGCCGGGATGGGGGCAGAAGGAGTGGTGGCATCGCGCTGAAGGATCTTTTTCAGTCCCCGTAGCGCCAACGGAAGCCGTCCGGACGGTGTGGACAGGGCGGCGGCATAGACCACCAGTGCTATCACCATGGCTACCTTCACCGCGCGTATCGCCGTTTCAAACGAGTCCATTGCTTCTCCTATATATTATATATAAGGTAATAAGGCAGTTGCGAAACCACGGCGGCGGCGAGGGGGCTCGCCGCCATGGGGCGTATCGGTGCGTTTGCGGCGGCAAGGTGGCTCACCGCCGTGGTGCCGGGCCGCCTTAGGTGTATCTCAAGACCTCGTCCACGGTGGTATAGCCGTCGAGGATGGCCTGGATGCCGTGCTCGCGCATGGTGCGCATGCCGAGTTCGCGCGCTTTTTCGCGCAGAATGAGCGTAGGAGCGCGATTGTTGACAAGTTCCCTGAGCGGGTTGGACATTCTGAGGTATTCGACCACGGCCTTGCGCCCCTTGTAGCCGGTGCCGTTGCATATTTTGCAGCCCTTGCCGAAATAGAACGGACGCCCGCCAATCTGGTCGCGCGTCATTTCAATGCGCTCGAGCGTCTCGTCGTCCGGCTCGTAGCTCTGTTTGCATTCTGCGCAGCAGGTTCTTACGAGACGCTGCCCCAAGACGCCTTCCAGGGTGGAGGAGAGAAGATACGGCGCCACATTCATATCGACGAAGCGCGTCACGGCACCTGCGGCGTCGTTCGTGTGGAGCGTGGAGAATACAAAGTGGCCGGTCAGTGCGGCTTGAATGGCGATTTCCGCAGTTTCAAGGTCGCGGATTTCGCCGATCATCATCACGTCCGGGTCTTGACGCAGGAACGCGCGCAGCACCTTGGCGAACGTATTGCCAGCTTTAGGGTCGATAGGCACTTGGACGATTCCGTCCACATTGTATTCGACAGGCTCCTCGGCGGTGAGAAGTTTTGTATCTATCGTGTTGATGCGCCGGAGGATGGAGTAAAGAGTGGTTGTCTTTCCGGAGCCGGTAGGACCCGTCACGATGAAGATGCCGTTCGGCTTTTCGATATCCATCGTGATTTGCTCGTAGACGTCTTCGGGGAGGCCGACGTTTTCCAGGTCGAGCGAGGTTGCCGACTGGTCGAGAATACGCATTACGACAGATTCGCCGTGTGTTGTCGGCAGGCAGCTTACGCGCAAGTCGACGGGGCGCCCTGCCACGGTGAGTGCGATGCGTCCGTCTTGCGGGATGCGGCGCTCGGAAATGTTGAGATTCGCGAGAATCTTGATGCGCGAGATGATGGCCGGGGCCATCTTCACGTCAGGTGCCTTCATTTCGTAAAGGGCGCCGTCCACGCGGTAGCGGATCTTGAAGTCGTTCTCGAAGGGTTCGATGTGGATGTCGGCCGCACGGTCCACCACGCCCTGGTAGAGCACGAGGTTGACGAAGCGTATGATGGCGGAAGAGTTCGCGGCCGATTCCATCGATGCAATGTCGTTGGAATTTGCGCCGGAAAGCTCCTCGTCGTCGCTCATTCCCTCGCCGAGCTGCTTGATCATGTCCGCGACGGAATCGTTCGCATCGCCATAGTATTGCGAAATGCGGTCCATCACGTCTTTTTCGCGCGCAAATACGATACGGACGGCCTTGCCGAGCGAGAACTGCATTTCATCGGAAATGCGCGGGTCGATGAGGTCGAACGCTGCGAGAGTCACCGTTTCGTCATCCGTTTCCACGGGGAAGACGTTGTACATTCTTGCCGTGGAGGCGGGGATAGCCTCTGTGATTTCGGTTTCAATCGTCATCGCGCCGAGGTCGATCGCCTCGGTATTCTGGTCTGCGGCCATGAGGGCGAGGAGATCGTCTTCGGTGACGATTTCCTGGTCTATGACGAGCTGACGGATTGGCTTGGATTCCGTCTTGGCGATATCGGCGAGGTCTTTCGCGCCATCTTCGTCCAGATAGCCGTTTTGGACGAGCAGCTGGAGAATAGGATCTAGCATTGTTTAGGCTCCCATTTCTTCCTTGAGTTTCTGGACGACGGAGTCGGGATCCTGCGACTTGGTGATAAGTTCTTCGTAAGAGATGAGGCCCTGCTTGTAGAGCTGCGTAAGGTGGGAGTCCAAGGTCTGCATGCCGTACTTTGCGCCGGTTTGCAGGTCGGACTTGATCATGTTAGTCTTGCCGTCGCGTATTCTCGACTTGATGGCATCGGTGGAAGTCATGATTTCGAAGGCGGCGACACGGCCGTGGACTTCGCCGTTTTCGTCAAGTCGCGGCAGGAGGATCTGGGAGATGACGGCCTGCAGGCCGGCAGCGAGCTGGGTGCGCACCTGCGCCTGCTGGTTGGTGGGGAAGGCGTCGATGATACGGTCTACGGTTTCTGCGGCGCCTGTCGTGTGCAAGGTGCCGAACACGAGGTGGCCGGTTTCCGCTGCGGTAACTGCCGCGCCAATCGTTTCAATGTCGCGCATTTCGCCCACCAGAATCACGTCGGGGTCTTGGCGCAGCGCACGGCGGATGGCTTCCGCGAAGCTCGGCACGTCATCGCCCACCTCACGCTGGGTGATGAGGGACTTTGCGGAGTTGTGGTAGAATTCGATAGGGTCTTCGATTGTGATGATATGCACGGAACGCTCGTGGTTGATTACATCGAGCATCGAGGCCAGAGTGGTCGACTTGCCCGATCCCGTGGGACCCGTGACGAGTATGAGGCCGCGCGGCTTGAAGAGAAGTTCTTTCACGACCGGCGGGAGCCCAAGCTGTTCCATCGTAAGCAGCGTGGAAGGGATCTGCCGCAAGACCATGCCGTAGCGTTTGCGTTCCTTGAAGACGGACACGCGGAAACGGGTGGCGAGCTTCTTTTCGTCTTCAACTTCCTGTTCTTCGGGCGTGCAGAGGTCTCGGAAGGCGATGGCGAAGTCGGCGCCCCCGTTCTTTTCCACTTCGGCCATTTGTTCGTCGGAGGCTATTTCGCGGCAGAGGTTGAAGGATTCTTCCTCGGTGAGTTCTTCGTCGGCGAGGGGGAGCAGCTCGCCGTGCACGCGCAGCTCCGGCGGCATGTACGCGCGGATATGAAGGTCGCTGCCGCCTTCATCTATCATTGCCACGAGAAGCTCTTTCATTGTCACGTCCATTGTCTTTTCCTTTCTTTAGTCCGCGTCTCCCATGGTTACGCGGAGGACTTCGGCGAGGGAGGTCATGCCGTTTGCGACTTTGAGCATGCCGTCTTCGCGCAGGGTGCGCATACCCATTTCACGGGCGCGCTGGCGGAGGAGGGTGGCGGGCGCATGGTCGAAGATGAGGCGCTGGATAGTGTCGTCCACCTTGAAGATTTCGAAGATGCCTTTTCTGCCCTTGTAGCCGCTGCGGCCGCACTTGTCGCAGCCGGCGCCGTGGAACATCCTCTCCGGCATGGTCTTGGCGAAGTTGCCGAGCATCTTCACTTCGCGGTCGGAGGGCGTGTAGGCTTCCTTGCAATTTTCGCAAATCGCCCTCACGAGACGCTGCGCCATGGCGGCGCGCAGGGCGGAGGCGACGAGGAAGGGTTTTACGCCGATGTCGAGAAGACGCGTGACAGCGGAAGGCGCGTCGTTGGTGTGGAGGGTGGAGAATACCAAGTGGCCGGTGAGAGCCGCTTCCATGGCGATGCCGGCGGTCTCTTCGTCGCGGATTTCTCCAATCATCACGATATTCGGAGCCTGACGCAGGATGGAGCGCAGGGCGGCCGAGAAGTCAAGCCCCACATCCTTGTTCACCTGCACCTGGTTGATGCCGCTCATCTGGTATTCGACAGGGTCTTCGACGGTGATGAGCTTTTTGTCCGGCGTATTGATCTGGCCGAGACAGGCGTAAAGGGTGGTGGTCTTTCCCGAACCTGTAGGACCCGTGACGAGCACAACGCCGTCCGGAAGCTTGATGAGGCGCTCAAAGGTGGTCTGGTCGTCGGAAAGGAAGCCGAGCTGCGGCAGACCGAGTGCGAGATTGCTCTTGTCCAAGACACGCATGACGATTGATTCGCCGTGGTTTGTGGGCACGGAGTTCACGCGCAGGTCGAGGTCTTTGCCGTTGACGGTTATCTGGATTCTGCCGTCCTGTGGCGCGCGCTTCTCGGAGATTTTCATCTTCGACATAATCTTGATGCGCGAGATGATTGCGCCCTGGAGACGCTTTGGCGGCGAATCCATCTTTCTCAGCGCGCCGTCGATGCGGTAGCGCACGCGGAACTCTTTTTCCATCGGTTCGAGATGGATATCGGAAGCTTTCATCTTGATGCCGTTGGTGATAAGCATCGTGGCGAGTTTGATGACGGGAGCGTCGTCTCCGGAAGCATCGGCCGCATCTCCGAATTCATCGCGCGTCTGCACGTCGGCCGGTTCGTCCGCCTGGTAGAGTTTCGCCATCGCGGCGGCGATTTCCGCCTTCGGGGAGATGACGGCTTCCACCTCGCGCCCGTTGAGTACATAGCGCAGAGAGTCGATGGCGTCGTATCCCATCGGGTCGCTCAGCGCGACGGTGATGGAGTCCTGGTCCGCCACCACGGGCACTACGCCGTATTTCTTTGCTATGTCGGCCGGGATTTCCTTGACGATATCCGGGGAAATCGCGTCAGCATTCACATGACAGTACTTGAGGCCGAACTGGTCTGCGACCGTGCCCAGCACGTCATCTTCGCTCAAAGTGCCGCCGGCAACGAGCACGTCAAGCGTCGTCTCGTTCTCGGCTCTCATCGATTTAGCGGCAGCATCAATCTGATCGGGGGTGATGAAGCCCCGCTCGGTCAGCAGCTGCAGCACATATTCGTCGTTACTTGTCATATATTTGACCGTATTATACCATATTCCCCCATGAAGGGCAATAGCGCATCGCGTTTTTTTCCAGGGGCGGCGGGCGGGTGGACAAGAGCGGCAGGCTTTGCTATAATAGAGCGCCTATGGAACAACAAGAGACCATAACCGTTGGAATCATCGGCTGCGGCTTCATTGGAAGTGCGCTCAAAGTCTGGCTCGAAAAAAACAATCCTGCCGTCAAAACCGTCGTAAGCGACCCGCCAAAAGGGATGAACGACGATATTTCCGGCGCCGACGTATTCTTCCTTCAGATCCATGTGCCGACCGAGGACGACGGCACGCAGGATCTCACGCTCATGAAGTCCCTTATTTCCGCTTTGCCGGATAAGCCCGTATTCGTGCGCACCACGATACTCCCCGGCACGAGCGAACGCCTCACCAAAGAGACCGGGCACAGGGTCTATTTCATGCCGGAATTCCTCACGGAGCGCACCTATATACAGGATTTCGAGACACAGCCCATGGTGTTCACTGCGGAAGTGGACTTGCTTTCGCGCATATTCAAGGGGAAGCGGTTTATCCGCATGTCGTCGCTGGAGGCTGAAATCACTAAATACGCGCACAACGTGTTCGGCGCGTACAAGGTGACGTATTTCAACGCCGTATACGACTACTGCAAGCGGATGGGAGCGGATTGGATAAACGTCCATTCCGGCATGCTGCTTTCGGGATACATCAACGACACGCATACTCGCGTCCCCGGCCCGGACGGCAAGTTCGGCTATGGCGGAAAATGCTTCCCGAAAGACGTCAACGCCTTTACGATAGCGACGCAGGGCACGCCCCTCGGACAGCTTCTTTCGCCGCTCCACGCGCTGAATGTGCATTTCCGCGGGCACGAAGAGAGGATCTGACGCGAAGTGGCAAGGGAAGACTTCCAGCGCGTAAAGGAACTCGTCGCCGCGTCGCGGCGGATACTCGTTTCGGGGCACATTTCCCCCGACGGCGATTCGCTCGGCTGCATGCTGGCGATCGCGCGCATGCTCACGGCTGCAGGCCATGAAGCGTTCGCCACGGCCGACGTAAACGCCATCGGCAAGCTTTCCTTCCTCGAAGGGTGCGATGCAATCATACCCGTGCGGAGGCTCAAGGGCAAGAAGTTCGATCTTTTCATCGCGGTGGATAATTCGTCGTTCGACCGCATGCCGCCGGAAGTGAGGCCCGTCGCGGAAAAGCTTCCAAAGATTTGCATCGACCATCACATCACCAACGACGGCACGTTCGGCGACGTGCAGATTGTAGATCCTGCGGCATCCAGCGCGGCTGAAATCGTGTGGCGGCTGGCGAAATGGATGGAGTGGCCGCTGGACCGTGCGACGGCCGAGGCGCTTTGGGTGGGGATGATCACGGATACGGGGCGTTTCGCCTACGATTCCACGTCTCCCGCCACATTGCGCGCGGCCGGCGACATACTGAAGCACGGGGTGCGCACGGCACTCATAAACGACATAATTTACGGCACGTTCCCGCGAAAAGCGATGGAGTTGAAACGCCTGGCCTGGCGGTCGCTGCACATATGGAAGAACAGGCGCGTGGCGGAAGTATCGCTTACGCGCGATGATTTCCGCAGCGTGCGCGGCACTAAGGCCGAGGCCGAGGACATCATCGAAATCCCGCGTTCCGTGGCGCACAACGAAATAGCGCTCTTTTTCTACCAGATACCCGACCGCACCAAGGAGACGCGCTGTTCCATCCGGACGCGCGGAGACTGGGACGCCACGCTTCTCGCGGCGAAATTCGGCGGCGGCGGCCACAAGAAAGCCGCAGGCTGCACCATCAAAGCGCCCATTGGGGTGGCGAAACGCCAGATGCGAAAAGCGGTGAAGGATATGCTTTATCCGCCCAAGAAGACCCAGGCCGCCGAGCCAAAACCGCCGCAGCCGGAGCCAAAACAGCAGCCCGAAGGCACTCCAGAGGCCGATAAACAATGAAAAAGGCAATCATCCTTACCGACGGCAAGGCCGGCCACGAAAACCAGTCCCGCGCATTCGCACGTGCTCTCGGGCTCGACTTTGCGGTGAGGGAGGTGCATTTCAAATCACCTTTCCACAAAATCCTCAGTTATATTCTCGACCATTTCGGGGTGAGGACGCTTTCGCTTTTCACCTTCAAAAGCGGGGTGAATCCGGCGGACGCGAAAGATTGCGCACTTGTGATCGGCACGGGTTCTGGCGTATTCTATGCCGCGAAGGCGCTCGCGAAGAAGCTGGGAAACGCCAAATGCGGCGTGGTGCTCTACCCCAGAGGCTATCACTTGCCGTCTTTCGATTGTATTCTCGCGCCGTCTTTCGACAATCCCGCAAAACGCGAAAACATCATCGAAATCCCCGTGAACCTCGTGGCGAACGATGAATCGTTCTATTCGTCAGGCACCGAGAAGTTCCTGGAACGCCATAAACCATCCTCGAAGAAAGCGGTATCGGTTATTGTTGGCGGGCCTAACAAGTGTTCCACCATGACGGCTCCGTGGATGCGCAAGGAGCTTGAGAGAATCTTTTCCGAGACGCCGGATTGCGAACATTGGGTGACCACAAGCCGTCGCACGCCCAAAGACGTCGAGGAGGTGGTGGAAGACTTCCCCTTCGACTATGCCCTAATCTATTCAAAAGACCATTTCAACCCTATCCCGGCCTTCGTGAAGCTCTCCTCCCGCCTCTATGTGACGGCGGAATCTACCGGCATGCTCTCGGAGGCGTGTTCGTTCGGCTCGAGCGAAGTTCACGCGCTGGACAACCTGAAGAGCGCGAAGAGCAAATTCCGGCGCTTTCTCGAGTCGCTCGTCGACGGCGGCTATGTAGGAGGGGTGCGCAAGGTGGATCTTGGCGAACAGTTCGCCAAGGCGTCCAGTCTGCTCGGGGTATGAGAGATGCGCGGGTAGTGAGGGATGCGGTGCTCCTTGCGCTTCCGGTGGTGGCGTTTGTTTCCATGACCGCATATTTTCTCGCAGTCGGCGCACCGCGATTGGCGGCAAAGGAAAGGACGAGAGCGCTTGCCGAAAGCAAAATCATGGCCGATTCCCTGCGCTCGGGCAGCATCGCTCCCGATTTCGTTTGGGAATACGGCAAAGGCGTAATCCAGGGCGATGAGACGCTGTCGGCCAAATATCCGGCCGACATGGCCTGGAAAGACTGGCAGCCGCGCGACAGCCGCAAGAGCAAGATGTGGGGGTGGCGCGAAGCCGAAGGCGGCAGGACGATATGGGCCCGCACGGATAAGACCCTCCGCGCCAAGTTCGCCCCCGTCGAGGTCGCCGATTACGTCTCGTTCTTCTATACGATAGGAATCATCGGCTCGGTGCTAATCGTCTTTTCCGCCTCGCTTTCAATCTACCACCTCATCTCGTACGCGAAGTCGCGCACCAACCTGCTCGTTTCGGCCGCACACGATTTGAACACGCCTCTTGCGTCTTTGAGCCTTTTGACATACGGCGGCGACCCTGTCTACAAGGTGCTTATCGAACGAATGCAGTGCATAGTGCGCAACCTGGGCGAGTTCGTGAAGCCCGGCGCCTTCGTCATTCGCCCCGAAGTGTTCAGGTTGAGAGACGCCTATGACGAGGCGTATATGATATTCGCCCCATACTTTCGCGACAGATACGGCGGGAAAGACATTGAAATCGAAGATTGCGGCGGCGTGAAAGTGCTCGCGGATTACCAAGGCGTCTGCCAGATACTCTGGAACATCCTCGGCAACGCGCTCAAATATGCCGCCTACGATGGCGACGTGAAAGCGCGCATAGCGATAGATGGCGATATGGCCCGCGTCGACATCGCCGATACGGGCTTGGGCCTCACTTGGCTCCAGAAGAAACTCGTTTTCAGGCGGTATTACCGTTCGAGGCGCGCCATAAAGGAACGTTCGACCGGCTTCGGCATCGGGCTTTCGGTCGCCAGACGCTACGCCACAAGAATGAAGGGCAGAATCGAAGTGACCGACAACAAGCCGCGCGGGTGCGTCTTTTCCGTCTATCTGCCCCTTGCCATGAATGAAGAGGTGACTCTATGACGCTTTTTGATACGCATTGCCACTACGAATGCGCCCCTGACGAAATCACGGCCAGCCTCTCGCGCGCCGCAGAAGCCGGTGTGGGCGAGGTTATGGTGGTAGGGGGCTCTCAGACGCTCAACGCCGGCGTTTTCGCCGCTGCCTGCCCCGCCTTGAAGATATATCGCGCAATCGGCTGGGATCGCGATCAGGCCGAAAACGCCGCCGCGCTCCCCGCGCTGGACTATACGGGCATATCCGCTGTCGGAGAAATCGGCCTCGATTTCTATTATCCCGGCGCCTCGCGCGAAAAACAGATTTCCCTCTTTTCCTCGCAGCTCGAGCTCGCCCGCAAACTCGACCTTCCCGTCGTAATCCATACGCGCGAGGCGGATGACGATACGCTCGGCGTCCTGAAGGAAATCCCCTCGCGCGGCATAATCCATTGCTTCACCGGCTCGCCCGGTTTCTGCCGCAAGCTTCTGGATCTCGGCTTCTATATCTCAATCTCGGGTATCGTCACGTTTCGCGCGGCGGATAATGTGCGGGAATCGGCGCTCGTCGTGCCGGACGACCGACTTCTTATAGAGACTGATGCGCCGTTCCTCGCCCCGGTGCCGATGCGCGGACGCGAAAACGAACCCGCTTTCATCGCCCACACCGCACGTTTCCTCGCCAACCTTCGCAAAACCTCACTGGACAATCTGGCCGAAATCACCACCGGCAACGCAAGAAAGGTGCTGGACGCCAAATGACGCGCCGCGACTTTTTGAAACGCGCCTCCGGGGCTGCCGCCGCCACCGTCCTTGCCGCAGGCGGCAGCGCAGCGTGGTTTTTGAATACGCCCCAATTCGGCAGAAAACCTTCCAAAAACCGCCTTGAACGCATAATTTCTTCACCAAATTGGAAGGATGGCGCCTTCAGGAACTTCGAGCCTCTCTCTTTCCGCGCCACGCCTGAAGCCAAACGCTCCAGCCGCTTCAAGACGATGTGGAACTTCCTCCTTGGCGATAAATCCGCTTTTTCCCCGGCATCCCCCATCCCGATCAAGAAAACCGACCTCGCCAAAATCCCGCTGGATTCTCCTTCCGCAGTCTGGTTCGGCCACTCTTCCTGCCTGTTGACCCTCCGCTCAAAACGCATATTGATCGACCCCGTATTCTCTTCTTATGCCTCGCCCCTCCCCTTCATAAACCGCGCCTTCCCCCTAGAGTATGCCTATTCCCCTGACGACATGCCGGAGGTGGATCTTCTTGTCATCACCCACGACCACTGGGACCACCTCGATTACCCCACCCTGCGCGCCCTATATAATAAGGTAAAGAGAATAGTCGCCCCGCTGGGTGTCGGCGAATACCTCGAACAGTGGGGTTTCGACCCGGCTATCATAACGGAAGGCGACTGGTGGGAGGCGGTAGATGTGTTCCCGGGACGGCTCAAGGTCACGTTCCTGCCCGCCAGACACTTCTCCGGGCGGCTGTATCGTCCCAACCAGACGCTTTGGACGGCCTATCTCTTCGAGGCGGATGGACTCAAGGTGTTCTTCTCGGGCGATGGCGGTTGGGGAAGCCATATAAACGAAATCGCCTCCCGCATAGGACCCGTGGACTTCGCGTTTCTGGAGAACGGACAATACAACCCCAAGTGGCCCACTTGCCACATGGCGCCATGGGAAACGGCTCGCACCGGCGCGGTAATTGGTGCAAAATACGTTATTCCCATCCATAATTGCAAGTTTGCACTCTCCGAACACGCCTGGAACGCCCCTATGAAAGACTTATATGCGGCATCGCGCGACCGCAGCTATACGCTCCTCCAGCCGATGATCGGCGAAGTTGTCGCACTTGACCACCCGACCATCTCCCGGAGCGGTTGGTTCGACCCGGCCTAGGGCTCCAGCGACCCATGCCCATCACTCTAGAATCCAATGGGCATTGGCCGGGAATCCAATGGGCATTGGACGGGAAACCAATGGGCATTGAATTGGAAACCCATGGGCATTGAATTGGAGGCCCATGGGCATTGAACTCACATCCAATGGGCATTGGTCGGGATACCCCTAGTGCCAAGTTGGTATGTCCCGTGGTAGGGTGCGAGACCCCTCGCCGCCGCGTGACCCGTGGTAGGGCGGCGAGACCCCTCGCCGCCGCGTGACCCCCCGATACGCTGCGGCGGGCAGGGGTCTGCCCGCCCTACCGCCCTGCCGCCTACCTCCCTGCTCCCCGAGCCCCAGTTTGTCAAATAGAAAGTG
>DFGM01000097.1 GCA_002371755.1 Verrucomicrobia bacterium UBA3750 | reverse complement strand
ACATCAACAAAAAAGCGGCTAATTGCTCTTTCCAGGGGGGGGGGGGTAATTTGTGCACTTAGCGCAATAGCCCTCGCTCTTTCCATATCGTCCGCCCGTGCAGAGACCGTGACCGCCGAACCAGATGCGTTCCTCGACTACATCGAAACCACGCAGGATTCGAGCGACTACGCAAAGGTGACGCAGTACATTGATACTGGTGTCAAGGCTGCAACAGGAATCAAGGCGAGGATGGACGCTGTTATCCTCTCAAATACGCGTAGCGATTCGGCCATACTTGGCGCTCGCAAGGGTTCTGATCGCCGTTTTCTCATATTGCACAGCAACAACAAGAATGCCTTCGCGGCATACGGAAAGGGTAATGATGGCAAATGGAATGATACGGTCCCTCATCCCCTTGGCTTGCGCTTCGAGGAGGTTGCAGATTTTTCCGATGGAAAAGCCATCCAGATATACATCAATGGCGAACCGCGTGTTTCACAAACACAACAGAGCACAATTCAGTCCGTCGCTGAAGATCCTGCAACCGGTTCGATTTCCGCAACATGGATGGACAATCTGACACTCTATCTTTTTGCCGCCAACAATGGAGGAACTGCAGCCTGGCCATGTCGCATCAAACTATATGAACTCAAGATTATGAAGAAGAACGCCGAGACTGGCAAGTTCGACCTTCTGCGCCACTATCTGCCATGCGTCAAGGGCGGTCGTGCCGGACTCTACGACACGGTGAACGGAACGATTTCATACTCTTACGGCAGTGCCGAGTTCGTCGCCGGCCCCGTTCTTGACAAGCCGCTCGACTTCGTAGAATCTGTCAGAACCGTGAGCGGTGACAATGGCCAATTCTTCGACACCTTGGTTTGGGGCAAGAGCGGCCTCAAGAGTGAGGTGGATGTTTCCTTGCGCGATTATGAAGGCGACCATGCCATTCTTGCCAGTCGAGGCAATGATGGGACATCGAACAATAACACGCGCTTCTACATGGCCTATCACCACGAAAAAGCCTTCCGCTTCGCCCACGGGACATTGCCTGCGAAAGCTAATATCAATGTCGTAACTCCCACGAACAACGTCCTTTCTGACGTGCAAAACGATGTGCGATACCGCATAACGACAGACACGACCGTGGGAGCACAGTCATGCAAGGTGAGCCGGAACGGCGGCGAACCGGTTGAAATCCTCAAGGCCGGCGTGGACTATGGTTCTGCATTTTCAACATACCTCGCCACAACAAACACGCTTTACCTTCTGGCCATCCACAAACATGATGGATGGCCCACATGCCCATCCTCTTGCGCACTTTACGGCGCAAAGATATGGGACGGCGATGAACTGCTGAGAGATTTTGTGCCTGTTGTAGCAACAAACTCAGAGGGCGTTGCATACGCCGGACTCTACGACCAGGTTGCAAAACGCGTCTATAAGCCTATGTTGGCGAACGAGAAGTCCAGAAAGGACAATCCGCTTGACCTCGACACATGGCAGGTGGGCGGGGTGACGAACTCGGTTCGCAATACAATCAAGCCGACGACGCGACTTGAATACGTCGAATCGGACGGCGACTGGGACTACATCGATCTTGACGTTTCGGCGAAATCTGGTCTTGAACAGGACGTAACAATGGAATGGCTCGCTCTCGCGTATGAGCGAGGGCTTGTCGCCGCGCGCAGATATCTGGACGACGAGAAGCGATACAACCGACTTTTCATGTATAGTTCATACAGCACTACGCAGCATGCCTTCCACTACAGCGACAGCCGATATGTCGCCAAGAACGGTGACACTGTCGCCCAAATTGTAACGAACATTCCCTACAAGGTTTCGACTCGCCTTGACACCAACGACCAGTACATCAAAGTATGGGCGAAGGATAACGGCGAGTGGGTGAAGAAAGGCGAGCGCTTTACATCTGCGGCGACCAAGCCCGATCTCGGCAATGAGGTCGATGTTGACGCGTCCCTCTATCTTTTCGCAGGAAATGAGGCGAATGAAAACAACATCGCTCGTTTCCCTGTAAAGACCCGCGTCTATTCGCTCAAGCTGCGCCAGAAGCAGCAGGACGGGACTTACAAGCCCGTTCGTGATCTTGTGCCTGTTCGCGATCCTGTGACGGGCGGCGCGGCTCTTTGGGACAAGGTGAGCGAGACTTACTTCCGCAACAGCGGCAGATACACGCTCGCGGGCGGCGGAGAAGAGACGCCGCTAAACCCCGGCATGCTCATAATCGTGAAATAGAAAGATTGAGCGGCGACAGCAAGCGGCTAGAACGAAAAGGAGAGAAAGAGACCATGAACAGAATGATGACAGCGGCGATTGCGGCGCTGTGCATTGGCGCGGCCGGGGCGGGCTTCTGCGAGCCTGCGGCAAAACACGTGGTGCTGATCGGCGTGGACGGCTGCGGGGCGCGGTGGATACCATGGGACGCGATGCCTAACCTGAAAGCGCTGCGCGACGAAGGACTTTACGCGGTAGGCCGCTGCCACAGGCCGACGGCGTCAGCCATCAACTGGCGCAGCGTCTTCGGCGGACAGCCGCCGGAAGTCCACGGCTTCGCGAAGTGGAACAGCGCGAAGAGCGACATAGAGCCGCCGCCGTCCGCGCTGGACGCCGATGGCCGCATGCCGTGCATCTTCAGCGAACTGCGGCGCCAGCGCCCCGAGGCCTTCACAGCCACATTCTTCACGTGGGACGGCATAGGCAACTCCCACGCCACGAATGCAGCGAGCATCGTAAGCTGGCACGGCGGCAAGAAGGAGGAATATCCCGAGCGCGACGCGGCGGTGTTCGAGGACGGCGTGGCCGCGCTCGATAAAAAGCCCGTGCTGATGCTACTCTATCAGGGGCAGGTTGACGAGGCCGGGCACTCGCACGGCTGGGGAAGCCCCGACTTCACCAACGCCTGTCTGCGCGTGGACGCAGGCATCGGCAAATTCATGAACGCGCTGAAGGCGTCGGAAATGTGGCAGGACACGGCTGTAATATTCGTCGCCGACCATGGCGGGCTGGAAAGACGCCACGGCGGCGTGGAAGACGTCCGCGTGTTTGAGATTCCGTTCATCGTCAGCGGCCCCGCAGCGAAAGGTCTGCGACTGCGCGAACCGGCGATGCTGGAAGACGTTTCGCCCACTATCGCCGCACTCCTCGGCCTCGATGCGCCGGAATGCTGGCGCGGCCGCTCCGCCGCAATGCCGGCCTTGGAGTGAGTGCACTTCCGAGAACCGCCCGCCCAGCCGGCCATGACCGCACGTGGGCGGGCGGTTCGTGATGGACAGGGCGCGCAATATATGGTATCATATGCGGCGACATGGGAACAGTGGCGACGGATGATCGGACGGGAATGCGGAAGCGACGAGTCTGCGGCCTTGCGGCGAAGCTGGCGGCTGGCGCGGCGGTCTGTATGGCGGCTCGCGCCTGGGCTGCGGAAGCGCCGGAATTCAGGGGGATGCTGCACGGCGAAGTCTCCAGCGGCTACCTGTCATCGGGCGGCACGTTGGGCGATACGCGCCCGGTATCGGTGCAGATGGCGACGTGGCTCTTCGACTTCCACGACCTTGGCTCCATATCCGGCTACTTCTGGACGATAAGTTCGCTGCACAACGGTCAGCACGAGGTTCACCGCGAGGCGTTCAACCAGTTTGAGACGGCCATCTACTACGGCTACAACTGGCGCCTGGCGGACTGCGCGGAACTGCGCACCAAGTTCGGCCCGCTCTGGAATCCGCAGATCGGCTACAAGGAGGGGCACAACTGCGACTGGGGATGGCACTTCGTCCAAAGCCTCGAAAACGACTTCGTCACGCCATACGCCAACGGGCTGTGGATGGTCGCGCCCACGCCTCGCTCGCGCATCCGCTTCGGCCTCCAGAAGCCCTTCTCTCCGGCAGAGGACTGGACCGTGATGCCGTTCGTAGAGACGGTGTGGATGGACAACCGCCGCTTCCAGTCGCGCTACGGCGGCATCCCGCAAGACCGTTTCCTAGGCGGCGCCTTCGCCACGATGACGACCGGCATCAAGGCGACCTGGCGCTTCGCGGAAGGATGGCGCCTCTTCGCGCGCTTCAGACAGTACGACATCATCAATTCGCAATCTCGCCGCGCCGTCAAACGCAAGGACGCATACTACGCCAAATGCGACTACCCGGTGCTTGGCGTCGGCATCGAATGCGATTTCTGAAAGTCTGAAAGGAGGCACTGGCAAATGCTGACTCGCCGAGAGTTCTGCGCAGGGATGGTGGCCACGGCGGCGATGCCGCGCCTCCATGGCGCCGCCGCAACAGATATGGAGGAACCGGTGGCGACGCGTCGATCGTGGCGGCCCGGCCATTTCCAGATCCACATGATCTACACAGGCACGTGCGAGTCGCTCTTCCTCGTCTTCCCAGACTCCACCACCCTTCTCCTAGACTGCGGAGACGCCGATCCGGCCAGCTTCCAGGCAAAACGATTCGGCTCTGGCGAAATCTGCGTTCCGCCGAAAGGGCTGCGCCGCAAAGGCGACAGCGGCGAGCAAGTGGCTCGTTACGTCGAGCGCGTCAACCCGAACGGACGAGATGTCGATTGGATGATGCTTTCGCACTTCCACGGCGACCACTCCGACGGCTTTGCGCTCGCCGCCGACACTCTGCGCTTCCGCAAAGCCATCGACCGAGGCTGGCCAGACTACGCCGATCCGTTGCCGTATCCGGCCGGCAAAGGATGGATGGGCGGCTCGCTCCACCGCATGAGCGCGCTCTACAGACGCCTCGCGGAGCGCGACGGACTGGAAGTTGAGAAATTTCGCGTCGGCGCAGAAGACCAGCTGCGGATGCTGCGCGACCCAGACCGCTGGCAGGGCTTCTCAGTCTTCAATCTCTGCGGATCTGGCAAAATCGCAATGCCGGACGGCTCCGTCTTCGACGTGTATGGGCAGGAACACTCCCGCCACGCCACATGCGACTACAACGAGAACGCCATGTCGCTCGGCTGCGTTTTCAGCTATGGCGCGTTTCGCTTCTTCACGGCGGGCGATTTCACCGCATCCGACGGTCGCAAGGGCTGTTGGCGGGGCGAGCCGACGGACATCGAGCGCATCCTCGCGATGGCCTCTCCGCCGGCGGACGTGGCAAAGGCCAACCACCACGCCGGCTGGTCGTGCCCGCTGGAATTGGTAGCCGCGCTTCGTCCGCGCGTCTGGCTGGCGCCGGTCTGGTGGAAGATGCATTGCGACAAAGCCACCATGAATCGCCTGTCGAACCGCACGGCATACGATGGCGAACGCATACTGCTGCCGGGAATGCTGCCGCCTGGACGCCGCGAACGCGACGCAGGAGAACCCTATCTGGCCGACGTTCCGGCGGCCGTCGATTCGCCAACGCACGTGGTCATCGACGTGCCGCCTGGCGGCTGCACATACAAGGTCGCGCTGCTGGATGCGTCGGATGGCGAGATGCGCGTCAAAGGCGACGCCCCGATGACGTTTCGCTCTCGCCTGGCGTGTCCTGCAGCGAACGCATCGCAAGCCGTGAGCCAATTACGCAATAACGCGAAGACGAATACGCAAGCATTTGTTATTGCGGAGCGCAGTCCCGAAATGGTATCATATAAGCAGTTTGACGCGTAGCATCGCGACCATACGGAAAGGATGTTGAGATGACAGGAATTGGGCGATTCGGAAACTCGGCGAAAGCGGTCGCTGCGGCTGCGACTCTCGTCTGCGCGGCGGCGTGTCCGGCGTTCGCGGAGCGCGGGGCCAGCGCGGCGGAGTTGGAAACACTGAAACACTCGTTGATTCATCGCGGAGACGGCAAAGGACGGCCCGACAACACGCTGGAGGCGCTCCTCTACACTTGGGCGAAAGGCTACACGCCGGAAAGCGACATCCGCTACACTAAAGACGGCAAAATAGTAGCGTTCCACGACAACTCCCTCAAAGGGCGCAAGATAAGCGAATGGACATGGGAAGAACTGCGGGAACAGGACGTTGGCAGCTATCGCGGCGCACAATACGCCTCGTGCCGACCGCCTCTCTGGGAAACCATCTTCACGGCGATGGAGGAAAACCCCTCTAGGACGGTGCACATAGACTGGAAGGACGTGCCGCCGGAAAAGATCGCGGAAATGGTCAGTGCACACCACATCGAGCGCCAGTGCTGGTTCATAACGCGGGAATACGACCTCGCGAAGCGTTACAAGGCCGCCCTCCCGCAGGGACGCACTCTGCTATGGATGAACCTCGGAAACTGGAAACGCATCGATTTCGACAAACCCGGCGAAACGGAAAAGTGCGAAGCGCACATGATGGCGCTGTTCGAGAAGGCCGCCGCAAACGGCTTCGCCGATATAGACAACGTGCAGCTGCACTGCCAGGTGCGCTTCGGCGCCGATGGCGCCATGACATTCTGCCCAGGCACGGAAACGATGCGCCGCTGCATCGAGAGACTCCATGCGGCAGGCGTCGAGGCCTCCATGTGCGTCTGGCAGGAGGAGGCGGCCAACCCCGCCGTGTATCTGCGACTGTGGGAGCTCGGGTTCGATTCGTTCGGCACCGACTACCCAGAGGCCCTTTACGAGGCAATAGAGACAATCAAGACACGATAGAAAAAAGGAAAGACAATGACGATAGCAATCATAGGCTCCGGCATGATGGGAAGCGCACTCGCCTTCCCCGCCAGAGAGAACGGCAATACAGTGCGGCTCGTAGGCACCCCGCTCGACCGCGAAATCATCGACGAGTGCCGCAAATCCAACCGCCACCCGAAGTTCGCAAAGCACTTCCCCAACGGCATCCCGCCCTTCCCGGACGGTTGCGAGTTCTACCAGATCGAGGAATTGGACAAAGCCATCGAAGGCGTCGATTTCGTCATCGGCGGCGTCTCAAGTTTCGGCGTGGACTGGTTCGGAGAGGAAATCCTGCCGCGTCTGCCACCAGCCCTTCCAGTGCTGTCCGTCACCAAAGGCCTGATGGATACGCCGGACGGACGACTTCTCACATACCCGGACGTTTGGGAGGCGCGCCTCAGGGAGAAAGGCATCGAGCGTTCGATTTGCGCGATCGGCGGCCCGTGCACCAGCTACGAACTGGTCGCCCACGACCAGACGGAAGTCGCGTTCTGCGGCAGGGACCTGGCGACGCTCAGAATGCTAAAATCCGCCATGGCCACGGACTACTACCACATATCACTTTCGACCGACGTCACCGGCATCGAGAGCGCCGTAGCCCTAAAGAACGGCTACGCGCTCGGGATAGCGCTCACCATAGGCCTCAACCAGAAGGCGTTCGGCCTCGACTCCGAACTCCATTTCAACTCGCAGGCGGCGGTCTTCGGACAGGCCGCGAAGGAAATGAAACACCTCCTCGACCTGCAAGGCGCAGGAACGCTCGAAAACTTCTGCGTCGGCGTAGGCGACCTCTACGTCACGGTCTATGGCGGCAGGACGCGATTGGTCGGCATCCTCCTCGGCAGAGGACTGGACATCGACCAGGCGAAGGCCGAGCTAAAGGGCGTCACTCTCGAATCGTTGGTCGTCGCAGAACGCGTGGCACGCGCCATCAAGCGCCTGTGCGCGGCCGGGAAGCTCCGCGCCGAAACATTTCCTCTGCTCATGCACATCGACGAAATTCTGACCGGCCGCAAAAGCGTGAACATCCCATGGGACTACTTCACATTCGAAACTGCAGGGCGGTGACGCGATGAAGCGCGCCAACGGCAAGAGCCTGCGCTGGTGGCAGTGGGAGACTCTGCTCGTCACGACGGGCGGCTATGCACTCTACTATCTGATCCGCAAGAACCTCTCCATCGCAATGCCGCTCCTCGGAGAAATCGGCGTGAGCAAGGTGCAACTGGGCGCATTCCTCACTGCCGGAGGCATTGTCTATGGCGTTGGGCGCTTCCTCAACGGCATCGTTGCCGATCGCAACTCCGCCCGCAAAGTGATGGCGACCGGCCTTTTCGTTTGCGCCGCCGTCAACATCCTATTCGGATTCAGCGACTATGTGGCGCTGGGCCACGCCGCCGCGCCCTCCGGCAACGCGGCAGCGACTGCGCCGCTCGCGTTGGTATGGACGATGGGGCTGGTGTGGATAGCAAACCAGTATTTTCAGGGCATGGGCGTGGGGCCTTGCGTAAAGACCCTGCCGAAGTGGTTCGCTCCGGAAGAGCTTTCAACCAGGCAGTCGCTATGGAACCTGTCGCATTCCATAGGCGCAGGCTCTGTCTTCGCGCTTTGCGGTTGGCTGCTCATCCCAGCTTTCCATTCCTGGCGACTGTGCTTCATCGTTCCGGCAGCCATCGCCATTGCCGGTGGATTCGCCGTCCTAGCGTTATTCAAGGATTCGCCGGAAGATGCAGGATTTTCGCTAAATGGCGAGGAAGACATCGCCGCCAAGACGAATAATGAAAAGTATGACTGCAACGGAGACTATCGGGCCTATGTAACGAAATGGGTGTTCCGCAACCCTAGCGTATGGGTAATCGCCATCGCAGACTTCTTTGTGTACACAGTGCGATTTGCCGCGCTGGACTGGGGGATTGTGTTGTTAATGGAGACCAAAGGGTTGTCGCTCGCAGCCGCGACCACACTTTGCTTCGTCTTCGAGATTGTCGGCGGCAACCTCGGCATGGTGGTGGCAGGGTGGGCGACGGACAAATTCTTCGACAGCCGGGCGCACCGCACGAGCGTCATCTGCATGCTTGGCGCCGCGCTTGCCATCGCCGCGTTCTGGCTGGTGCCACGGTCTGCTCCGCTCGTACTCAAGCTCGCGCCATTCATGTTCATCGGTTTTTTCATCTACGGACCCCAGGCGC
>DFGM01000038.1:466-2880 GCA_002371755.1 Verrucomicrobia bacterium UBA3750 | reverse complement strand
GCGGCTACGCAGAAGATTACGGGAATCCTCATGTCAGCACCTCCATGTCCTTTCGGACCCTCTTTGCGCTCGCTCCGGCTGCAATCGCCATCACGAGCTTGCCGGACGACTTGAGGTGGCGGCGGGCAAACGAGAAGGAACTGCGCGGAGTCGTACCGGCGCCGACCATGAGCAGCACCGCGTCGGACATTGCGAGAATCTGGTCGAAGAAAGTGCCTCCGACACGGATGGTACCTTCGATGCAGACGAACACGGTGTCGAACGACTCTCCAAGCGACGCGATGTCCGCTTTGAGCATCTGCAGCTCCGTCGGAGCGAGAGCAAACCGGTTGACCGCCGGGAACCATCCGTGCTGGCCGCTCCGCACCACGCCGATCATCTCCTCCGCGCCTTCCGGCGGAGAGAAGTCCGCCTGAGATACGATGTCGAGAAGGAAGCTGTTCGAGCCGGACATCGTCGCGGTGAAGTCCATTGTCTCGGCGAACGCAATGCTGCGCTCTGCACCGGGAAGCCTGCATGCGAATACCGTCTTCGCGTCCTTCACCGCCAGCAGAGTCTTGAGCGCAACGACGCCCATAGCCTCGCGCGCCTTGTCCTCCGGCATCACCCCCGGCTTCGGAATCGACCCGAGATAGGATATCCCGTCGTAGATCGCAATTTCGCGACCGTCGCGAACCTTGCCAAAAAGAAGCTCCAGCAGAATTATGACGAACAGCATGCCGCCAGCTATGGCAAAAGCGCCTCCGAACGCGAATATGGCCCTTTTGGAGCCGAACGGACCATTGTCGTCTGCGCCGCTGGAGCGTTCTATCTGCCTCAGATCGTTCCTGAGCGATCCTATCGCATACGAAATACCGCTGAGCTGGTCGTCAACATCCCTTACCGCCGCGGTCAGGTCAGCGCGACGGACCTCTATGCGTTCGTAGTCCATCACGATCTTCGCAAGCTCCGACGCGCGCTTTTCGTTGTCGGCAATTTCCTTGGTGAGCGCGGCACGCTTCTGCTGAACCACCTCAAGACGAGTTACACAGTCCGCAAACTCACCTGCCGCCTTCTCAATCTGGTCTATCTTCTCGAGCTCGACACCTTCCACTCCCTTGGCCTTCATGAAATCCTCAAATTCCAAAACTTTTTCGTTCCGCTCCTGCAGCTTCCCCGCCACCTTGGGATTCAGGTCGGTGTACTTCTCGCGCAGCTGCACAAGCTCGGCGTCTATCGCCGCTATCGCGTCCGCCTTTTTGCGTATCGTCGCCGCGTTGGCCAGGACCGTCGCCCCGACATCGCCGACAATGTCTTCAAGCTTATGCTTTTTCAGCTCCTCGTTTGCGGCCTCAACACCGAGCGCCGAGTCGTTCTTCCTCTGGTCGGATATGAGCGCGTTCAAGGCAAGGAGAGACTCCTTCGGAGATAGCGCGCCCGTAGTCGTCTTGAACGCAGCCTCCTCGGCGTCTATGTCGGAAATCTGCTCCATCAGATTTTTGCGCCTGACCTCAAGCGAATCCCTCCACGTCTCCAGGTCCTTCGAGCGATACGAGACATATTCGTCGATCAAAATGTCGGCATAGGAATTCACCTTTGCGTAAGCGCCCTTTCTCGTCTTAGACGCGGCCGTAAGCGTGAACAGATTGCCCTGGCGCCTGCCCTGCTCGATCTTCATGTCGACGGTCAGGCACATTCGCTCCATCATGTCCATGTCCACGTAATCAAGCACACGACGCTTGAGAGAGCCGCGCTCGAGGATTGTCATTAGCTGTTTATCGCTTATCGGATCAACGCGCGACACCTTCTTGGGCGAATACATTAGGCGTGTCGTGGCTTCATAACGATTGACGCTCTTTGACCCGCGCATCCACAGAAAAGATGAAAAAATCGCAAGAAGCGCAAGAAAAACAACGACAAAAAGCCACCACCAGCGCAGGGCGATGCCCAGCACTACCTTCTGAAAAGCAATAAGACCGCGCAGTCTAGCGCGTTCTTCTTCTGTAAGTTCTTCTTCCTGCATTCTGAGGTTTTATATTTAATCATATTTCAGCGTAAAAATCAATCAGGCGGGCGGCAAGAATTCGCCAGTCGTATTCAGCCGCAGCAGCGCGTCCTGCTGAGGAAAGACGCTCGCGCAAAGCAGCATCGCCTCCGACTCGCCGCAAGGCGTCATCCAATGCATCGATTACGCCTGGGGCAAACGTGATCGCCGCATCAGGATGCGCGGCGCAAAGCTTTCCAAGCCCCCCCACGTCGCTTGCCACGACGGGAAGCCCGGCAGCCCACGCTTCAAGAACGACGATTCCGAACGGCTCGTGTCTGCTCGGCAGGACGAAAACATCTGCGTTGGCATACTCCCTCAGGAGCTCCGCGCTCGCCGGCTTCAATGCGCCCGCAAACGAAACCCTTTCTGATACGCCGAGCTGCGCCGC
>DFGM01000038.1:0-385 GCA_002371755.1 Verrucomicrobia bacterium UBA3750 | reverse complement strand
CGCGGTAGTCCGGCTGCGTGACCGGCCCCACAAGCCGTACCGTCGCGCCGGGATTGCGCGCCAGCCACTCGACGAGCATCATCTGGTTCTTCTGTCGGTCAATGCGTGCAACGCAGAGGAGGGACAATCGACCGTCGACAGCCGGCAGCCGGTTTGTCGTCGCCTGTCGGTCGCCGACTGTCGCTCCCGCCCGTTCTTCAAACAATCTACAATCCACCCCATTCGGAAGATACATCACATGCTTGTGCCTGCCGCGGTACTTTTCGGCTTCATCCTCGCCGACGCAGACGATGCCGTCAAAATCCTCGGGAACGCGGCGCGTCCAGCCCATGAGGATGTCGATCGCCTTCCCCCACGGAAGCCTCCCGCGCGTCGGAGCCCTTAG
>DFGM01000173.1 GCA_002371755.1 Verrucomicrobia bacterium UBA3750 | reverse complement strand
CGTCCTTGCCGATGCCAGACATCATAAACGAGCCTGCAGGACACGCGCAAAGGTTCATCGTCTCGTCCAACGCCTTGACGCGAGGCGTTTCGAACGATTCCGGCAACGCCCAAGCCGATTTTACAGTTGAGGAGCCGAAAGGTTGAAAGGTTGAAAGGTTGAAAAGTTGCAACCGGGAAAATACGGCGATCAGCGCGATGGCGGCGGCTGCGAACACGGCGGCAATCGCCCATACGGCATATCGCCACCGACGCGTTTTCTTTGCTTTTTCCCCGCATGCGCCAAGCAACTTCGGAAGCTCATTGCGCCAGAACTCTGGGAACGGCGCCAGCAGGTCGAGCGCGCTCGTGCCTGGCTCGTACCACATCCCCGTGAGAAGACGGAAGAACGCCACGCCAAGCGCATAGAAGTCGGTTTCCGGCGTCGCGGCCTCGCCGCCTCGCGTTTTGGGCGTTAGGTAGAAGTATGTTCCCATCACCGGACGAGTCCCCGTCGTCTCTCCGGCAACGAAGGTGGAATTGACGCCGATTTCCCCCTTGAGCCGCGCATCAATGATACGAGAGACGCCGAAGTCCGCAAGCCGGGCGCGTCCTTCGCAGTCTATGAGAATGTTTTCCAGTTTTACATCACGGTGGACAATCCCGCATTTGTGCAGATAGACGAGCGCCTCCTTGACGTCGGCGAACCATTTTCGCAAAATCGCATCAGTGACGCCGCCCCGCCGCCTTGCGTCTTCCAGCGTCATCGGCTTCCCGTCGGCATCCAGGACCAAATCCATGACGAACCACGGATTGCCGCTCGCTTCGTCGATCCCGTACTCATGCACACGGACGATATGCGGGTGGTAAATGGTTTTCAGAATCTTCGCCTCGGCGATGAAACGCTCTTGGAGGAAAGAACTTTCTTTCTCCCGCCGGAACACCTTCAGGGCGAAACGGCGGCCGTCCTGCGATTCAACTTCGAACACGTCGGCCATTCCGCCGCCGCCGAGTTTCCTGATTGTCTTGTATGCGGTCCTGGGCATTGGTTAGCAATCAGCGGCGGGGTTATGCGCAACGGCACGCTCCAGTTCCGCGACAGGATGGCGGTGCGCGTGGGTTGCATCTGTCATGAAATGGTCGTGGCCGTGGATGTGCGTGATCGTGTGCGTATGAACGCAACCGCCATGGAAATGCGTGAAGGTATGCTGGTGCGGATGCGTGTGGTGCCGCACGAGCGTGTCGATTACGACGAGCGCCGCCCCCGCGACCATCACGGCGAGCGCGGCGAGGTAGATCCACGACAGGCCTTCCTTCAGCAGCAGGAACGAGAGAAACGCCCCGACGAACGGCGCGACGGCATAACAGGCGCTCGTCTTCGCCGCGCCAAGCGTGTTCTTCTTCAACCGCTGGGATTGCTCGGTCATCGACAAAAGGGGGGCGAAATCGACCCCTTTAAAGTCGGGGTTGTGCAATTTCTCCCAGAGTCCAAGAAAAGAAATTGTCGCTCGGCTTCGCATCCCATCACGCCTTTTTGAATACGAGCCCGCATTTGAAAGCGTCGGCGGTTTTTTCGCCGACCGCGAGATAGCGCCAATTCTCCTCGTCGTAGATAATCGGCTTGAGCTTCTCAAGCGAATACTTGCCGCGCTCGTCGAGGATGCTTTCGTCGGCCTGTATGTTCACGACCTCGCCCGTAATCTGCATGTGACAGCCGACTGTGACTGTGTTCACGACCTTGCACTCGACAACCAGCTTCAACTCGTTGATGACAGGCGCGTTGACCTTTTCGGCTTTCGTCACCGTCCATCCAACTTCGGCAATCTTGTCATGCTCGTATCCGGATGCGATGCCGATGTAGTCCGCCTCCGCCGCCTGCTCGATACTCGGATAGCCGATCGTGAACGCACCGGAGTGCAGGATGCTTTTCAGCGTCTTGCGCTTCGCCGTCGCGTTGATTGCGATGGTAAGGCACGGCGGCTTGTGGCTCGACGGCGTGTAGAAGGCGAGCGTACAGGCGTCCGCCTTGCCGTTCTCGTCATACGCCGCCGCGATGATCGTGGGCGTCGGGGAAACGACCGCGCGCAGTTTCAGGTTCTTCTTCATCGGCGAAATCACTCCATCGGCTTGAATGCGGTCTTGGCGACGCCGCAGATCGGGCATTTCCAGTCGGCCGGTTCGGAGTCGAGATCTCCTTCGTATTCATAGCCGCATAGCGGGCAGACGTATTTCTTCTTTCCCGAAGGCGCGTTGGAAGCGTATTCGGGAGCGTACTTCCTAAGAATCGCCATCGTCGCCTCGCCGTGGTGCGTCTCCTGTGCGCCAAACTCCTTCACCTGCTCCGCCGCCTCGTGCAGACCCATGCTTTCAAGCTGCTCCGCAAGTTTGCCGAGGTTCGCCTCACCCTTGGACTCCGCCTTGGAGAGCCCCTTGACGAGCTTCCAGAACGCATCTTTGTCGATGGGGTACTTGCCGTTCAGCGTCGCGTAGAACCCGGCATGGTTCGTCTCCTGGTTGCCGAGTTCGATAAACTCCTTTGCAACGTCTGCATAGCCGAGGTGTTCGGCGATGCGCGCAAGCGCGTAGTACATTCCGCCTCCCATCGCCTCGCCCGACGCGAGCTGCGCGATTGTCTTTTCAAGAGCGGTTCCCTTTGTCTTTCCGTGGATGTCCATTTTGTTTTCTCCTTATTGTATCATGCGCCCCGTTGACCGTGGTGCGCTATATTATACCAAATCTGGCTTTAAAGATAGACGGCATATTCCACCACTTAATGTGCATCTCTGGATTGTTTTCACTTTGCCGGCGGTGACCTGTTTCAGTCGTCACATGGTATTGGCAGCCCGAGCTGCGTGAAATAACTCGCACCCCATTTGTCCATCTCATCCACGATGGGAACCGTGGCTTTGCCAAGTTCGGTGAGCGCGTATTCGGTCTTAGGAGGCACGACTGGATAGACCTTGCGCGTTATAATGCCGTCAGCCTCCATTTCGCGTAGTTGCTGGCTGAGCATTTTCGCCGTGGCATGCGGAATCTTCTTCTGTATTTCGTTGTAGCGCATCACTCCTTTTTCGTTCAGCCACCAGATTATGATGGCCTTGTATTTTCCGCCGATCACGGCTATCGCAGCCTCCACCGTGCAGTGCAGTTTCTTCGCTTCGCACTTAGTCATCACGCCTCCATGCTTTCCTTTTGGTAAGTATCAAACAAAAAAGTGCATTCTTGCGACACGGTCGGATATTATAGTATAATTTACGCCGTCTCGCAAGAGCAGGAAACGGTTTTCTGCGCGAGGCAAACGGCAAAACTGAAAGGATGTTGGAAATGAGATCGAGCATAGCGGATTACGATGCGGTGGTCGAGGCGGCTAAGAAGTTCACGCGCAGCGTCGCGGAGGGCAACAGCAAATACGCGAAGGAGTTGTTCACTGAGGACGCATGCCTCTTCGGATTCCTGAACGGGAAGTTCGAGCGCGGCAGCATCGAACAGTTCTATCGCAACGTCGACACGGTCGGCGCAGGCGAGAACTTCAAGACGCGCATCGACATTCTCGAACTCGAGGAAACGCTGGCGGTCGTCCGCGTTCTCGAAGAGGGCTGGGGCGGCAAGATCGACTTCACCGACGTCCTCCTTCTCCTGAAGATCGACGGCGAATGGAAGTGCGTCGCCAAGGCGTACAACCAGAACTCGAACACGGTCGATAAGCAAGGGGCAATTCGTTGAAAATCGCAATTGGTGTCTGTGCGGCAATCGTTGCGGCCTCGATATGCTCTGTCGCCGGATGCATGATCCTTTCGCGGCGGTCAACAGAGGCGACGGTTCCGATGACCGCCACCATCCCCGGCAAGGTGGCAGTCATCTACTATTCGCAGTCAAAGGTACGCAACACTGCGACTGTCGCGCAGTGGATCGCCAAGCACACCGGCGGCACGCTGATCGAGCTTGAGATGGCGGAGCCCTATCCCGAACCGTATTCCGCGACGCTAAAAGCCGTCGGAAAGGACTTCAGGGCTGGGATTCTCCCTGCGTTGAAGAACATGCCGAATCTCGACGGATATGACGTTGTCTTTCTCGGCTCGCCCATCTGGTACGGAACATACGCCCTTCCGGTCGGGACGTTCCTGAAGGGAAATCCGCTCGCGGGTAAAGTCGTTGCGCCATTCTGCACGCATGGCGGCGGCGGTGCCGGACGGTTCGCCGCCGACGTCCGCCAAGCGTGCCCCAAAGCAAAGGTCTTGGACGAACTTGTCATACGCGGCTCAAACCAGATCGAGCGCCGCATGGGCCTCGGCGTCAGTGTCCGCCATACAGAAAACGACGTCGTTGAATGGCTCAACCGCATATTCAACCAATAAATAAAGAAAAACCAACAAAAGGAAACTCAAAATGGCAAAGAAAGATTTGGGCGTAGTCCCCGCCGTGTATCCGATGCCTGTGCTCATCGTCGCGACATACGACAAGGACGGCAAAGTGAA
>DFGM01000048.1 GCA_002371755.1 Verrucomicrobia bacterium UBA3750 | reverse complement strand
TCGAGGTGAGGGTGAGCACGATGGCCGAAATCGCCGCGCGCTTCAACGAGCCGGGCAAGTTCCTCTTCATGCCTGGATGCGAGGTGACGACGGCTGTCATCGACGCGGGAAACGTGCGGCGCGACCTGCACATGAACTATGTCGGGCTGGACGGACTCATTCCGCGCGCGTCTAAGACGGGACTCATCGAATGGGTGCGAGGCAAGGACATCACCGAGGTTTTACGCGAGACGAAGGACGAGGTGGACGCGCTTGCCGCGGAAAAGGGGAATCCGCCGCATGTGTTTTTCGCAAACCATCCGCACTGGCGCTTCTGCGATGTATGGCCGGAGAACCTTATCGCCAATCCCGATGTTCGCTTTTTCGAAGTGTGCAACACCGGCAGCGACTGGCCGCCGGAGGACGGAATGCCGCAGGACGGTTTTTACAACGACCGAATCTGGGACGTGGTTAACGCCGTCAGATGCCGACGCGGGGAACCTCTCCTTTACGCAGTGGCCACCGAAGACTCTCATTGGTATCCTGGCAGCGGCACAAGCCACACGCCGATTGTCTTCGGCGACGCATGGATCGGTGTGCGCGCGGGCGAGCTGACCCCCGGCGCTCTATTCGGGGCGATGGATCGCGGCGACTTCTACGCGGCGGAAGGTATCGACTTTAGCGACATATCGTTTGACAGGACTCGCGGCACACTGAAGGTCTCCGTCCCTGCGAAGCCAGGCGTGAAATATACCGTCAAATTCATAACCACGAAGATCCATGCAGACGTCGAACCTATAAGAACGGTTGCTATCCCTGCCAAGGGCGACCGTCCCGTAAGGAATCTGCCAGTCTATTCCGATGAGATAGGCGCGGTCGTGAAAAGCGTTTCATTTGGTGCGGGCAAGGATGCCGTGGCATCGTGCGCACTTGCGCCCGACGATCTCTACATACGCGCAAGGGTCGAATCCGACGAGCCTGCGGTTTATCCGAACGCGCTCGCAAAGATGCATCCGCCGACGAAGACCGCCTGGACGCAGCCCTATCGCCGCGAACGCGGGCGTATTGTGCGGTATGTCCATGGCCAGTCAGAGGATGGAGGCGGGAAATGACCGCTTTCAAATGCAGATACACGGACGACGTCGCGCGTCGTCCGCAGGTTCGCGGCGTCATGCTTTCGCAGGTTTCCGTAAGCGATGAAGATTTCAGAACGTTGAAGAAGTGGGGAGCCACGGTCGCACGTTGCCAAATGTATCCGTTCGGCGACGAATGGAAAGGTAAGACGGGCGACAGGCAGGGGTTTGCGAAGTGGCTGGACTGGAAACTGGACCAGCTTACGGGCGAGGCACTGCCGCTCGCCCGCAAATACGGCATTCCTCTCGTAGTGGACATGCACGTGCCGCCGGGCGGTCGCGGCGGTTCCGGTATGAAGATGATGGACAATCCGCTCTGGGCCTCCTTCTTCGTCGACTGCTGGGAGAAGATAGTCCGCAAGACAAAAGGCGAAGACGGCATATATGCGTACGACCTCATAAACGAGCCTACGCAGTTCGGCGCGCCTAAGCATTGCGACTACCTCGAAATACAGCGGCGCGCCGCATGCGCGGTTCGAGCCATCGACCCGGTGACGCCCGTAATCGTGTCGTGCATGAACGATGTCGCGTGGTGCGCTCCTTCGGCGTTCAAGACGATGGCGCCTGTGGATATGACGAACATCTTCTACCAGTTTCACATGTACGAACCTTTCGAGTACACGCACCAGAAGGTTCTGCCTCAGTTCAAGGATGTCGTCGCGGCATATCCAGACGACGCAAAGGGATGGAATGCGGCAGGGCTTCGGCGGATTATCGAGCCTGTGCTTGCTTTCGAGAGGCGCTTTGGTGCTCACATCTTCGTCGGAGAGTTCTCCGCGATCGCATATGCGGAAGGATGTGGGCAGTGGATCGCCGACGTGGTCGAGATGCTTAACGAATGTCGGTGGGACTGGTGCTACCATGCGTTTCGCGAGTGGCCGGGGTGGAGCGTTGAGCACGTCGTGACCAAGGGCGACAGCGCGTCGAACGCCAAGTTTGCTCCGTCTGCGGACAATGCGCGAAAGCGGGCGCTTGTTGCCGGCCTTCGCGGAGTCAAACCGTGATGAACCGGATTATCCATCTTATGAAGATGAAGAACCTTATGACGATACTGGCGGCGACGGTCTGCGGCGTTGCGCTGCATGGTGCAGGGAGGGACATGGACCGGGGCGGACGCGGGGAATGGCCTTTCATCGTGATTCGCCATACCGAAGCCGTCAATGATTATCCAATGGTGTTCGAGCAGTTGATCGACTGCCATCGCCGCCATCGCGGTGCGTGTGACGAGTTCTGGTTTGCGACGGGCGGCAGGGAAACGCCGGATATGGCGGCGAAGGCCTGCGCCGACTTCGCGCGGTTCCGTCCGCTCTGCGACGAGGTCGGCATCGCTCTTTCTTACCAGCAGGGCCTGACCCTTGGACATGGCGAGGCGCATGACGGCGCACCAAAGCCGGGCGAGCAGCCATTTTCCGCCGACGCCTGGCAAGTGGATCGGACTGGAAAGACGATACACTTCCTCTGTCCGCGCTCGCCTGAAGTGATTGCCTACGAACGCGCCTACGCGAAGGCTGTGATCGGCGCCTCTAACCCGGCGTCCTACTGGCTTGACGACGATCTTCGGCTTGGAATCTCCAAGCCGATGGGATGCTTCTGCGACCGCTGCATTGCCGCTTTCAACGCGAAGACGGGTGGCAGCTGGACGCGCGAGTCTCTTGCGGAGCGGCTATTCTCCGCGGCAGAGCGCGAGCCGGTTCGTGCGACGTGGCTTGAGTTCAACGCCGAGTCGCTTGCGGCCTACGCGGCGGCGGTGCGCTCGGCGGTCGATGAACTGAATAGCCCGTGCCGCCTAGCCTACCAGTCTGTCTGGGCGGATACGGTTTACACGGCCAGCAGCTACCTCCCGCTTCTAAAGGCGCTGTCGGGCAAGGATTGCCGGCCAGTTGGGATTCGACCCGGCGCGGGCTATTACACGGAAGCTGAACCGCGCGGCATGGTTAAGAAGTGCCTAAGCGTCGCTCGTGAAGCCGAGCGTTGCCGTGGCTACGGCAATCTCGTCGCGAGCATATGCTATGAACAGGATACTTATCCGCGGCATGTGCTTCACAAGTCGCCTGGAGCGATCATGACGGAGTGCGCCCTTGCGCTGGCGTCTGGATGCGATTCGCTTTCACTGTACTGGTATTCTCAGTCCGCACCTGAGCCGATTGAGGAATACGACCGATTTGTGCGGACTTTGGGCGAGACGCGTCCGTACTTCGAGCGGTTGGCGGCATCGACGCGCCGTACTCGGCTCGGCGGAGTGGCGCGGTTTCTCGGCTCGGCGGCACTTGAGACGGCGGACTTCGATCTGCGCGATGCAAAGGACTTGGATCTTGCTTGCGCGGGGATTCCCGTGACAGTGGCGGAGGCGATGCCGAATGTGTGGTATCTTACTGCGAAGTCGCGCGTTGCGCTGACCGAGGCGGACAAGGCCCTGCTTGCGAAAGGCGTCGAAGTAGAGGTTGACGACATCGAGAAGTATCCGCTTGCCAGCCGCCGCACAAAGCTGCTGGACGATCTCGACATGGCGACGGGCGGCAATTTTCCCGTCCGAATCGATGCCGTTCGTCCGCTTCGCATACTGCCGCGCGTTCGCGAGGACGGCACGCTCGACAGCGTGACAATACTGAATCTTTCCATAGGCGACACTGATGAATTGAAGGTGCGTGTGCGCAATCCAGCGTCGGAAAGAGCGTTCTTGCAGGGTGTCAAGCTGAGGCTTTCACCCATCGCTTTGGAGCATGGCGCGGCGGCGAACGAGCGCGTGGCTGTTATTCCAAACCTAAGCGGGTGGCAGATTGCAACCATATTCTTTGGGCTTTGAAACCAACCGCCAAGCCCCAAAGATCGGCGTAGTATACGCGGCATTCGTTGGCTACGCCTCCATTTTGGCGGCGTTCAGCTGCACTTCCCACCGTCGATTAGGTTGTCAGTGTGCGCGGTCAAACGCGACGGGCACACTTCACCAGAATCATTGCAAGATAGTGTCATATTATGCTATCATATGCACATAAATTTATTGGCAGAAAAGTCTTTCGAACTGGGCGGGGACAGACCCCGCGAAAGGCCCATTTTTCAAGGGGCTTGCGTTTCAATTTTCCAACGGCGCTCATGGCAGCATTGCCAACAGCTTGGCGATCTCCTTCGCGTCGCGGGCGGTG
>DFGM01000180.1 GCA_002371755.1 Verrucomicrobia bacterium UBA3750 | reverse complement strand
ATATATCAAGGAAACGTTGAGGCGTCTGCGCGAGGATTCGTCCGTGGATTTCATACAGGTATCGCAGAACGACTGGGGTGGCGGATGCGAATGTGAAAAGTGCAAGGCGATGATGGACGAAGACGGCGGAGCGGCGTCCGGACCGTACCTAAGATTTGCGAACGACGTCGCCGAGGCGGTAGAGAAGGAGTTCCCGAACGTTCGCATCGACACGTTCGCCTACCAGTTCACGCGCAAGGCACCCACGAAGACGCGTGCCCGGCACAATGTCGTGGTGAGAGTGTGCGACATCTCATGCGACTTTGCGCGTCCACTCACCGACCCCCTGCCGCCTCGCGAGGCGACGTTTGTGAAGGATCTTCAGGACTGGAAACGCGTCGCCGGAGGCAACCTCTTCATCTGGGACTACCTCGCCAATTTTCAGGGCTACATGCTGCCGCACCCCAACATCTCCGTCATGGCGCCGAACATCCGTCTTTTCGCTGCGAACGGCGCGGTTGGTGTATTTGAGCAGGGAGACGCGCTCTGCTCCGCCGGGTCGTTCGCGACCTTGCGGCACTATGTCGTTTCGCATCTTCTCTGGAATCCGGACGATGACGAGAACCGGCTCATGGACGAGTTCATCGAAGGCTACTACGGAAAGTCCGCCGCGCCGATTCTGAAGAAGTTCATAGGTGTCGTCGACAACGCCCCTCGCAAGACAAAACGGATAGTAAAGTGCGGGCACAAGGACGCTTCGTTCATGTCCGCCGCAGACAAGCTGGAAGCGGCGAAACTGATGGACGATGCGGTCGCGGCAGCTGAGAAGGACGGCGAAGAGTTTGCTTCGCGCGTTCGCCGCGAGCGTCTTTCGGTTGATCATTATATGCTTCTCGGCTACGATGCGCTGAAAAATGCCGCCGCTAAAGCCGGATACAAGTGGACGCGCCCGGCGACACGAGCCGAAGCGGTCGAGAAGTGGATTGCCGACGTAAAGGCGCTTGGCGTCAAGGCGCGACGCGAGACGACCAAGGCCAGCGAAATCGAATATTATTTCCGCGAACTGCGTGAAAACAAGCCAAAGGAGAAAACAAAATGAAACACATCAAATCGGGAATCGCGGCATTTGCCGCATTTATGCTTGCGGCGGCTGTCATGCCCGTTGCGGCATTTGCGGAGCGTGTCGTCAATGAAGACGTGACGCTCGCCGCTGACGCCGACTGGTCTGCGGATGGCCTTGTCACAATCAAGCCCGGCGCGCGGATCAATCTCGCCGGACACAACTTGACCGTCGCCGACATCGCGCAGGAGACGGGTGTAATCACGAATGCGACAGGCGTTGTCGCCGGCTACAAGGATCTTGCGCTTATCAGGACATCAAGCACCACTCTTGGCTATATCAATACTGATATCGTCCTTGATGCCACAGATCGTGTTGTCTTCAAGGTTCGCTACGATGCAGCCGGCCCTGCACAGTCGTTCTTCTTCTGTTCTCGTGTTTCCAGTAGCAGCAAGCAGTTTGCAATCGCATACCAGAACGCCGGACAATTGCGCGTGGATTACGGCGCAAAGGCAAATGATGTCAAGGCACCTACAACATGGACTGCCGGCGAGACCTACGAAGTCGATTTCAATGGAAACACCAAAGCGTGTTCGATCAACGGTTCAGCCGTAACATTCAACAAGGCATTCCCTGATTCTTATGAAGCCTCCGCACCGCTCTGCATCTTCTATATTTCCAATAATGGAACGCCTATTTCTGATACTCAATATATCCCCCGCGCAAGCCTCTACTATTTCTTCATCTACGGTTCCGACGGGACGTTGAAGCATGAACTTCGCCCCGCTGTCAAGAAAGATGGCAACGTGACGGGTCTTTATGACAGGAAGACCGACACATTCTACGCCTCTAGCAAAAACTTCCATACTGGTGTGGCGGATGCCTCCGGCGTCACAAATACTGCCGATGGTGACGCTGCGGAACTCGTCGTGAACGGCGGCAGCACGAACGAGACTGTTGCCGGCTACACCGTCCTCAAGTCCATAACTGCGACGGGTAGCCAGTACATCGAGATACCCACATCGTATATGGAGCTTGCGGCGACCGACCGTGTTGAAATGAAGCTCAAGCCGACGGAAGTTTCTTCGACACGGTGTTTCTACAGCGCCCGTCAATCGGGAACATTGAAGACATTTACATGCTGGCAGCAACCGGTAGATCCGAACAATGGCAACGAACGAGGACTGCGCTTCGACTTCAATAACGTGGCGAACATGTATGGTGCGCCGAGATACTCTATGGGTGCTGGCGAGACGCATGAGATCGTTTTCGACGGCTACACGAGGACGGCGTTTGTCGATGGCGAGGACAAGGGGTTCAACATTACGCCGTCCAACGACTTCACCCCTTATGGTTCGTTTTTCATCCTGACGGTGTCGGACTCTGATCAAGCCAAGAAAAATTACGCTGCCAAGTGCGAACTTTGCTGGTTCCGTCTCTACGACAAGGACGGGAACCTGAAACTTGACATGGTGCCAGTGTATAGCGAAAGCGCATCGGCGGCGGGGCTTTACGATCGCGTTGGCAAGACGTTCTTCAAAAGTGCATCGGAGACGGCATTCGTGCGCGGCGAGAATGCCGACGATACTACGCTGACCGTCACGACGCCCGGTGTGGCCTCCAGCTGTTCCGTTTTGATTGATGGGAATGTCAAGCTTGTCAAGGACGGCAACGGCGTCCTGACGGTCAGCAAAGCCGGCCAGACATACACGGGCGGCACGGAAGTGCGCGGTGGCACGCTGAAGCTTGGTTCCAACGGCAACTACACGATTCTTCCCGTCGGCGGCACGGTGACAGTCCGCGACGGCGGGACGTTCGATATGGACGGCTACGTCGGCTGGAACGGTCGCTCATTCGTCCTCGACGGAGGAACGCTTCAGAATTCCAAGGACTTGTTCGGCTCCAGTGGCAAGTGGGATGCGGCGACGAATGCAACATCAGCCGCGCTCCTCGGCAACATCACGCTCACGAAGGACTCGACGTTCGCCGTCCGGCACACATACGGCTTTAACGACGGTGCGGTTCTCAATCTCGGTGGACACACGCTTCGCGCGGAAATTGCGAAGGACGAAATTCTCGTCATGCGCAGCGCGGTCGTCTCCAACGGAACGTTCGCTGTAAACGGCGGCTGGCTGTATGTCCCGGCGGAGAAGACATGCGACGCTACGGACAATGCGGATATATTGTCCAGCACGGCACTCGCGATTGCGGGCACCCTGAACGTCAAAGACTTTACGGATGCGAAAACGACTAATGCCAACAGTTACGATTCTTCGTCTGGGGCGATAAACGTCTACGGAACTTTCACGCCGAAGTCCGATTATTTCTACGGAGTCACAATGCAGAGCGGCTCATCCTTCGACCTCTCGGCAAAGACCGAACCGTGGAATGTGGCATCGTCCGCGGCGGACAACAATGCGGTGTCGTTTGCGGACAACGCCGCGATAGGTCTTGTGCTGGGTGAAAGGACGACATGCGGCTCCATCCCTGTCGTCACTTGGGCGGCTGCGCCGTCAAACCTTGCATCGCTCACATTCAGGCGCGTTGATGCAGGACAGGAGCGCAACGCGGCAAAGGAATCTTCCGGGATATACTTCCGCACCGGGCTCATTATCTCGTTCCACTAATCTGCGGAGATAGTGTAATGAGGACGGTAAAGCCGCTATCTGCGTTTTGCCGGATTTTGGCGACGGCGTTCTCCATGTGCGCGGCTGAATGCTGCGGCATGGAAACGCTGTCTTTGAACGGGCTGTGGGATTTCTCATTCAGCGAGGGCGGGGCTCTTGCGGAGGCGACAGCGGAATTCACGGCGGACGGCAAGATGCCCGTGCCGGGATGCTTCGACATGATGCCGCCTTGGCGGATGAAGCGCGGTGTCGGCAGCTATCGCCGCACGTTCTCCGTCTGGCGCGATGCACCGAGTGCCTGCCTCGTAGTCAAGGGGATGGGGCTTCGGGCACGGTTCTGGCTCGACGGGCGCGAGATCGGCGCGTCCAGCCTTGCGTGGTCGGAACTTGAATTCCCGATTGGCGCTCTTGCCGCCGGTGAACACGTTCTTGCCGCCGCAATCGATAATACGCCCCTTTCGGGCGATGAGGAACTGTTCCGTCCAAACTACGATTTCCTCGCCTCAGGCGGATTCTACCACGGCGTGGAACTGTCGTTCGACAACCGCAGACTTTTTGTGCGCACGCGAGACTACAGGAGCGGCACGGTCGAGATAGAGGCCGCGAACTTCGCCAAGCGCGATTTCGATGCCGTGCTCGTTTTCGACGGAAAGAACGAGGTTTCGGCGGAGTTCAGGAACGGACGCGCTCTCGTTCATGTTCCGGACTTCAAACTCTGGTCGCCGGAGTCGCCGAATCTTCATACGCTCACCATCAATAAACTAGCCACTAACGACTGCGCACTAACAACTAAATTCGGCATTCGCGAGTTCAAGTGCAAGGGTGGCAGGTTCTTACTGAACGGCGAGCCGGTGTTCCTGAAGGGCGTCGGACGCCATGATTCCGACTATGCCGACGGCTACGCGACCTCCCGCCAATCCGTATGGCGCGACATCATGCTCATCAAGGGGCTTGGAGCGAACATCGTCAGGACGGCGCACTACACGCCTTGCGAGGAATTTCTCGATCTCTGCGACGAGGCCGGACTTCTCGTCTGGGAGGAGACGCTCGGCTGGGGCAATGGGGCACGGCAGTTGGCAAATTCCAAATTCGCCGAACTCCAACTTGAGCAGGCGAGGCTCATGGCACGGAAGTCGATAAACCATCCGTCTGTCGTCATCGACTCGTTCCTGAACGAATGCGATTCCACATCCGAGAAGGGGCGACTCCTCGTCCGGCGCATTGTGGATGTGCTGCGCACGGAAGATACTGGGCATCTCGTGACGTTCGCCTGCAATCGCGTGGACAGGGACATCGCCAACTCCGAGACCGATTTCGTCGCGGTGAATCTTTATCCGGCGTGGCATCAGGCAATCGGCACTGCAACGACGCATGAGAGCCTTTCGGATGCGGTGACGAACCGCTTTGGCGCAGTTGCGGCGAAATTTAGGGAGAAGTATCCTGACAAGCCTGTGGTGATTTCCGAGACGGGTTGCTATTCTCTCTACGGCGAGCGCGACGGTGCGGCACCGCAGTGGAGCGAGGACTTTCAGGCGGAATACCTCGCCGCGTCCGTTGGATTCGCCCTTGAAAGCGGAAGCTACCAAGGCGTCTCGGTCTGGCAGTTCGCCGATTCGCGTACGTATTTCCGTGGCGGCTCCGACATCCGTACGAAGCCTCTGGGGCTGAACATGGCGGGGCTTTTCGACATCCACAGGCGGGAGAAGCTCGCCGCACGGAAAATCAGGGAACTTTTCAAAGGGGAGCGTCAATGATGCGTCAGGCAATAACCATGGCATTCTTTTTTGCGGCAACCGCCCCGTCGTTAGTTGCCGTCGCGGAAGACTCTCCCGGTCTTGAGTATCGCACGCCTGCTTCCGAATGGATGGAGGCGCTTCCTCTCGGAAACGGGCGGCTCGGCGCGATGCCGTTTGGCGGCGTTGAGAAGGAGCGGATACTTCTCAACGAGGACACGATAGTCACAGGAGGCCCCGTTGAGCGCGGTGACGAGCCGATAACGGCGGAGGCAATCTCCATGTGCCGTGAACTGCTTATTGCAGGCAATACCAAAGAGGCGATGAAAACCCTGCCGGACAAATTCGGACAGAGCGGGGCATACCAGCCATTCGGCGAACTTGTCGTCAAGCACATCCTGCCGGCCGGCGGGACAGGCGATTACAAGCGGACACTCTCGTTGGACGACGCAGTGGCGCGGACGGCTTTTTTGCGCGGCGGAGTTGCGTTCATGCGCGAGACGTTCGCGAGTTTCACGGACGGTGCAATATTTCATCGGATAACGGCGGACAAAAAGGGCGGGGTTTCATTCGAGGCGACAATCGTTTCACCCCACAATTCGCCATGCATTGCGGAGAACGGCCAGCTTGTCCTCCGGGGGGCGACAGGCGATTCGTCGCGCTCCAAAGGCGGGAAGCTTAAGTTCACCGGGCGGGTAGGAGTAAAGGCGGAAGGCGGCGTTGCGGAAGTACGCGAAGGAAAGATCGTCATCAGGGGGGCGGATTCCGCAATTCTTTACGTGACTATCGCGACGAATCTCAAGAATTTCCGCGACCTTTCGGACGATCCTGACGCGAAAAGCGCGGAATTGCTTGCAAAGGCGATGGCAAGACCGTATGGCAAGGCTCTAGAATCTCATTCTGGCTTCTACCGCGAACTTGCCGACAGATGTACGCTTTCACTAGGTGTGGACAGGTCTCCAGGCAAACCGACGGACGAGCGGATTCGCGATTTCGACGGAACGGACGATACGCGGCTGGTGGAACTTTTCTTCAGGTACGGGCGCTATCTGCTCATATCCTCTTCGCAACCAGGCACGGAACCTTCAAACCTCCAAGGGATATGGAATCCGCACATGGCTCCGCCGTGGAGATGCAACTACACGATCAACATCAATACGCAGATGAACTACTGGCCGGCGGAGACGACAGGGCTTGGGGAACTCGCAGAGCCGCTGTGGCGCATGACGGACGAACTTTCGGTGCATGGTGCGGAATATGCGAAGGATGTCTATCGGGCGCCGGGATGGGTCGGTCATCACAATACTGACGTGTGGCGCAGGGCGTCGCCAAATTCTGGCCCTTTGTGCGGCATGTGGCCGACGGGCGGCGCATGGCTTTGCATGCACATTTGGCAGCATTGGCTGCACACGTTAGACAAGGAGTTTCTCGCGAAGCACTACGAAACCATGAAAGGCGCGGCGGATTTCTTTTTATCCCAGATGGTTCGCAATCCGGGGACGGGAAAACTGACGGTGTGTCCATCTTCTTCTCCGGAACACGGTCCGAAAGGCGGGTCTGCGCTGCAGCCCGGCTGCGCGATGGATCATCAGATCGTGCGGGATCTTTTGAATGCGACGGCGGATGCGGCGACGGCACTCGGCAAAGACCGGCAATACGCGGCTGAACTCCGCAAGTGCGCTGGCGAAATCGAACCCGACCACATCGGCAAGTGGGGGCAGCTGCAGGAATGGACGCTGGATATGGACGACCCGCAAGATCGTCACCGCCACTTCAGCCATCTTTATGCGGTCTATCCTTCGGCGCAGATAACGCCGGAGACGCCGGATTTGTTTATGGCGGCTAAGAAATCGCTCCTCGCGCGCGGCGATGAATCCACAGGCTGGTCGACCGCCTGGAAGATGTGCCTGTGGGCGCGATTTCTTGATGGGGACAAGGCGTATTCTTTCCTTCATCGTCTGTTGCGCCCTGCGGTATTCATAAAGGACGGCAGGAAGAAGGGGCGAAGCGGCGTTTATGCAAATCTCTTAGATGCGCATCCGCCGTTCCAGATCGACGGGAACTTCGGCGCGACGGCGGCGATTGCGGAAATGCTGATGCAGTCGCACCGCCGTGATGTGGACGGGAATGTGGTCATAGACCTTCTGCCTGCACTGCCGAAGGTCTGGAGGGAAGGTCGCGTCAAGGGACTTCGTGCGCAGGGTGGGTTCTCTGTCGATATCGAATGGAAGGAAGGCGAGATCGTTGAATGGAAAATTTCGCCTGTCATTGCAAACCCGCCGCTATTCTCAGTGCGTTTTCCTGACGGGACGGTTTTGCCGTCTGCTGCACTCTCTCTTGAGGAAGGATTTGTGGCACCTCCGCCATCGGCGAGGCCGCACACTTGGTATCACATCATGAACGGAAATGTCACGAAGGAGGGGATCACCTGCGACTTCGAGGCATTGGCCAAGGCGGGCATCGGCGGCGTCCAGATATTCGACGCCGGATGCGCCGTGCCGCCAGGACCGGTGAAGTTCGCATCGGCGGACTGGTACGACCTCCTTTCATACGCGCACAAAGAGGCGAAGCGGCTCGGTCTTGAAATCTGTCTTGCCAACTGCTCCGGCTGGTCGAGTTCAGGCGGGCCGTGGATCGCGCCGGAAAACGGCATGAAGGTCATCGTGACGTCCGAAACGAAGGTCAAGGGGCCGCAGTCGCGCTGGAGTGGAACCCTCCCGCGCGAGAAGAACGACAACGGCTGGCATG
>DFGM01000168.1 GCA_002371755.1 Verrucomicrobia bacterium UBA3750 | reverse complement strand
AGCTAGTTCCCATTATACCTACCGCGACGTTGCCCAACCCAATGCCCGTCACTCCCGCACCCAATGCCCATTGAATCCGAATCCAATGCCCATTGAATCCGAATCCAATGCCCATTGGATTCCCGGGCGATGCGCATGAAGCGGATCGGGGCTTGCGGGCAGTCGGGTTTCGGCAGTGGGGAAGAGCCAAAACCGCTAAGAAGAAGCGACATTGGCTCTTCTTGGACTAATTATCTCCAAAGACGGCCTGCGCTGTCGAAGGGATGCCAAGGCGCAACCTGCTATTCGCAGATAAAGGCGGGGTGGGCGGATACGGAGCCGAAATGGCCTGACGCGAGGATTGTGCCGGATTTGACAAGCCTGAGCTGGGCGTTTTCCACGGGACGGGGCGCCGCAAGAAGACCGTCAAGCACCGCGCCTAGCGAAAGTTTCACCTTCTCCGCACTGACGACACGCAAAATGCCGTCGTCTTCCCACGCAGCGACGCCATCGGAGTTTGCCGCGAGCGTTCCTTCGATTATATATACGCTCTGCAAAGAACCCACCTCGGGCAGCAAAAGCGCATCTCCGGGCGCAAGAGACGCCAACTCGTCCGCTTTCAGGACAAACGCCGCATACTGGACTTCCGCATCAAGCCTAGTCTCCCGCACCGCGTCGTTCGCCGGATCGATGTTTCTCAATGCGCCGAACGCCTCGCAAATATCGTCAGAGCCTTTCAGGGCGAAGACGCAAAGCGCGCCGGATGCTTCTTCCAGTTTGAAGAACACCCGTTCCTCGCGCGGCGATATCGCCTCGGTTTCCTCCGGCGTGGCGAGCCCTTCCACCTTCAACTCTTCCCTTACGGCGTTTTCGAGAAGTTGGAAAAGCCCTGCACAATCCTTCTCCACAAGTGCAAGCAGGATGGGGCTTGGCACTGCCGCGCGGCTCTGCCAGACGGCGCCGAGTTCCTTGAAGGCCGGCGACGGCGCGAGAGAAAGTATGTTCGCTTTGCCGCCAAAGGAGACTTTCAAATCGAACGTCTCTGCAAGTCTCGTTTCTTCCTTGCGCAAAACGCACTGTTTCTCGCCAAAACGGCACGGCATAGACCATGCCGGCGACATCAGAAGTTCGCGGGATGTCTTATGCGCCCACTGCGGGACTGCGGAAAGTATTTCGATAGGTTTCATTTGCTGTTCCTTGATTTATCCCGTCCATGCTCCTTGCAGACGGTTATTCTGAAAGACCATGATCGCAAACGCGATGCGAGATGCGATTCAAGCTGCGGAATCGATCTCGCCACGAAATCGCCTGCCGAAGCTGTAGCCGGAATGATCGAGACATCCACCTCACGGCCTCGCGCCGTCAGCCGAATCTCGGAGCCGTCGAGCACATCCGGCTTCAATATGATTGAAATAGAGCAGGCTCCGCTATCGCGCCAGGCGGCGTCTTCCAGCGCCAAAGCGATATCCCGTGCGGCAGAATCGAGCTGGGTGCCGCCGCCCCCTGCCGAATACGCAAAGAAAGCCTGCAATGGCGAAGGAGCGGCATTGGGCGCAGAATCAACTCCCATCGCCCGCTCGAACCTTTCCACCACGGAAAGAGGAATCTCAAGCGGACGCACGTCGCTTGTATCAGGGATAAGCGATCTCAAGCGCCCTATCACGGCGGGGTCGAACTTCAAGCCATCAACCATCGAGATCCTGCTTTCTTCCCGTAAAGTCTTCGAGTTCGCCTTCGGCGCGGGATTCCTCGGCTTTCGCCTCTTCCTGCTTCCACACCGCCTTGTGCTCGTCTATCTTCATGCGGTTCTTTGTCGCCGTCACAAAGACATTCCGGGCCGCTTCCGCCGCATTTTCCTTCTCTTGGAGTTCGCGTTCGGCCTGCCGGACGTTGTCGAGCTTCAACACTCCTTCCTGATCGATTCGCGCCACGCCTTCCTGGGCGAGCGAGAGCTGGTCGAAGGTGATGCTTTTGCCGATGATGGCGTCATATATGCGGTCGCGACGCTCTTCCTTGGTGCGCTCGAACTCTTCAAGTTCCTTCTTCCTCTCCTCCACCGCCTCTTCCGCCACGCTCACGGCGCGCCGCGCCACGGTCAATTCGCCCGCGGCGCGGTCTTCACGCATCGCACGTATCTTGAGAAGCGGCTGGAGGAGATATGGCATTTGCCTGTCAGACTTCTCAGAGTGCCTTGAAACGGTATTCCGTGACGGTGGAATACGTCTCGCCCGGCTTCACGTATATGCTTCCGAAGTCGGGGCGGTTGGGCGTGTTGGGATAGTGCTGCGTCTCCAGGGCGAGCCAGCCGCGGTAGACCATCTTGCGCCCGCCCTTCATCGTCCACTCAGGATTGATGAAGTTGCCTGCATAAAACTGGAGGCCGGGCTGATCGGTCCAGACTTCCACAGCGCGCTTCTCGCCGCGGAACTCGGCCACTTTGCGGAAACCTTCGCCGTTGAGGCACCAGTTGTGGTCGTAGCCGGGGCCATACTGCAGGACGCGGTCAGGGTCGTTTATACGCTCGCCGACTTTGTGGAAGGTGCGGAAGTCGAAAGGCGTGCCCACCACGAGTTCGGGTTCTCCGACAGGTGCGAGGTCGGCATCGACGGCGAGATATTTGTCGGCGTCGATCATGAGCTCCTGGTCGAGGATGTCACCTTCGCCGTTCATGTTGAAATAGACGTGCTGTGTGAGGTTGATGGGAGTGGTCTTATCCGTCTTGGCCCAATAGGAGATTCTCCAGACGTTGTCGGGCGTGATGGTGTAAGTGACCTTCGCGCCCACCTTGCCCGGGAATCCGCCTTCGCCGTCCGGGAAGATCTTAGAGAAGGAAATGCCCACATCGTCGCCATCGGTGAAAGGTTCGGCGTCCCAGACATAGGCATCCCAGCCGCGCGGGCCGCCATGGAGGGCCGCATGGTGATCGGTATCGTTGCACTCGATGGCATACTCCTTACCCTCAAGAGTGAACTTGCCCTGGGCGATGCGGTTGCCGACACGCCCGATGATGGCGCCGAAATAGGGGTCGGTGTTTTCCCAGCCGCTCACATCGTCGAAGCCAATGGTGATATCCTTGAGCTCGCCGGACTTGTCGGGCTGGAGAAGGCGCACCACCTTGCCGCCCGCATCGGTCACTTCCATTACGAGTCCGCCCTTGCCGCGCAGCGTGTAGAGCTTCGCCTTCTCGCCGTATTTCGTCACGCCGAAATCGCGGCTTGCCGTGCAGCATCCGGCCGCAACAGCGGCCAGTGCAGCCAATATAGCCAGTTTCTTCATGTTTTGTTCTCCTTGATTGATTGATTGATTGTTTCGATAAAAGTCATGCGCGGTATTCTGCCGAACTATCCTGTGTTTCCCACACCTTCACCGCGACAAGCGCGGGAATGTGCGCCTTCAGTTCGTCGTAGAAGAGTTTCGCCAGGTTCTCCGCGGTAGAACGGAACGGCAAAGGCACCGTGCGCATCCCGCGCGATTCGACGAGCGCTCCGATTTCGGACTCGCCGGGAGATGCGGTATTGTAGATGAACGCGTGGTCGAAGCGGTCGGTGATGAGCCTCGTGGCGAGCTGTTTTATCTCTTTGAAGTCCATCACCATATCGGAACGCTCTGCGTCCGCGGCCGTATCGGCGAGCGATATATCCACATGGTATGTGTGGCCGTGCAGGTTTTTGCACAGCCCCGCGTGGTTGGTCAGGATGTGCGCCGCGTCGAACGTTATTCTCTTGGTGACTATTGTCATTGCACAGCCTTTCGCCTACTTGCCGTTTCGCGCAGTCTTGGTGCGCATCAGGGTGAGCACGTTCACGGCGTTGAGCCCGTATGCCGCGACGAGCATGGTCACCACTGCGGCGTAGCCGCCGAAGTTGTTCGATACGAATATCGCGGCCTGGTTGCCCGCAAGCCCGGCGAATCCCCACGCCGAAAGCACCGCACCGTGTATCTTCGAGATGTTCGTCATGCCGTAATGGTCGGCAAGAATCGCGGGGATTACGGAAAATCCCGCGCCATAGCACGCGTTTATCACCAAGAGCGCAAGCCCTATCACCGGCGGCCAATAGCTCAGAGTCATTATGCCGAAAGATATCGCCAGGATGATAAGAAGGATGTTTATCCTCTTCGCGAGCCTATCCGACCACCAGGCGAAGAGGAATCTGCCTCCGCCGTTCATGATGCCGCACAACGCCACTATGGCCGTAGTGAGCGAATCGGAGTAGCCAACCTCGGGCGAGGCCATCATCTGCTTGGCAAGAGGTATGAGGCAGAGCCCTGCGGAGATGTTGAGAAACATGAAGAGCCACGCCCGGAGGAAGAACGTATCCTTGGCAAGCTGGAGATACTTGAACTCGAGCTTGGCGAGATTGTGCCCGAAGCTCTGCACCTGAATCTTGGGCTTTTTCAGGATGAACGAAGCAGTCAGCATGGGCAAAGCGTAGAAAGCGGCAAGGGCGCAAAAGACGCGCGAAATGCCGATGCCGCCCGAAGCGACGTGGAAGATATCGTAGAAGCCGTTGAACCGCATCATGAAGATGGAATCTGGGCCGCCGATGCCGAAACCGCGGTATACTATGGTCGAGAGAGTCGACCCGAGCCCGAACGATATGATGGGCAGGGCCGCGGCAATCGCCTTGTGCTCCGGGAACCACAGCATCATCGTCTTCACAGGCGAGATGTAGATGATGCCGGTGCCCGTGCCCACGAGTGCGCCGTAGCCGAGATATACGAGCGGCAGAGACTTCATCGATATGCCCAACGCCGTGACGAGAAGCCCGGAAAGAAACAGCGACGTGCCGACGATTGTCGACAGGCGTATGTTGCGCTCCACGATCTTGCCGAAGAACGCCGCCCCCATCCCGAGAAAGAATATGCCCAGCGAGAAGGCGAACTGCACCTCCTTCTGGGAGCTTCCGATATAGGAGGCGATCTCGGAAGAGAAATTGGTGAATGCGTATATCTGCCCTACGGAAACCGCGAGGAGGAACGCAGGCAGCACCGACCTGAAGAATCTTTTCTTGCCCATCTTTGTCGTCCTTTCGTCTACAAGATGCATTACTTCTGCTTCCAGGAGCCGTCGTCATCCTGCCACCAGACGCCGCTTCCGGCCGGGATGTTCTCGCGCATCTTCTTTACGCGACGCTTCTGCACGGCGGAAACACCCACCCCGCTCGACTTGGCAATCTCCTCGAAACGCTTCATGCGCTTGGCGTTCGATTCGGCGACAAGAATCTTGTCGTCGTCGGTCGCGCCGGGGCGCGCCTCCAGAAGCGCCATCGAAGTTATGCCGGCGGCCTTGCGATCCAGCATCGCCTTTATCTCGGCGAAATCGCCATTGGGCCGGGCGCGGTTTTCGTCCGCGAATGCGCGATCGAGCTCTTTGTCGACCTTGAGATTGACATCCATCGTGATGTGGATTGGCTTGATCTCGCTTTCGGTCTTCACGTTTATGCAGCCGGCAACCGCGAGCGAGCATGCGGCCAGAGCGATAATTGCGTTCTTCACTTTCCTCTTTCCTTGTTTGTTGCGGCCCGAAGGCCGAAGTTGACGAGTTGTTCGATGTCGCCGTGCAAGGCGATCTGCAAAGAGACTGGCACAGGCGAAGCGAGTCCCTTTGCGGCTGCGCTGCCTTCCAGTTTTAGGACAAGCGCCATCCCTTCCGCCTCCGGCTCCAGTTCCAGCCTGAGCACGGTGTAGTCCAGGTCTGCGAGCGCTTTTGCGATGTTCTCGCGCTCGCCGGCCGCCACGCCTCCCATTTCCAAGCTCTCCATTATTGGCTTGGCATCGTAGACTTTGATGTTGCCCTTCTCTCCCGGCACCGAATTCAGATACGCCTTGCCAAGCACAATCTCGCTGCCGCTCTTCAGGACAAGAGGGAACTTCCCGTAAAGCCTGCCGGTGGCCGTGCCCGTAAAGCCTTTGATGTTGTTGAGCGCGTCGCCTGCGTCCACATCTTCCACGAATACCGTCACGCCCGCGTTGAGCTTATCCGGATCGAGAAAGAAAGAGTAGAGACGCAAACTGCCGCCGCAGACTTCCGCACCGGCCTCCGTGACGAGAAGCGCAGTCTCCGTGGCGCGAAGCGACGCAAAGACGTTTTCCAGCCGGACGCCGCCGAATTCCACCTCGTCGGTGCGCATGAACATAGGGCTTACCGTTACGGCGTGTGCGATTCCCTTGGCACCGAAAGGCGTGCGGAACTTGACGACTTTGAGTTCCTTGCCCCCTATCATCGCGCTCCCGTCGAGGTTGGAGATTCTTCCCTTGGCGCTCCACTCCACGACAGGAGTTTCCAAGGTCTGGCGCGCTTCAGCGTAGAACTCCAGTTCGCCGGAGAACTTCAACGCCGTTTCATCAGGCACGAACGCCTTGATGAGCGATGCGAGGTAGGGGTCTTCTTCCGTAAGAGCAGACCTTGGCATCTCCGCCTGCGCCTCCCACTCAATCTTGGGCCCGAGAAGAGAATATGCGATGCGCGTCTTGAACCTGAAGTCCGCCTTGAGCTGCGAACCGTTGAAACGCGCCTGTGCCGTCCCTTCCGCTTCGCATCCGGGGAAGAACATCGCCGTCCTTGCCTTCGCCGAGGCGGATATGGGCCAGCCGAGAAGCGAACCGGAGGCATCAAGCTTGTATTCCCCGTTGCCGAGATAGGAGGGGGAAACCTTGACCCGGAGCTTCGTATCCTTGAACGCCCCCTCCTTCGCCCCCTTGAGATTTTCAGAAAGGTCTACTTCTATTTCCTCCCAGTCGATGGCGCACAGGATGTGCGGCAAAGCTGCGATGATGCCAGTGACCACCGCCGCCGCCACAAACACTGCAATCGCTATGCGCTTCAACTTCTTCACGGTTCGTCCATTTCGTTGCGCCCCTTGGGCACTATTTCGCTTCCTCGATCTCTATCTCGGACATGGAGGCGAAGTCGTCGCCTCGATGATTGTCGAAAGCAGTGAAACGCCAATAGAGTGCGCGTTTCGGCTTGTCGAAAGAGTATGCCTGGCCGCGCGCCGTATCCGCAAGGACGAGATGGGTCTGGTTTTCCCAGTTCTCCGCGTCCATGGACGTCTCGATCATGCAGTTCTTCACCCGCCCGTTCACGCCGGACTTGCGTCCATGGAAGACGAACTTCGCTATTTGCGTCTCTTTCGGGAGTTTGACGGTGACGGAGTGCGGGAAGCTGCCCATGGTCGTGCCGTATTGCGAGTGCCAGATTGTATCGTAGTCGCCATCGACGAGGTGCTCGGGGTCGCCCTCGCCGGGCTCGCGGCTGGAGCACGCCACGATTTTCGGCAGCGCCGCACCGGCGAACTCCGGAAGTTCTGGAAGACGAGGCTCGCTTTGCGGAGCGCGCGCCGTGAGCTCGTCATCGCCGAGCGATATCGTGAAGGCCAAATCGTAATCGCGGTCTGTGCGGATTATGTCGCGCTCCATCGGGCCCGGACCGCAACTTGCGCCGCCCAGACCCCGGGTCGCCGCGAATATCGCGACGAACGTCTCCTCGCTTTCGGGGAGTTCGCAGGGGTGGACGCAGGAAGTCAGGGTCGAAGGAGAATACGGCCCCGCTTCAAACGCGAAAGGCGCGCCCAGAGTGCGGAGCGTGATGTCGCCCAACTTCACGCCGCGCGTCCCTTCGCGGTTGCCGGTGTCTTCGTTGCGCGCATACGCGAAGAAGAAGTCTCTCGCATCGAGCTTCCAGCGGCCAAGAAACGCGCCCGACTTGCGGTCCGGGTAGTTCTCCCACGGCCCGCGCCCGAACCATTCCACGCCCGGATTCTTCTCGGGCAGCGTGAACGAATATCCAACGCGCGCAAGCTCCACCTTCGGACCGTAGGGCCTAATCTTCGACTGGCAGGCGATGGTGCCGTTCGGGTAGATTGTCCAGCGTGTCGCCACCTTGAAGATGAGCGGTTTGGCCGTCTTGGGCTCCGCGCCCTTCCATTCCACGAGCGTCGTGAACGTAAGCGCGCCATCTTTCTCCTCCACGGGGCCTACGACCGCCTCGCCCGGAACAAGTTTATCGAGCGAGTGCTGCTTCCAAGCGGCGTGAGCGCCCGCCTCGTTGGACGACGGGGCGCGATACGCGTCGAGCGCCATGGGGGACTTCAAGAGTTCCGTATCCCAAACCCAGCCCGTCTTCTTGAGCGATACGAGTGCACCGGTCGCGCGCGAGAATGTGGCAAGCACGCCGCCCGCCTTGAACGAGAATGTACCATCCTTTTCGCTGTATCGCACTTTGCCGCCGCCGGACGATATTGCGCGGTAGTTCCTGTCGTCCATGAGGTCAATCTGGTCGGACGCGATCAGCTTCGAATCGCGGGTGAACTCGAAGCGCACCGATACCGTGCCGCCGAACCTGAGCGCCTTTATCGCCTCGTCAGGCATGTCGTATACGGCTTCGGTCTGGGGTGCGAGGGAATGCAGGTCGAATGTGCCGTCATCCTCTTCCTCTCCGTCCACGAAGAGCGTCCATTTGAGCATTACGCCAGAAGCGTCGGTGAAGAAGTTCTTGTTGCGCACCACTATGCGCTGGAAGTAGTTCGTCGCCTTCACGCTCCAGTTCTGGTAGACGTGCTTCACCTCGCTGTAGCCCGGCTCGGGCGTGCGGTCGGATAGCACAGTGCCGTTCATCACGAAGAAGCCGTCGTTGGGCTTGTCGCCGAAGTCGCCGCCGAAAGCGACATAAAGATTGCCGGCGGCGTCGGCTTTGTAGAGCCCTTGGTCCACCCAGTCCCAGATTGTCGCGCCAAGAATGACATCGCTCGACTCTATCGCGTCCTGGTAGTCCTTGAGATTGCCCATTGCGTTGCCCATGTTGTGGGCGTATTCGGAGATGTAGAACGGCTTCTTTGAGCCGGCCTCTCGCGCCTTCTGCCACACCCAGGAGACGCCCGGATACTGGCAACCGTCCATATCGGCGACAGACCAATCGCGCTCATAGTGCGTCGGGCGCGTCGTATCGCGCGACTTTATCGCCTTTCGCACGGCTTCGAAGTTCTCGCCGGGCCCGGCTTCGTTGCCGTAGCTCCATATGACGACACTCGGGTGGTTCTTGTTGCGCTCGAGCATCGCCATGTTGCGTTCCACCGTCGCTTTGCGCCAGCGCGTGAAATGCGAAAGCGATTCAGTGCCGTAGCCGTAGCCGTGGCTCTCTACGTTCGCTTCGTCGACGACATAAAGCCCGCGCGTGTCGCACAGATAGTACCAGTAATCGTCCTGCGGATAATGCGAGTTGCGCACCGCATTGCAGTTCGCATCCTTCATGAGGGCGATATCCTGCTCGTGCCGCCACATCGGCACGTAGTGGCCGAACATCGGGTCCGTCTCGCTCCTGTTCGCGCCTTTGAGTTTGATAGGCTTGCCGTTGAAGTAGTAGCGCCCGTTCCTTATCTCGCTCGTGCGGAAGCCGAATACGCACGAGACGTATTCCTCGCCGTTGTTCACCACGAGCTTGTAGCAATTGGGCTGCTCGGCGCTCCAGAGTTTCGGCGCGACAACCGTGAAACGTTTCGCCGCCCAACGCCCGACCAATTCGCCATCCCAGGTGTAGAGCGCAGTCTCGTTGCCGTCGTCGGTATCGACTTCCACCTCCCAGGCACCGTCGAACTTGCCGTCCAGCACGGGACGCGCCCGCGCAAACACGTCGCTTACCTTCTTCGCGGGCCTTGCAAGAAGCCACGTCCGGCGGAAGATGCCGGAGAGGCGGAACATATCCTGGTCCTCCAGATAGCTGCCGTCGGAGTAGCGGTAAACCTCGAGCGCCACGGTGTTCTTCGTCTTCGCGTCCGCGGGACGAAGGAATTTCGTGATATTGAACTCCGAAGGAGAGCGGCTATCCTTCGAAAAGCCCACGTATTTGCCGTTTACCCACAGATAGTAAAACGAGTCGACGCCATCGAACTTTAGATACACGTCAAGCCCGCGCTCCAGCCACGCCTTGGGGACGTCGAACTCGCGCTTGTAGCTGCCCACGGGATTGCGCTGGGCGTATGAAGTATACTCTTTGGGCGGATCGAGCATGACGCGCGAACCGCCGGGCGAATCTTTCTGGAACGGATAGCGCTGGTTTGTGTAGACGGGCGTGCCCCAGCCGCCTTTGCCGTTTGCGCCGTACGCCTGCCACGAGCACGGCACCTTGATTGCGTCCCACCCGGAAACATCGTAGCCATCCTTCTCAAACCCGACCGCGCGCTCCTCTGGATTCTTCGCCCAATGGAACTTCCACTCCTTTTCTCCGTCAAGCGAAATCTGGCGGGGAGAATATTCGGGGAGTATTGCAAGTGCCGACTTCTCGTCGTCGAAGGAAGAGAATGCCGCACGCATCGGTTCCTTGCCGAGAGAAAGATTCTGGTTGTCCTGCCATTCCGTTCCATCCATGAACCTCACCGGCGCATCAACGGGCTCTTCCTGGGCAAAAGCGACGGAAAATGCAACTGCGGCGATCGGGGACACCGCTTTCCTGACCATTCTCAACTTCACATCCAGCATCTTTCTACTCCTTTATATATATAGTATGTGCGACAGCAAAGTATTTTACCATACCTGCGCGTCATTGTCCACCCCGCGGGACTATTTTCAGGGTTTGCGCCATGGTGATTTAGTTCACGGCGCATTTAGCCTGTGGCCCAGTTTGTCAAATAGAAAGTG
>DFGM01000133.1 GCA_002371755.1 Verrucomicrobia bacterium UBA3750 | reverse complement strand
GATTTCGCCGGCTACGACGCTTTGACGACACAAACGACGACCGGCCTCGCGACGGAGCCGAACATCTACCTAGTGCCGGTCGGCACGGACTACATGCGCTCGCCAGCCGGCATGACGCGGAGGGTCCTCGGCTGGAATGTGGTCGATCAGGTGATGCCGCTCCCGTACACCGTCGGCTCCTCGCAGCTTGACGACGAAGCGTGGATTGCGACGATGAGCGGTCTCGACGGCACTAGCGATTCCACTGCAACCATCCGCCGTCATTCGACGATGCGCGCCGGCGGAGACTTCACTTCGACTCGTCTAGTAGGCCGTTCGGTGTGGAACGACAAGTGGCTTCTTGTCATTCCCGCGTCCTCGCTCAACGCGGACCGCTCCAGCGCCCTCGAGACGTTCATCAACGGCGTCGGCGACATCAAGTTCGGCATTCGCGCCTATGCGCGGTCTGGCAACTGAGAATTCGTGCCCGGATTGCGCTGGGCGCTTCCGGGCACTGATTTGGCGCGCTGCTTCCTGGAAGGAAATAGAAAATGAGCTATGAGGAATTGATATCGCAGCTTGGCGAACGATACGGCATCGAAGGTTTTGCCAGCCAGGACGGCACGGCCGCGCTTGTCGTTGACGGCATGAAAATCAATATCGTCAACGACGAAGAGGCGGACAGCGCCCTGATCTATGCGGAAATCGGCCAGCCCCCGCCAGATGCAGACGGCAAGTTCGGTTCTGTGATGCTCAAGGCAAACCATTTCTTCCTCGGAACGGCCGGCGGCACGCTCTGCCAGAATCCAGATACGGACGCCTACGCGCTGATGCGTCCCGTGCCGCTTATGCGGCTCGAAGGCGCCGATGCGTTCGGCGCGATACTTGAAGACGTCATCGCACAGGTGGAGAACTGGCGACTCGTTCTCGCAGGAATGCGCGAGGCGGAGACGGCTGAAAGCGAACAGAGAGACGAGGCGTCCATGTTTGCGGCTGGCGGCTTTATGCAGGTCTGATGCACACGGGAACACCCTCGTGGACAAGACGCAGGAGATGAACTGTTCCGCCGTTCTGCGGTCTCGCTAAGTGCAACTCTTCGTCATCGCATGTGTAAACAGGGCGAAGACATACAGGGAAGAGGAAGACGATGGCGGTTCGGTTCAATACGCAGTTCTCCCAGTTCGTGCAGTTCGCCCTGCGCCAGATGGACGCAGGCAACGCCAAGGCCATCGCCCGTTACGGCGACGGAGGGGTTCTGCTTGGCGGGCGTGCGATCACGGCGGCGAAGGGCGACCGTGTCGGTGCCGGCGCGGGAGGAGCAAATGCAGCCCGGTGCGAATTTTGTCGAAGGTGGGAAAGTCATAATCAATCCGTAAGAAAGGGTGGAATGGTGAAATTGGAAATGTCGAGAGCCGTGCTTTGCGTTGCACTTCTTGCGTGCGTAAATTCCGCGATGGCGGAAAACTCCTACACGAACCATGCGGGAAACGTCGTTTCGGGTATCGTCGTTGCGCTTGACGTGCGCTCGGCGACAATCTCGAACGCAGCGGAATCGGTGGTCATGCCGCTTTCCGTTTTCCCTGAGTCGGAGCAGAGGCGTATCGCATCCGACTTTGGCCAGCCTCGCGTGCCGCCGGCGGTCAAACGCGCCATAGCAGGCGCGGAGAAGGCGATGGCGCGCTCTCGCAAGCGCGCGGAGAAAGGGTTTTGTACGCAAGAGGAGAGCGACGAATTCTGCGCCAAGTCGCAGGAGGCGCTCAGGCGCTATCTCGACCGTCAGGTCGAGGAGGGTGCCATCACCCCGGCAGAACGCAAGGCATTGGGAAAATAGCGAGCGTTCGGCGGCGCCGGTGATGGTCGCCGATCTCGCCGATTTGGTGAAGTCACAAATGTGAACGACGATGGAGAATTGAGAAATGGAATGCGATGAACTGATGCGGGGCTTCGCCGCGAAGGCGGGACTTCAGGAAATCAAGGTGGAGGACGGCGCCGCCGCCGTGGAAATCGACGGCATCCAAGTATCCTTCCTCCACGACGAGAGCGACGATGCCGTGACGATATACGGTGAAATAGGCTTTCCGCCGCCCGAGGCTAACGGCCCGTTTGGCGAGGTGATGCTCAAGGCGAACCACCTCTTCAACGGGACAGATGGCGCCGTGTTGTGCCAGAATCCAGAGACGTTCGCATACGTGCTGTTCCGCAAGGTGTCTCTGCTCGCCACGGACGTAGAGACGTTCTGCGCCCAGGTCGGGAGGCTGGTCGATCAGGTGGAAGGGTGGAAGCGTATGCTGGAAGGCTTTCGCGATGTCGCGGAGGCTGCCGAGGATGCGGTGGAGGATACCGCCGCCTTTGACAACATTTCCGATTCAGACTCCTTCATGCGGGTCTGACGTCGCCGCGACTTGGCGGTTTTCGGCGTGGCGTTGCTGTGCACTGGAAATTTGGTATAATGTGCGCCGCAATTTATGAAGGGAAAGCCGTGCCAGCAGTGATGGAGGCCATAGACAGCATGGCAACGACCGAGAAATTCGAGACGATGGACCATCTTTTGGATTCTCTCGATTCTGCCTTCTCAAAGACCACAAAGTTCGCGAAGAGCCTGCGCCGAAGTTGATTTGTCTGCCGCTGCGTCCTTTGTGCGAGATAAATGCGTCGCAATATCCGAATGCCGTTTCTATAGTTTGCAACTATCATGATACACCCCGAGACGATGAAAATCAAAATGACAAAAGCAAAAAAAACTCTGGGAGCGATGTTGCCCGCAGCGGCGGCGCTGGCGCTGGCAGCATGTTCCGGTTGCGCGACCATCTCGGCATCGAAGGCCGGAAGACTTGACGGCATAGACATGAAAGGCGCCGCCGGCGAACTCCGGGAACACGTTTGCCTTTCTACGACCGGCGAATACATATTATGGACGATCCCTCTCGGATCTGGCAGATTCAATTGGAACGAGGAAACAAAAACGCTGGAAACGGAAACGGCATGGTTCAGCGATTGCGTGGGCATCGCCGAACTGCAGGAGGCGCTTTTGAAGTATGCAGGCGCGCGCAACTGCGACGTTGTCGATGTTTCATACTTTGATTCCGACGTCTCGTATGCCGGCGTCAGCTACGAGGGTCTCTTGGGGATGCTGTTCGGCTCGTCCAATATGGGCGTTTCCGCCGTTCTCGTCCCGCGCAAGGCCGCAATCAACAACTGATTGAGGATGAAACGATGAAAAATATATTGTATGGTCTTGCGCTTCTGGCGTTCGCGGGATGCAGCTCCTATAGCGAAATCGCTCGCTGGGACGGGGCTACGTCAATCAACGATGGCGAGGTGCCGATCGCGTCGTTCCTGACGCAGAACTTCTCCTACCAGCTTCTCGGTTTCATACCGCTCTGTTCCGGTTTGCCTTGGACCGAGGGGACTTCGGATATATGCGACGAATTCAACGTCTCGGCGTTTTCCGACTACGCGACTGTCGATAACAACATGATTTCCCTGCGCCATGCGCTGGCGCGCGTCGGGTCCAATCGTGTTGCAAATCTTCGCACTTGCGAAAGCGATGACAGCGAATGGAGCTTTTATCTCGTGAACAGGCACGAGGTGCGCACTTCTTGCGTAATCCTGGAAAAGAAGTGAGTCGGCCGGAGCGGGACTATAACATCGATAGGCTTGTGAATCTGTTATGAACGCCAGTAGGAAGGCGCTGGTGGGGTGACAATTCCCAGCGCTTTTCCATTGGCAAATAGTAGCATGGCGCAAAGTGCAACGTCGATCCGTGACAAACCGATGCGCGTCGGTCGGCGAACTGATGCGTGTCGGTTTGTGTAGTGGATTAAAGGGCGGTAAAAGCCATTGAGCGGCGTCTGTGATTGCATCGCAATGTAACGGCAATCTTCGCGCAAACAACGGCACGACTCGCCGCAAATATGGTATAATATTCGCACAAATGGCAAAGCCGAATGAGTGCGAGAGAAAACCAGATTGTCGTCTATCAGCCGAACGAGGCCGTCCGGCTGGATGTGCGTCTTGAAAACGAGGTCCAGGCCAAGGAGCCGCCGTTGCAGAGCATCTTCTACCAGAACAAGTTCTGGGATGCGAAGTCGCT
>DFGM01000142.1 GCA_002371755.1 Verrucomicrobia bacterium UBA3750 | reverse complement strand
CAAACGACAAATCTTTGGGCGTCAATTGTTCTTTGTTTGATAAAGTTTATTGTGGTCGCTGTGTTCCTTTTGGTGCCAATCGGTGTTGTCTATGTGTTTATGGTCTGCCCAATTCGAGACATCCCGCTGGTGGAGCCATGTGTGATTCAGCAACTGACAGCCGCAGATGGGTGTATACGCGAAGAGGCAGGAGCAATTATCGCACAAGCCATGTGTGCTGCCGAATCATGCCCAGAAGAAGACCGTGACGTGCTTCAATCAGCGTTGGAGAGACCAGCGGAGATTGACAAGACGGTGAAGGAACTCTTGGAGAAGCGTGAGCAGGCTGCAAGGAAGAAAGCATTGGAAATTGCCGCTATGGCCGGCCTCACAATGGCTGTGTCTTCTTCTTCGATCGGTGATGGTCTTGGAATGTTCGTCTGGAAATCGAGGTTGGTATATGAAACTTTCCGCATATATGGTTTTCGACCAAAAGCTAGAACCGTAATATCGATCTGGGCGCACATAGTGTTTGCATCGTTCTTTGCTGCAAGCCTGGAGGAGTTGTGTGATTTGTTCGATGTTTCAGAATTTGTCGGAGGTGTTGCTGTCCGGCTTGTGCAAAGTGTTGCCGGATCTGCAGTTGTACTCAAAGGTGGTGAATTGACACGAGCATATCTCCTCAAGGGCGTTTCTTCTGAGTCGAGACGTAGTGCTCTTGAAGGATTTCGAAAATATGCAAAGGATGATTTGGCAGAGACGGGCTCCTTAGTCACGGAATCCATGTGTAAAATTGGATTTAAGGGATTCTTTTCGTAATGTCGGCGATGACGCATAGAGGTTTGTTATGATGAAAACCATAAAATATATTGTGATTTTGATAGTTTTGCTTGTCTTTAATCCTAGAATTGACACGCATAAAGAGGCATTGCGTCCATACGCTGAAAAGGCTTTGAATGAATATTATCAAAATGGTAACTTCGTTGATAAGTTATCCATACTTGTTCTCAAGGATGCTTATGTTACAACAACTATCGACAGTTTGCATAGAAAGAGTTATGGAGTATTTTCATTGGGATATATTAATGATAAATTGGTGACTTTGGGAATACTCAACTATGTGCATGTGTTCGAATGAAAACCACAGGTGCTTTGGCGTGTATATCACATTTCATGCGAAGACCAATTGGCAATAAGAATGAATCCTAGCACGCAAAATCGGTGATGTTAGAACAAACATAGAGGTTGCTTTAATGAAGAGATGCAATAATATTGCTTTGGTGCTGCTTTTTGCGCTGTGCGTGCACGCGGTAAGGGCGGCTGTATCCGATGATGCCAAGGCGGCGGCAGAGAGTGGCGACGCCAAGGCGCAGTTCTGCTATGCGGAGATGTTGCGCGATGGGCGCGGCGTAGCAAAGAACATGAAGGAGGCGGCGAAGTGGACGCGCAAGGCGGCGGATGGCGGGTTCGCCGCCGCGCAATGCCAGATGGGGCTTTTCTATATGAACGGTCTTGGCGTCGAGCAAGATGACGACAAGGCCGTCGAATGGCTGGGCAAGGCGGCGGCGCAGAACCACGCACAAGCGCAGTACAATCTTGGCATCTACTATGCTAGGTTTTCGGACAAAGAAGCCCAGCGCTTATCCGTGAAATGGTTGAAGGAAGCGGCGAAGCAAGATTACGCCGATGCGGAGTACAATCTTGCAAAGCTCTATCTCAACCCGCATCATCCCGCCAGCAAGGAACAAGGCGCCGGTCGCCAAGCAATCCAGCTCCTGCGCCTCGCCGCCGCCCAAAGCCACGCCGGTGCAAAGGAGATGCTCGAAGAGCTTGGAGTGAACAATTAACTACAGACAAAAAAGGAAAATCATGAATAAAGAAAACACAATTGAGGAACAGGTTAAACGGAAGAAATTGACCGATGGAAAGGGAGTCCTAATTGCCTTTGGGTTGATGTTGATGATTACGGTGAGTGCATGTTTGTTCCTTGGACCATGCTCTGGATGTTGTATATTGTTCCCCGTGCCAGAGCCAAGAGTTGTTCCGTGTAAAGAGATAGTAGATGACATGCGTGCTATTTGGAGTTTCGAGCGGAATTATGCGTATAGATACAAGGCTTTGGCCGCCTCGATCAGTGAGATGGGGGATGGAACGGGTATCGGGAAAAATGGATTTGTTCTGAAACCGGCAATATGGGCGTCAAGGATTGATGACGACAATGCCACACCAGAACCAGTGTCGTATAAAGTCAAAAAACCAGCAACAGGAACGCTTGAGATTGCCAGATATCGATTTGGAGTATTTCCTGTGAAACTTGAAACAGGAGAGCGAGATCGTTTTTCTGTTGTAATTGTTTCTGTTCCAGAGAAGCTTGCGGGGGACGACGCGTGTTTCATTGCATTATGCGGCCCTGTTAATCTTCAGAATGATTTCACTTTTGACAAGGAGTGGCCAGTGTTCCAGCTTAAGGCTGCTGCAACTGTGGTCCAAGAGATCCGTAATCTCCAGAGTGCAACACGCGATGAATTAAAGCGTCGGTTGACAACTGGTGATTTAGCGAAATACGTGACAAAGACTTTTGACAACTTGTATTATCCCCAGGGAGAGGGGCAACACTAAACAAAACGCAAGAAAGGAATCATGAAATGAAAAACGCTATCACAAAAGGCGCTCTTGTTGCTGCAACATTGGTCGCATCAACATTGACTTTTGCAGATGTTTCTTCTCAGGTTGAGAAACCGATGTTCGAGCGTGATCGTACACGCACGGTAGGCCGTGACGAAGCAACAAAGGAATGGCTTAAGTCATGGCACAAGGGCGAAGTGTATATGACGCAAGCTGAGTATCTGTATGAAGCTAAATTGAAAACAGAGAAAAACGAGGACATGACAGGAGGTAAGATCACAAAGTGGCTGAAAGCATGGTTTGCAGATTTGACTGTCAATTCTGTACGAGTTGCGGAAAAGGGCAGTTTCTCCGGCAAGGCGATTTCAAAGACATTTGTGTACCATGAAATGCCAATGCTGCGTCTGGTGCGCGATTACCAGTACGTTATGAGTGACGGTACTTGGGGTGGCGATGTCGTGCCTAAGAGTCAAATTGTCAAGCAGGCTATCGGTAAAGCGGTAGAAGTTGACGCATTAGGCAGAGAGTCTCGGCATTTGTTCTATAATGCTGTTGGCTTCTTCAGCCCCGCCATAGGGAAGTTCCTTTCGACATGGGGTGAGGCAGGATATGAGGTAAGCGCTGATTGGATGAAGGATAATGTCGGTACTTTTGATACGGAAGGCCGGTTGAATATCGGGGAAAACACGCTAATAGCCAAGGGACTGGGAGAGGATGAGAGAAAGAAGGTAATGGCTATGGCAATGCAGTTCAGCAATAATGTAAATGGGCGCAAGGTTGCGATTGCCGCCAATGGAAAGTACCATCGCACCATTTCCGAAATCAAATCACTCAAATCGGCAGATGTCGACCCCAGAGCATCGGTTGAGGCGTTTGATGTCTATATGCGGCAGGGGTCTCCTGCGAATTCCGATATAGACGCCCTGGTGAAGCGCGAGGCGTTTTCCATGACGAGTGACCTGTTTGATGCAGCCGTTCGCAAACCTGGCGATGTGTGGGTGGTTGACGGTGCATTCTTCAATTCTTTCCTCCACCCTGACCTTAAAGGTGCATTCAGAGGGTGCGCTGTCGTGCACTACGTCGAGGATCAGGAAGGAGATGATGGATATTACTCGGAACCTGCAAGGGCTGCCAGCATGCCGAAGCGATATGACGTTCGTAAGATCGAGGTTGTGAAAGGCGGAAAGGTTGACGGGGCTACAGTTTCAACGGATCTTGTCTATGACGAGAGACCGATGGGAGGGCGTTTCTGGGCTAAGTACGACAGCGGCAAATCGGATATATATATGCTCGTTGACAAAGTCTCAGGGCATCTCGTGTTTGGAAAAATGAATCTCAATGCGGATGAAGTTGGTGCGTTGCCTTCACTTTCCTTACTTGACGGCTTCAAGTCTGCAGGAGAAGCTTCGCTCGACCTCACTATCACAGGTGAGGTAGTAAACCTTGACGAGTATAGGAAATAAGGAGAGTCATCATGGTCAATGGTACAGAAAAGTCAGAATGCCTTATTAATATATCTAATTTCAGCCTCTCTGGGGAAAGCAGGCTGGAGTCTGGGAAAAAAGAAAGGCTTTCGCTTTCTTTGCCTAATCTCTGCCTGAAAGAAGGCGAAATAACCGCCGTTATCGGCGGTAGCGGTTGCGGCAAAAGCGTGTTGCTTAGTTTAATCATGGGTTGCCCTGCCTTTGGTGTGGGCGGGAGGCTGAATTTTGCTGAGTTTTCACAATTTGGCGAATTGATGCCCACAAATGCATTCCGCAATGTCTGTTCTGCCGCAAGGTGGCGCAGACAGTTGCGGAAGTCTGGGGAACTGTTCTATTTGCCGCAGTTCTTTCCCGTTGCCAGGGCGCAACATCAAAATGCGCTGGATATGATGTTGCAAGTAGTAGAGGCTCTGGCATCAAGAAATCATATTTTGAAAAAGGAAATCGGCAAAAGATTCAGAGACAAGTTTGAGAAATATAGTCTTACAGATGTTTTGGACAAGAATATTGCCGAACTTTCGGGAGGGGAGCGTCGAAGAGCGGAATTGATTGCAAGGATCGTTGCAATGGAGATATCCAGAAGACCGGGGTTGCTTGTATTGGACGAGCCGACAACAGGATTTGACCCCGTAAATGCAATTGATTTTGTACGAGAAGTTAAAAATGCTGTCGACGAACTGTGCAGTGACGGAATTTGCGTGGGTGCCGTACTTACAACGCATGAGATGAAATGTCTTGATGATGTTGTCGGAAGTGGCGAGAGGCGCGAGCGTGTTATTGACCGTGTGTGCGTGGTACACGGAGTTCATAAAAACGACGAAGTTAATTGTCGTGTAGTTTTTGATGGGAAGGCAGAGGATGTCTGGCGTCAGTTTTTTGAGGATTATAAAGAAAGAACTTTTGCAAATGATGGATCGTCTTTATTTGAACAGGTAAAAGGCGTGTGCGAAGCAAACGCAACTGAAAGGAGGTCGCATCATGCTTGAGCTTAGAAGAGTTGTCTCTACTACTTGGAATAGAGGCTTGTGGCGGACAGTTTTTGAGTTTGTCGTACTTCCGCTCATGGTGGCATTTATAATGGTGTCTTCTTTTCTTGCTCGTTCCGCACCAGATGCGCAAGGAGAGGCGTTTTTGTTCTTTGGGACGATCTATGCCTTTTGGTGTGGATTGTTCGGAACGTGCCAGGCTTTCAATGGAGAGGTAAACTCTGGAGAATGGTCGTATTGGATGCTCGGCCTGCACAGGGGTGTTGTGCGGCATTACATAGCGCATTTTGTGGCAGGGTTCTTCTTCGCCATGCTGCAAGTCTGCATCTCGTTGTTGTTCTTGTGGAGTTTATGGGAAATTGGAGCAGTCATCAAGCCATTAGGGTTCCTTTTTGTGGCTCCGGACGATGGCAATGCTTTTGTCAATCAGGTTGGTGCAATGCTAAAGGGCGGGACGGCATATAATTTGCAAGGGTTGAGTGCAGCAATGAATGCAGCAAATCATGCAGGAGGAACGAATAATCTTCTGTGGTTTGTAACGTGTTCAGGGTTTTATCTCGGTGCTGTGACGATGGCCGTCGCGTCAGGAGTCTCAATTGGACTGCTCGTGAGCGCAATATGTCCTACGCCGCATGTGTCGCAAAATGCGGCAGTATTGCTTATTGTCGCGTGCTGCATCTGCTCGCACACGGGAACTGTCGGGTGCGGCGGCGATTCCCGGACGGAAAGAGAGTTCGCTCCTATTGATCTGATTATTCGTCAGAAGGGGCGACAGTACCAGGATGCCAAGACATATGATGGGCTGCATAGAGAAGGTCGGCGGCAGACACGATGGAAAGATGGCGGTATGGTTGAGCAACTTTCGTTTCTGCTGCCGCAACGATACTTTTTCAACATTGCGCGCATACCTTGCCTCAAATTAGAGGCGTCGCTGGGATATGACGGTGAAATGCGTCCATGGCATAATCCAGAGCGTCTTGCTGAACATACTAACATGGCATCCGATTTCTGCAAATGCCCTGTCTGCATTGGCCTAGCAAAGGTGATCGAGACGAATGGGCAGTATGTTGTTTCATGGGAAGGTAAAGATTGCAATCTGAGCAATCATTGGATCGGTGGAGGAATTTCTACAGGCAATTGGAAGAGACATGTCCTCGTGAAGCTTGAAGGAGAAGATGAGGAAGAGTTGTGCGGAAGTCCAGGAAAGTTTCACCAAGCCGCGTCTGAGGATGTAGGTGGCGTCGGGTCTCTAATTTCATTCTGTCGTAGAATGGCCGCTGTGGAGGCGCTGGCATTGCTTTTCTGGTGTGCCATTTATGCCGGCATTACAATAGTCTTGTTAAAGATGAGGAGGCAATTCAATGAACTCAGGTAGAAGATTCTCACTTGCTGCGGCCATCATTAGTGTGGCAACCATGCTGATGGCATCGGATTCTATCCATTACGGGAAGGTCAACCCGCCGTGGCGACCTGGAAAATATTACAGCGTGGAATCAAGATATGAGATGCGCCTTGATAATATTGTCTTAGATGTGAAAAAAATACGCAAGGCACACAAAGAAAGGCATTTTTGGACCTTGTGGCTTTGTGAGGCCGATCATCCAGAGAAAGTAGAAGAGCATTATTATTCTAAACCTTTTTCGGGGATGTATTCATGCTATCTAAATTACCAAACGTTTGGGGCATATTATGAGAATAAAAACGCCGGTTCTGTCTTTAGAAGATATGCCAATGCTGATGTCTCATTTCAGCCATTAGATGCGGCAGGTAGGACTGTTTTTACTGATGCAGAGCCATCATGGTTACGTCGTGTGTTGTTCGGACCTCGTTGTGAAGAGGTGTCGAACCGCGAAATTGCGGAAAAGATGCAGGATGCAGATTTTGTGTTTAGAGAGATATTTACGGCCGATGGTAATTTCTTGGATTCATTGAGTTGGTATTTTCTTGACTGGAAACAGAGAGAGGCGTTCAAAGCCGATATGCGGTATAGTATGGATGTCTTCAAAAAGGATGTCCGTGATGTTCCAAATGAATTCCTTATGAACCTTTCGCCGAATGATAGAGCGAAAATTAGTTCGCAAAGTGTTGGAACTGGTGCCGCTTCAGGGTGGTCCAAAGAATCTAAACTTGATCTTGGATTCTGTGTTGCACAGGCAGAAGCGAAAATGATGACTTATGCCATCTATGGGCAGCAGGAGACGCGTGAAGTAGGCGACGTATGGACGATCGATTCCGAAATGTTGGAATCATTTTTCCCGTTGCAGAGCAAAAACAGGAAGCCGTTTTCGTTTAAGTCGGGTGTTCTCGTGCTAACTGTAGTGTCGGACGATAATGGAGTTGTGACAGTTAAGAGCTTGCCCCGCGGAAAGGTTGATGGGGCGATGGTGTCTACAGATCTCAAAATCGAGCCAAGAACCGAGGAAAGTGAACATCGGCCCGAGTTTACAACATATATGCAGAACGAACATGACAATTTCGTTGTATTTACGATTGATACAGACAATAGAGTTTGCACTAAGGCAGAGATGAGAGCGACGCTGTGTAACTACAGGGGCGCAGTTCCCAAGGTAGAACAATTGAGCCTTAACGACCCAGAGCATGAAATGCGTGTGCACATAGATGGGGGGGCGGTGACGTTACATAGTGTGATAACAACTGATGTGGAGGACAAGTGATGGATTCAGCGAGAATTCTTACACGTTTTTGCTTAAAGCGCAATATCTGCGCGGTTGTGGCGGTTTTAGCGGTTGTGGTGGTTGCCATTATTTATTTCAATCGTATCGGACACATCCCGTCTGGCACTTATGTTGCTGAAGAGGGAATCAAAATAATAATGGTCGCTGATAATGACAATGTAAGAATTGTCAGAGGCAAGTCAACGCTGTATTCTCTGCCAAATAGGACGAATCGGAAGGTGTATGATAAAGACGATTTGGCCAAGTCCAAGCCACAACGTTTGCGCCGTGTTGACGCGGATAGAGTTGAATGGATTAGGGAGCCAGCAGGCCCAAGTCCAAAATATAAAGTTATATTCAAAAGCAGCGGTGAACATTAACAGCATGTCGATATCAAAATAAACTATGAATGCGCTTATGCGGAATAGCAAGATAATTATCGCGGTGATTTTCTCGCTGTTGCTGGCGTTGAATAATTGTATGTCAGCTTGCATTAGCAGCAAGTCTCAAATAGGCCTTATCCTTTCCGGTGGCGGCGCGAAAGGTGCGTATGAAGTCGGTGTATGGGAAGCGTTGAAGGAAACTCATGTGGCTGACGATATTTGTGCGATATCAGGGACGAGCATAGGCGCGATCAATGCGGCGTTGTTCGCTTCGGTTCCGAATACGGATGCGATAAGATCCGTTTGGTTGGATGAGATAGGCGGAATATTGTCAGTCAGCGCAAATGCGCTTGAGATGTTTGGCACGCCGGAGGAACGAGAGCGGGAGTCATTGTTGAGGACACGCCATATTGAAGAGGATATCATAGCAGAAGCGAAGAGAAGGAATATTCCAACAAATGCTCTCCCGGAGTCGATTATTTCCGAGATTGTCGATAGATGTTATTCTGTTTCCGCCAAGAAGTTGTTGCTGAGACATGGCGGCAGCCGTTTGTGCGCGGCGGTGTGCGGTTTTCTTGATGATGGCAGGGCAGACGGATTTCTCGCAACCAAGGGACTGCAAGATGTCGCCCGCAAAATACTGCCTGCCAAGTGGGAAGATGCCGCTCCGCAGACATATGCAACGGCGCTTCGCAAGTTGCCAGGCAATGAATTCCGCAAGGACGTCTTTATGTTGAACAATGAGGACGCGGAAGCTCGCATTGAAATGATTTGCGCCTCTGCATCGGTGCCAGTGTTTTTCGGTACATTCAGCGTCAAGGGTGAAGCGTATGTCGATGGCGGATGGGAGGAAAAGGGCGGGGACAATGTGCCAATAGCTCCGATCCTTGATAATCATCCACAAGTCAAGACGGTGATCGTGGTGTATCTTAAAGACGAGCGGCATATCAATCCTGCGCAGCGTGATCGTGTACGAAGCGCTGCAGAAAAGAAAGGTGTCCGACTCATGGAAATCATACCTTCCGAAGACATCGGCGGGTCGTTCGGTGGCTGGGAAGGTATGTTCGACACCTCTCCCGAAACCGCGCGGCGGCTGATCGAGCTTGGCAGGAAGGATGCGCTGGAGGCGTTGAAGTGCGCTGGATTCTTGAAATGATGCAAGAGGAGGCGTTATGGAGAATCCAGAAAAGCAGAAGGGGGCATCTTTATCGGGAGGGGTGTTGGGGTTGGTTGTCCTCATAGGATTTGTTTGGGCGCTTTATAGTTTTATAAAAGCCCCATCTGATGTCGCGGACGCGGAATCTCAATCCGCGGCGAAGAATCAAACAGCTACAATCCCCGACTGGCATAGTGCTGAGTCGATGGAGGAAGTGGCAAGGCGCATCAAGGAACGACTTGTTGATGAATTGGAGGCTTTGGGGATAGATGCTTTGAACATCGTCGCAAACGCCAAGGCGCATCCTACTCGCCTTATCGCCGGAGTGCCCGAGCATAAACGGACGCGCATGCTTGTCCTATCGGCAAACGATGAAGCTGTCATTGCTCGCCGTTATGTCGAAGAGTGCGAAAAGAAAGGCTTCTTTGACGACAATCCCGACAATATTGCTCGTATTGCAGCAATTGTCGAGCGCCTCGTTGCCGTCGTTCCGGAAATTGATTCCATTCCTGAAATACATATTCTCAGAGACGATTCCGTCAATGCATGTTGCCTTCCTGATGGCACGGTTTTTATGAATACAGGAACGCTGAAAGCTATTGCAGATGACTCGCTTCTGGCGGCCATCCTTGCGCATGAATTGGGGCATGCTGCGGCGCGGCACGGGAATGAATCCGTGACGCTTGCGCTGATGGGTGCGGCTGGTGGTGTCGCATTTGAGGAATGGCTTGCGAAGGTTATGCCAATTTTCGATTCGGGCGAGGGGGTGTCGTTGGTTCGGCTTGCTTACGGTCTTGGCGGAAGTGTTGGTTTCATCTTGCCACGTAGCCGTCGTAATGAGTTGGAGGCCGATCGACTGGGTGTCCGCTATCTTGCGCGCGCAGGATTCGACCCGGAGGGCGCGGAGAGGCTGTTTGAGAGTTTTAAAAAGATTGATCCGCAGAAGCCAAGTGTATTAATCCCTCTCCTTAGTACACATCCAGTAAATGACGAGCGCATTGAACATGTAAGAAAGGTGCTTGCTGAACCTGATTTGTATAAGATGCCCAAAGTCGGCTTGGGTAGCCAACCGAAGCATCGGGCTGATGAGGTCGACTTTACGAAGATTGACTTGAAGGCATCAGTCACGAATGCGATAGGACGTTTGGGAAAGCACGATAGGAAAGATGTGCCAGAAGGATTCGCAACAAATCAGCCTCCGGCGGCGAAACGCTTTAAACTCCCGTGGCGACGCAAGGGAGGAGATAAGGGGCGGGATGCGACAGAGTCTGAAAGATGACCGTATGTAGATAGTCTTCGTCTCGTCTTCCGAAACCGCGTTACGGCTGATCAAGCTTGGCAGGAAAGACGCGCGCAAGGTGCTGGCAGAGGCGGGAATTGATTTGAGGCTGGACAACCACCGGATTCTGCAAAATGCGGCGGCAGGCATGTCGAGAATAGGCCTTGTCAGAATTTTGCGGGAGGATCGTATATCTGAGTAAGGCGAGTATCGCATAGAAAGGAAAGCAAGTATGAGCATTTTCCCAAAACTATTCTGGCATGACGAGAAATTGGAGAGGTTTTTCCGCGCGGTCGATTTCCTTGAATGGGAATCGAGGGGGAGACGGTGCGAGGAAGGGCCGAAGGTCTGGCTTCTTGTGGACATTGGTGCCCGCGTAACGAAAATCGAGCTCGTTTCGCGCGAGGGGGGCGTTTGCGCCAAGAAATTGAAAATAGGCGGGGACGATATGGATAACGCCATCATGATGTACATGCGCACTGTGCGCATGTGCTGCATCGACAGGCGAATGGCGGAACTTGTCAAGGCGAAGGTCGGCTCCGCCTGGGAGCTGGATTCGGAACTTGATTTCGAAGTCCTTGGACAGGATGCCGACGAAGGCGGCGTGCGCACTTATAGGATTGACTCCCGCGAGATACGCGAAGAAGCGCTTGCAGGTGTCTTTGACCGGATAGAGGATTCGCTGTCCGATTTTATGACGCATCGCGTTTCGCGCGAACATGTCGCCGACATTGCGAAGCATGGATTCATTCTGACTGGAGACTGCGCAAGTTTGCCCGGCTTGGACAGGCGGCTTGCCGCGGCCATGGGCATTCCCGTCCATGTGGCTGAAGCCCCCGCCAATGCGACAATTCGCGGCGTGGCTACCGTTCTTGAAGAGCTTGATTTTCTGGAGAAGCATAAACGTGAAAATCAAACCTGACTACCAAACAGGTTCGCGTATCCATGGTAGAACGCCCATCTTGGGCGTTTGACAGATAAATCCGCAAGCTGCCGGAATTTGCGCCAAGGACTTTCGGTGTTCTTCCGTGACGACCCGCAGAACCGCTTCCGTCTCTGAACTTGTCAGCAAGCCGCAGGCTGTGGACGAGAGGACGGCATGGCGCGAGTCGAAGACTCGAGAGCCAATGCCGGACTCTCGGACACAAACCGCGCAACGGTTGCCGACAGGCTCGGATTCCGTGCCCCCAGCGCAGCGCCAAAGCTTTTCACCAGGTTGGTGATGCCGCCGGTTCATCAATACGCATGTAGTAGATATTGACCGAAAACACTTTTTGCAAGTTCAACTGCTGCATTTAGGATTAAGGAAAAGAGGTGGGTGTATTGAAGTTGTTAGAGGAATAGGAAACAGGTTGTTGTGGATAGATTTTTAAGCCAGAATAGATGGATTGTGGATTAAAAAGTTTGCCAGGATGGTTGACGCGGTCGTTCGATCGATGTAGAGGTGTTCCCTTTGTCCTTTGCCGAATTCCTTCGCTTCAATTCGTTGGTGAAATCCGTTCCGTCCGCGCCATATTCATCGCGAATGTCTGGAGTCTTGCGCCATGCGATGGAACGCTATCTGGACGAGGGCGGCTTCCCGGATGTCCAGGGTGAAGACCGCCGCATACGGACAAAGATGCTTCAAGGTTATGTGGATGCAGTCTTATATCGAGATGTGATTGAACGCCACGATGTGCCAAGCGTGCAGTCGCTGCGTTATACACTTGAATACATAAAGCACAACTTTGCGCACAAGATATCGACACGTGCCATTTCAGGTGTTCTCAAAGGTCTTGGGGTTTCAGACAACCGGGAATACATTTCAGACTACCTCGATTGGCTTGAGCAGGCTTATCTGATATATCGCGTTCCCATAAATACGGATTCGCTTTCCGTGCGGCGAATGAATCCAGACAAATTCTATCTGGTGGATACGGGGCTGGCGCGGGCGGTGACGCCGAAAAACGATGCGGCGCGTGGATGGTTTCTGGAAAATCTTGTCTACCTCGCCTTGCGGCGCGGCGACAATATAATAGAGTACTACAACACAAAAAAGGGGGAAGAGGTGGATTTTCTTGTCACGGACAGGGTGACGAAGAAACGCCGTTTGATCCAGGTGTCATGGGAGAAGACTTCTCATGACACGGAAGTCCGCGAATTATCTGCACTGAAAACAGCAAGAGATGAAATCAATGTTGACGATTGTACGGTCGTGACATGGGATGAAGAGCGAACGACAGAAGGAGTCAAAATCGTCCCGGCATGGAAATGGTGCTTGGAAGCGTGATGTCTGGATGCATGAACCAGACAAACTACTGATTAAAAAAACGCAGTTGAAGCAAATGCAGTCGGTTGTTTTAGCCGTAAAGAACGCAAAGTCCGCAAAGATTCGCAAGAAATCATACATTATAAGAGTTGTATTCGATCTCAAAGCCGTTCACCAATGGGTGAGGCGTGCCTTGGCTTGTCTCAAAACGATAATTGATGAAAGCAAGGCGAATCCCCGACATTCTTTGCGACTTTTGCGTCCTTTGCGGCTAAAAAAGAAATCCAATTGAGGAATCTAAAAGGAAATACTTGTTAAACAATTTTCAAGTAAAAAATACAAGTGCGGAGAATCCGTGCATGGGATTTGTCAGATTCTGTGACGCGACGCGTATATCAATGTAGAACTGTATTACCGAAATTCAATGATGTTCAGAAAGGAAAACCAAAATGAGAACTATGGTTGCAGGTTTGGTCGCTGCGGCAATGCCTGGGTTTGCACAGGAAGCGGCAGTCCAGGATGGCGAAATCAATCCGCTCAACGCAGTCGTCAAACTTGAGGTTACGACCGCCAAGCCGGATATCTGCTGTCCGTGGGCCAATCGCACGTCAGGCGGGACCGGATCGGGTGCAGTAATTGACAGGGGGCTTATCCTCACCTGCGCCCACTGCGTGACGGATTCCTGTTATATCCGTGTTCGCAAGCACAACGAAGACACGCTCTACCATGGTTCGGTTAAATTTGTAGACAATGATGCCGACCTGGCGCTGGTCGGAGTCGACGATCCCGCGTTCATGGAGGGTATTGAACCCATGGAGATAGGCGAAACGCCGCATGTGCAGGATGATGTGCTGGCCGTCGGCTATCCACTTGGCGGCGAGGATATTTCCTATACGCGCGGCATTGTCTCCCGCATAGAGGACATCAGTTATTCCCATGGCTGGACGTATCTTCTTGGAATCCAGGTTGACGCGGCCATCAACCCTGGCAATAGCGGAGGCCCTGTGCTGGATATGAGAAGCGGGAAAATTGCCGGCATTGCGTTCCAGGGCCTTGGCAAGGAGGAAGGAGAGGCTCTTGGGTTCATCATTCCTTCGGACATCATACGGCACTTCCTTGTAGACATTCGGGATGGGAGAGTAGATGGTTTTCCTGATTTATTGTTTTCGGAGGATCAAATGGAAAGCCCTGCGAAACGGCGCTATTATAAGATGGATTCGGGGCGTACGGGCGTAATTGTCCAGGATGTTGCCTCGGTCTTGGGAACAGATTCGATTCGCACGGATGATATTATACTTGAGGTTGATGGATACAAGGTCTCCAACAACGGCCGAATCCGCCTCAAGGGAGGAGAACCTCGTTCGCTTTACTATCCTCTCTATGTCCGCCAGATAGGGGAGAAGATACCTGTGAAAGTGTATCGCGACGGCGCCGTCGTTGAAACCTCCATTACGGCCATGAAGAAGAATCCGCCAATCCGCGGGTGGATGTATGATGAAAAGCCCGACTATTTCGTGTATGGAGGCTTTGTGTTTACGACAATTTCGCTCGACTACATGGTGCAGTCGGACGCGAAATTCCACGACGATCTATTCCGTGACAAGGAATTCGACCATGAAGAGGCCGTCGTGATTTCGTTTTGCTTCGCCGACAAGTGCATCGAGGGGTATATAGGCTGTGACAAATCGCTGGTGCGGAGCGTCAACGGGGTGAAGGTGCGCAATCTCCGGCATCTCGTGGAGCTCGTCGATTCGTGCAGGGATGGATTCGTGTGCTTCGGGCTGGATCGCGGCAACGAATGGGACATCAAGGTGATTGTGGACGCAAAGGAAATGCGCGAATCGACCGCCCGGGTCATGAAACGCAACCTTATCCCTAGCGACCGCAGCGAAGACCTGTGCGTGAATTGACGGTGACTTGTAAAGGGTCAAACATGGGGTATGATTTGAAATGGCTTGTTGTTGTAGTTGCTTTGCTGGCCCGTGCGGCGAACTTGCGCTCAACTTCGCTCATTGGCATGTTGTCGGCGATTGTTCCGCACAGCAGTATTCCGATTTCATTCGCACCATGCACTATCCATGATGGGCATGATGCAGATACGGCCTGTCGTTCCATCATATAGATAGTTTCTCTTACTCCACCCTCAACTCCCGGCACCCTTGCCTGACTTGTTTCCCCCTATTGGATATTTTCAATAATGGCAACAATTTTATCCAATAATGACAATTATATCGTGATGCGCCGAAGCACAAGCACAGGCGATTGTTGATGTTGTCGTTCTCCCATTGTCGGCATTGTTGAACTTATTCTCATTGGCATTCCCGTCCTCCGTGCGGCCACGCGTTGATATTTATCCAATTTGCCCGTTAAATCTTGCGAAGAACCAGATTTTTGACAATGCAAGTTGTCAGATTTTGCGACAGAGTGCGAATATATTCATGAAGATTACCATTGAGAAACACAGGAGTCGTTGCAGAAAAGGAGCAATAAACCATATGAAGCGTATATTTGCCATAGTTGCAGCGCTTGTCGCTGGTGCGGTCCTTGCCGATACGATTGAAGGCAGGGTGGTGAAGGTTTATGACGGCGATACCGTGCATTTGCTTGCAGGGAGCGAGAAATCGAAGATTCGGCTTGATAGGATCGATGCTCCGGAATCGCGGCAGGAGTACGGCAAGGAGGCTGCGGAACATTTAAGGAATAAGATCTTCGGGAAGACTGTCAGGATCTGCTACGACAAGAAGGATAGATACGGCAGAATCCTAGGGCTCATCTTCCTGGAAGATCTGGACATCAACCTTGAGATGGTGGCGACCGGCAACGCGTGGCACTATCGACGGTTCGACAAGACTGTCGCATACTGTGACGCCGAACGGGATGCACGAGAACAAAAGCTTGGCCTCTGGGCGAATCCCGATCCTGTCAATCCCCAGGAGTGGCGCAAGCGCAACAAGCGCAAACGGGCATACAATTCCCGCCCCTAGATTTTTTGTGTCGCGGTGAAAGCAAAAGCGGAAACTTGTGGAGAGCAAAAGCGGAATGGCATTTTGGGGATTGTTTGGCGGGCTTCAGCGACAGATTAGGCCGTTTTTATTGGGTGTCGTCAACCAAGTCTGATCCCTAAGGCCCCCCTAGGGGGGCCGCCGCCCGATGTGGAGAGCAAAAGCGGAATTTGATACAATTCCGCCATGAAAAAACAGATTGCAAACAGGCTGGGCGTCGCGCACGTGCGCGACACGGTAAAGTCCTTCTCGGAAGGCTCCATTTCACTCGTGCAGGCACTCTCCGAGCTTGGCATCGGAAAGACCAGGCTCTATGAGCTGAAGGCGGATTTTCTCAGGGCAAAGGCAAGGGGAGCGTCAGAAACCTGGATTCCGGGATCGTCCGGCGGGAATCACATGCAGGCGTGGCCGGAGGAGGTGCAGTCGTTCCTGCGTAGAGTCCTTGGCGCGCACAGCAATGCCGACAGGTACTCGTACGCGTTCGCGGCGAGCGAGCTGGGGCGCAAGTTCGGGTTTGCCGTGGACAGGGGGCAGGTGCGGCACTGGGCGATCGACCATGGCATCAAGAGCTTCCTCGGGAAGCCTCGCGTCACGCCGCATGTCAGGCGGTGGCAGCGCACCAGCATCGGCGAACTGTGGCAGCTTGACGCCACGCCGGACTACTTCTTTGGCAGGGAGCATTCGCAGCTGCATCTGATAGACATGCTTGACGACTGTAGCAGGCTCCAGGTGGGCTGCTCGCTGTACAGCCATGAGCGCGTGGATTCGTATTTGCACTTGTTTTACAAGGCTTTCATGCGCTACGGGCTGCCTCTGCAGATCTATGTCGACAAGGCGACATTCTTCTGCAAGGACGACGGATCCGACACCCAGCTCGCAAAACGGTTGAGGTTTTACGGCATCACTTTCATGTGCGCGAACACGCCTGCCGCGAAGGGGAAGATCGAGCGGGTTCATCAGGTCTGGCAGGACAGGCTGCCTCGGTATTTCAAGAATGAAGGGGTGGGCGTCGACACTCCGCTGGAGGTTGTGAACGGCAGGATCGATTCGCTCGTCGATTACCGGAACGACTTTGAGGTGCACAGCGAAATACGAATGACTCCCAGGGCAGCGTGGGAAAAGGCGATTGCCGAGGGACGCTCGAAGATACGCCCGATCCCTGATGACGGATGGTGGGAGCTTGTGTGGGCGCAGTGGGGCGGCATCGTCATAGGCCCAGGGGGGAAGGCTGTCGTCGACGGACTGTGGTGCCCGACCGGGTGCGCGAATGGGACTCGTGGCTGGCTGTGCCGGCATGTGGACGGGTCATTCTCGATCGTGCTGAACAAACCGGAACATGCAGTGCGTCCAAGGGTCGTGTTTTCGACCAATCCAAGGGTCGGAAACGTCTAAGAGCATTCCGCTTTTGCTCTCCACAAAAATTCCGCTTTTGAAATCCACGCGACACCCCTAGATTTTTTGGCGCACCCCCTTGATTTTCCGCGAGGAATTCGGTATAATATGCGCCCGTTGCCACCTCAATAACGGACTGTAGCTCAGTTGGTAGAGCACGACACTTTTAATGTTGGGGTCGCGGGTCCGATCCCCGCCAGTCCGACCAGTAAAAATAATCCCTCAAGGTCAGTAAGCCGCACGCCTGGATGCAGGCAGGCGCATCGGGATTTACATGCGGAATCGGCGTTTCAAATCTTCGTAGAACGCAGCAACGGCTGTTTGCGGGTATGGCATGTAAAAGGCGTTTACGAAGTGGCCGATTACGCGGACGCGGCTTGCGAGGACGGCAAGAACAAACCAGACAAGAAAACTCAAGAGGAGGTCGCAAAGCCGGAGCCTGCTGCCTTTCATCATGGTTGAAGAAACGGCAATGCACTTCTTTATGCTCCAATCGGGATGTTCCACGAGGATATACGGCGCCATGGCATAGGAAAAAGCTTTCTTTATCCCCGGCAAGATCAGCAAGAGCGACCACAATAGGATGTAAAACGACATGACAAGCAACAGCCCGAGCGTTTTCCAGCCGTGCCCATAGCCGCTCCAGAAGAGTTCAAACCTCATTTCGCGCCGGATGGCGGCGAGAGACATCTTTGCGTCGGAGAATGTCCCCAGCCCAATTATGTACAAAAGCGGGACGGCGGCGACGGATAGCGCGAGGACAAAGGTCACGAGACTTTGGATGTCAAGGTGCGAGCTTTTGACATCTACCAGACCATTCATCAAATGTATGGTGAGCACCGTGCTGAAAAAAGGGATGGAGAAAAAGCCCGATATGAGCATGAGCACGATGCCGGCGCCCACGAAAGGCCAATATCCCCTGTCCTCGAGCGCAGACCAGGCTTCATCGCGCAGGTCTTTCGAGCTGGGAATGTCGGCGGAGTCGCAGGTGTCGTATCCGGTCATTGCGGTTCAAGAGGAAGCGTATAGGGTCAGAGGGTGGGATTGTCAAACTCGCGCACTACGTCAAGCAACTGTTCGGCGAGGTCGGGATCGACTTCAAATATGTTGTCCCGCTCGGAATACGTATAGTTGCTGATGTTGGCTTTGACGGCGATAAAGCGGTCGAACTCCTTCTTTTTCGAAGCCTTGAAGTTCTTTTCACGGTCCAGGATTCCGTAGTTGACGAGATGCTGGAAGATGTCGTTGATATGGTCGGGGTCTACGCTGACGCGCTGCGTCTTTATCTTTTCCCATTCTTTGGAGTCGTTGCGCTTGGCGAAGTCGTTGGATACGAGTTCGCTTGTGCCCTTGCGCAGTTCGACGTGGCCTGCACCGTTCAGATAGACTGCGGTTTTGCGCGGTGGCTTGTGCTTGAGGTTGTAATAGTGTATTTCCACCCAGTTCAGGTGGCTCTTGTGGACGGTGATATAGGGGTTCACCCAGAAGGGACCGCAGCCGGAGAGGGTAAAGGCGGCGGCGAGACAGGCGATAAGCGGCAATTTCATGTGGATTCAGACTCCTTTGGTGCGGTTTTGGGGCGGTCGGGAAGGCGAGAGCTTCAGTTGGCGGGAGGCGAGAAGCCCTGCGCCAAAAAGGGTGAGGTCGGGGTCGATCCGGAAATCGAGGCCGACATTCTTCAGTGCCCAGCGCGCATAGCCGCCGGTAGCGACGAGGCGGAAGTCTTCATTGAAGTTCGCCTTCAGCTGGGCGACAATCTCTTTTACCATTCCGCGGTAGCCCACTAGAGCGCCAAACCGCATAGCCTCCTCTGTAGAGCGGCCTATTTTGGGGGCTTTCCCCTTGCCGAGTTCGATTTTGGGTAGTTTTGCCGTGCGTTCGTTGAGGTAATCCCCCATCACTGGGAATCCCGGGGCGATGGCGCCGCCACGCCAGACGCCATCGCTTGTGACTACCGCGGCAGTGAGGGCCGTGCCGAAATCCATCACAAGGACAGGGGCGCCATAGCGTTCAATCGCGCCTGCAGCGTCGGCGAGCCTGTCGGCGCCGATAGCGCGAGGGTTGTCATAGCAAAGCTTTCCCGGATAGGCATCGCAGGAGATGACGCAAAGGCGCAGGCCTCTCGATTTTGCGAAACGCGCCCATTTGGCGTCTTTCGCAGGCACTACCGATACGTAGGCAATAGCTTCCGGATGGTATTTCGCGATTAAGCGGTCGGCCGCGCCGAAAGATTCGGCGAAATCGCCATCGCAATGGACGATTCCGCCGACGCGCCCCGAGCGCCAGATTCCCAGTGCCGTGCTGGTGTTGCCAACGTCTATTACCAACATGACGCCTGCCTCCAGCCAATCAACGCGCCTTGCCTACGGCACTCCATTCAAGCGAAAGGTCTACCGAGCCTGCGGAATGCGTTAGGCAGCCGAGGGAAATCGCGGTGACGCCAGTTGCGGCTATTTGAGCCGCCTTTTCGAGCGTGATGCCGCCGGAAGCCTCGGTCTTGCAGATGCCCTTGCAGAGTTTGACGCACTTCTTCATGTCGGCAGGCGACATGTTGTCGAGCATGATCCACTCGGGCTTTGCCTTGAGTGCGCTCTTGAGCTCGCGCATATTTTCGACTTCCACCTCGACATCAAGCTTGGGGAATGCCTTTCGCGCGGCAGCCACGGCTTTGTCCAGCTCGTCTGGATTGCCGCCACGCCAAAGGCGGCGATGGTTATCCTTCATAAGCACCCTGTCATACATCCCCATGCGGTGGTTCGTGCCGCCGCCGCAAAGGACGGCGTACTTTTCAAACACTCTAAGCCCGGGCGTGGTCTTGCGCGTGTCGAGAATGATGGTGCCGTATTTGGCTGTCGCCTTGACGAACTTGTGCGCGAGCGTAGCCGTGGCGCACATGCGCTGCATGAAGTTGAGGGCGGTGCGTTCCGCGGCGAGAATGCTGCGCGCCTTGCCGCGGAATGTCAGGATTTGCTCGCCGGGCTTTGCAAAGTCGCCATCCTTCTTGAGGATCTTCACGACGATGGCGCTGTCTATCGCCTTCATCACTGCTTTGGCGACAGTCGTGCCGGAGACGATGCATCCTTCCCCCTTGGGATATATTTCGCCCGTCGCAACGGCATCGGGATCGACGAGCGCTTCGCTCGTGGCGTCGCACCAGCGTGTGGAACCTTCCGCGCACAAATCTTCATCAAGCGCAAGCCTCACAGCGGCTTGCGCTCTCTTCGAACGCATTACGTCCTTCATGGCTCCTCCCGCCTCAAGCCCCTGTCAGGGACTGGAGATGATTGAACAGAACGAATGCGAGGATGCCGGAAACCACGAGCGCGAGTGCGCCGGCGGCAAGCGCGACAGAAGCTGCGGTTTTGCTGACGCTGCCCGCTGCCGGAGCCGCAGGGACATCCAGCTTGAAACGATCGGCGATCGTGGCGCCGCCTGTGGCGGGCGCAGCCGGTGCCATTGGCTTCACTTTCATTGGCTTTTTGATTTTCATGACGCGTATTATACCACAATTCCGTGCACGATGCAACACTGCTCACGGGGCACGCCGTGAATCAGTCTGCTGGGAAACGGGAAAAGAACCGACAGAAGACGGATTAAGCCGGACACGACTGGCCGAAAGCATGGTGCCGATCCGCGACGGCGCGAAAGCGCAATATGGGAAAGAGACACCCGCGCAACCGCCGAATCAAATTGAAATGGAAAAAATCACTGCGTCGCCAAGATGCGCTTGACCGCCACCGCGACCGAACTCCTCGCAAACGCCTTCTGATCGTGAATCGACGGCATCGCCGTCCGATCGCGACGCGGGTTGACCTTGTGCACGAGCCAATAGACGACCGAGCCAGCGCCTTTCTTTCCGCTCGCCGTGACACCACCAGACCCCTTGCCCGATCGTTTGACGTTTGAAGCGGCGACAAGGGACGGCAGCCAGTTCCCGTCTGGCGTCTTCGAGAATGCAAAACGGAGGCCGCCTGGGAAGTCCTTCGGCATGCCTGACCAGTTCGCGGCCAGAGGCGAGGCAGGAATCGCCAGGAATCGCCGCCCACCCTTTGGACGGATCGGCTGCGGATGCTCGGCAACCATGCGGGCGAGCGCGGGCGATGCAATAGTCACCTGTCCGACCATCCGCGTCGGCGAGGACAGCGTGACACGAATCCTCTCGGCGACGGACGTGCCGCGCGTGCCGTACCAGAAGTAGCTCTTTGGGTATGCCTGGCCGAACCACGGAAAACCGTCCTTCCGCCCCGGCATCTGCTCGCGCTGACGGAAATAGCGGCGCAGTCCATTGACCAGCCCGGCGTTCGCGGCCTCGATGATCGTCTTGCGCGAGGCCGGGAGAGAGAGCTTGTCAACCGCCTTTTCAGCCTCCTTTAAGGCGTTTTCAAACTCCCTTATCTCCAGTTCTGAAAACTCGATTGAATCCACCATTTGCGCTTGCCTTTCCTGAAGGGGTTGTGATATAATATTGGCGAATCGGGTGCGGAAGACCAGGACAAAATTGTTGGCCGGAAACGGCATGAACGGTCGTGGGTTGCGCACCCGACTACTTTTGTTTCTCCTTGTAGAAGGTATGGAACACCAGCCCGCCGTTTGGCTCGACCGAGATGACGAGGCGATACAAGTTGCCGTCCGCCGCACGCTTCGTAAGCAGCCAGCCGCCATCCTTCGCCGCCTCGACGGAATCGGGATTTCGCCAGACATGGCCGACAAGCCCCAGCTCGCGATCCGTGAGCGGGATGTTGCGTGAATCCTTGTCGACGCCGACATGGTCTTGGAGAACATGCAGAAGGTTTGACGGCGAAAGCTTGAGCGCGGCATCCGGCTTTGGAAGCGCGCCGACGGTCTTGCGAAAGAGGCCCGACGCCGTGCCGACGGACGGCTTGGCCTTGACAGAAGTCGTGTTCGCGCCATTCGAAATATCTGCACGAATCTGACGTATGACGTTGTGGATCATCGCGCCGTCGAAGTAGACGCTTTTCGTATGGTGGTTGAACTGTATCTGTTCGCCAAACACAGACTGAAGCTCTTTGAGCCGCGGGCTTTCCGGCCCGGACACATTCAGTGCTGATTCCAGTCCATCGTTGAACTCCTTGATCGGCGAGGATTCCGGCGGCTGGTAGCCCTGCGGGATTACGCCCAGCTCCACGGCCTCGTCGAAGGACACGTCCTCGACGCCCATGCCGGAGTTGAAGTCGAACGGCGGATAGGGGACGCCGAAGCGCGAAATCGCCAGCCAGACCGGATCGCCCTTGAGGGCGACCATGCGCCCTGTGTAGAGTCGGCCGCCGTGCTCCGTCCAAATTCTCCTCCAGTCGCGCGGCTTTTCGCGCGCCTCCACGCGAACGAGTTCCTGCGCTGGGAACGCAAGCCGGGCGCCGTAAGTGTTGCCGACCTCGGCGCGGACGTAGCCAGCCGCAAGCGCGGCGTTCGTGTCGACGATGACGTTGGCACGTGCGGCAGACCCCGGATCAGAGAGCCGGTCTGTCCCCTGTGCGATGCCCTCAGCGCGGGCGGCCTGCATGATAGCCGAAACGGCTTCTGCACGGGAGGTGACTGCTCCGTCTGAATTTCGCGCGCCAGAAAGGAGGTCGGCCAGCTTCGATTGGCAGATGTCCAGGAAGTTTGCAGATGCGACACGCGAAGAGAAGAAGGCCCGGTCCTTGATGGCAGCCGACACGACCTCCCAATCGGCGGCGGACATCTCGCCTTGAAGGACAAGAGATTTGCGGAGGATGACTTCTTCCGGTGTCATGTTTGCACCTACTGTCTTACTTGTTCGCTTCGACGGTGACGGTCTCGGTCTTGTTGGTGATGGCGGCGGCGCGCTTGCGGTAGATGGCGGCCGCTTTGGACGGCTTGCCCGCTGCCTTGGCCTCTTCCACGGCTGCGGCGCGCGCCGCCTGGATCGCGTTCCATTGCGTGCTGTCAAGATCGGAAGCAACGATTTTACTGATTTCCATAATTGTCAATCCTGTCGATGATGTCCTGGTAGATGACCTTTGTTGGGGAGAGCGGCACTGCATCGCGCCGCGCGATAAGCCACTCGCGTAGCGCATCGAGCCTCGCCGCCCGTGCCTCCGCCGCAGCGGCAGCCGCCGAGGCGCGGTCGTATTCCGCATGATACCAGTCGCGCTCGCTCCTGGCGCTCGCAAGATCGTTGGTCGCTATGGTGTATAGAGCTCCGGCCTCGCGCAGCTCTCGCTGCAGCATGAGCTGCCCAAGCGTGAGGGCGTTTGTGATGCTCTCAAGCGAGCCTATCTCCGCCTCCTGCCCGCGATAATACCTCACCGGCAGCGTGACTTGCGCGGATTCCGGTGCGCGTGCAATTATGGCTGCAGGGTCTTGCTCTTTGAGCTCCGTGACGCGCCGCACTCGTGTGAATGCGTGTCCAGCCAGACTTGTGACCGCCAGCACAATGAATAAACCGTTCTTAATGACTGCGAAGTTCATCTGCTTCTTCCTTATCAATGGTGAGATAACGAGTGGAATACATGCCGTCCTGAATCGGGTAGACGATGATGACAAGCTCTTCGGATGGCTTTGGAGGCGGTGTCGGCCCGGGCGGCTTGGTGCCGCCGTAGATGGTCGCTCCGATTGCCAGCAATACTAGCCCTGGTCGCATTTTTATCATCATTTTACCTCCTGCGCGAATAGAATGTAATTCTTCCCGCCTTGCGTGACGCTGATAATCGAATCCGGCTGCAACGTGCCCACATAGTTGCCGGATTCATCTTCTACGCGATACCCTTCCGGCAGAATTGGCATCGTGCTGCGGAAAATCGCGCCGCCCGCTTCCTCTTTCTTCAGGAAGTAGAAGCCGCTCCCGGCCGTCTGACCCGTCGCGACCACAGTGGACGTGCCGGCGCCCGGATCGTGCGTCCATGTGATACCGCTCGTCAGCTCCGCGAACGGCTCCGCAAGGGACACGGAAAAGTAGAGCTTCGGCGGATTGCCGGGATAGGTGGAGTCGTAGGGCGTCGAAAGCGTGGAGGTGTTGCCGGCGTTGTCGCGCGAGAACGATCCGACCGTCGCATCGACGAGGTAAGCCGCCGTCACTTCCATGCCAAACCAGTCGTCGACGTCCGGCCCGATGCGGAATTGAGAGGCGGTGCCCGATGCGCCAACCGGCATGTGGCCGGTCATTGCGTAGAAGCCGTTGCTCGCTTCCCACGTCACGTTCGTGCCGGAAATGTATAGCGACTTGTTGAGATTCACCGCGCCGGGGAAGGGATTGGGCGCGCCATTGGCGGACCAATCGGACCAGTCGCTCGAATCCTCTTTCTTCCGCAGCATGTCCGTGACGAGCCGGTTCACCGTGTTCGATATCGCGGCAAAGTTCATGTTCCATTCTCACCTGAGGGTTTTGTTTGTGCCGTCCACCTCGTAGATGCGCTGCACGCCGTTCGATACGCTGATAAAAGCGTTTGTCGAACCGAGTCGGATGGTGATTTCCCCGTCGGCCCATTCGCGGAGCGCGGTGTCGAGGGAGTTGGTGGCGGAGGTGACGCTTTCGGCGACTTTGCGGACGGCATTGGCGGTGGCGGCGTGGTCGGTGCGCGTGGAGTCGATGTTGTCATTGAGTTGCACCATTCCTGGCGCGGCTGTGGTCGCCTTGCGCATCGTCTTTTTCGTGGCTGTGATTACGCCGTTGGTGTCCTGGGAGACCGTATCGATAAATTGGTACGCCTCGGTGGTCGCGGCGGAAGGGCTTGTCTTGGCGTCCTGCTTGGGTTTGTACGCAGCCGCGACGGCGGCGATGGTTGCGGCTTTGGCGTCGTCAATAGCCCTTCTGACGCCGTGGCTCGTCACTACTTTTTCGCGACTCCCTTCTGTCGGCGTTCCATCGGCTGGGAAACATGGGGTAATTTCGCTCAAGTCGCTGTTTATTTCGGCCAAATCTCTGTTGATTTGGATAAACTGCTGGTCGTTGATTTCGCTATCAATTTCTAAATGCTGTTGAAGTTCCAAATCCTTTGCGTTCAATGTGTTGACATCGGCTTTCGTCGCAATGCCAAGATCCTCGACGTAAGCTTTCGTCACGATGTTTGAGATGGCCGGTGGTATGTCGGCGGCGATGTCGGCTTCGTCGGGCCACGGTGCGTTGAGCACTTCGATCGCGTTGAAGTCGATCGTGACAATGGGCGGCGCGATCATGTTTGGCGACAGTCCCGGCGAGTTCCTGAAGGTGACGCGTGCGCTCGCGCCGTAGACGACGTTGCTGCCGCCTGAAAGAGCCAGGTAGAAGTTGAGCGTCTTGTCGCCCGGATCGGCCGACGACGGGAACAGCGCGCGGGCGGTGGAATTAGAGATCGCGCCAGGGGCCGACCACCAGGCCGAGCCCATGCCGTTTGTCTGCCAATAGAGCGTGGCGTCGAGGCCGGACAGGTCAACGGGCTTTCCAAGGGCGTTGAAATCCACCTTGAAGTCCAAGGCGTCGCCGTGCATCGCGTCGAAGCGCATGTCGGCCACGCGCGAGATGTCGGAGGTCCAGTGCAGCGGGCGCTCGATGGCGAGGGCCGCGAGCGGCGCGAGGGTGAGTGCGAGTATCGGTATTTTCATTTTTGTTCCTTTCCTGTGTTCAGAATGTTGACACGACAAACCACGGCACGCCGCCGCCCGCCGTCCAGTGCGCGTAGAGCGTAATCGATGCACTTGGGTAGCCGCCCGCCGTCACCTGCGTGCCGCCCGTCGCCGCCGTGAACCACCCGTCGAACGCGTACCCGCTCCTCGTCGGGAACGGCAGCCGCCTGTACTGATGGCCGCGCTCGACCGTCCGCGTCGTCTCAGTCACCGTTCCGCCGTTGGCGTTGAAGGTGATCGTCAGGCTCTCGCCCGTCCAGTGCGCGTAGATTGTCGCGTCCTCGTCGCCCGCCACCGTCGCCGCCGTCACCGCGTCGCCGCCGGTTGCCCGCGTGTACCAACCGGCGAAGATGTAGCCGCTGCGCGTCGGCGTCGGGAGCGTGCCGTATGTCGACCCGCTCGTCACCTGTTTGGACGACGGCGAAACCGTACCGCCAGCTGCGTCGAATGTAAGTGTCGTCGTAACAGAATCCGTCGTCCAATGGGCGTAGAGCGTGTGGTCGGCTGTTGCCGTGACAACCGTGCTGGCCGTCACTTGCGTTCCGCCACTCGCCGCCGTCCACCACCCGGCAAACGTGTAACCGCTACGCGTAGGCGTCGGCAGCGTGCCGTAGGCATCGCCGAAATATGCAGTTGCGAATGCCGGCGACGCTGACCCGCCAGTTGCGTCGAACGCGACGATTGATTCGGTCGACGTGAAGACTGCAACGAGCGTCACGCTTGCCGTCGGCGTAAAAGTGTACGATGCCGCCGTCGACACCGTAGTTCCGCCGGTAGTTTGCCAATGCGAGAAAGCAAAATGTGTTGCAGGCGTGGCATTGACCGTGACTGTATCACCCTCGTAAACAGTCGCGCCGCCCATGACAGTGCCGCCATAGGAGGGCGATGCCTTGACGGTGACTGTGTATTGGGCAAGCTTGTAATAGATCGACGTATAGAAGTAATAATGGCCAAGCCGCTCATACGGGATTGTCGTCACCGTCGAGCGATCGATTGAGTAGGCCGCAGCGTTCGTTGACTCCCGGATGCGCGCATGGCAGAGGAATCCGTATTTGACGCCGTTGACCGTCAATGTCGCCGGAGCATCGAACGATATAGACAAGTAGGACTGAGTGGCCGTAGTGTTGCCGGTCTGCCCGTTGCTCGGAATCGATCCGGACTTGCCGCCATAACTCCACGGATAGCTGTAGTCGAGACCGCTCCAGCTCTCTGGTCCGACCGTCTGCGGCGGGACATAGAGGAAATCACCGCTGACGCTTTGCGCACGGTTGACGCGAAAATAACGTCCTGAAACATTTGTCATCGCAAACAACCCCTATTCCGTTATGGCGCTAACAAGTCCATTTGATAGCGAGATTGTGATTGTTTTTGACACGCCATTCTGCCCGAGCGGAGAGGCAACAAACGACGACACGGTGGTTTTCCCATTCTGGGTCGCGGCAAAAGCAGCTTTGACTCCCGGATCTTCATGGGCGGTGCAGACATCGGATGTGGCGATAGTCAGCTGGAGGGATGTTGTGCCGCCCTTGCAATAAGATGTAGGGATCGCAATTGTGAAGGGCGAAGACGAGATCGTGTAGGTTTCACCATCCCACAGCGTCCTGACGACAAGTATGCCGTCATGTTGCGCATCATAGGTGTAGCAGACCCACGTTAGCGGCGAAAATGCAATCTCAAGCGAGATGTCGCCGATTGGCGCGGCCTTGTAGCATAGCTTCCCGGCATCCGCTCCACTTGCCTTGTAGCAGAGCTTCCCAGCGTCCGCGCCACTGCCGGACCTATAGATTAGCTTGCCTTCGTTCGCCATTACACCGTCTCCTGTACCGCCAGCGCGCCCGCGCTGAAGTCTTCCCAGCTGCCTTCAACGGAGTCCGTCATCACGCCGTCAGTCCACGTCTCCGTGTAGCGCTTCATCTGGAGCTTGTGCGCCTCCGCATCGTAGCGGGATTCCTTGAGCGTGTAGCGTGTGCCCGTGTAGCCGGTCGTGCCGCCCGCGCCGCCGTTGAAGCTGATAGTGATGACGCCGTTCGCTTCCGTCACCACGATGCCGGAAGCCGTGTCACCCGTGATCGTCTTCTGCGTGACGTTGATGTTTGCGCTCGCGGCGATGTCGGCGACCTTCACGCCGGACAGCTGGAACTCCTTGTCGAGCGTGGCGCCGCCTTCCGGGATCTCGACGTCTGCGTCGGCCAGGACCTTGAACGTCAGGTCGGTGCCGTTCTCGCCCGCACCCTTGACCGTGAGCGTCTTGACGGCGATCGTCTTGCCGGCGGGGATGGCTGACGAATCGATGACCGCCGTGCCGCAGGAGGATCCGGACGCCGCGCGGAACGTCTGCTTCGCCGTGCTGCCGGGCGCCCATTCGGTCGCCTCCAGCGGCGGGATGCCGCCGAGCTCGACCTTGCCCTGGTTGTCGTCCTCCGGCTTGCCCGTGTAGCGCGAGAACGCCGTCGTCGGCCGGGCCCTGTTCCTGAAGCCGGAGAGCAGACCGGCCATGTCCTCGGGCGACAGGAATTCCGGCGAGCCGAACTTCAGCTGGGCGGTGAGCGCGTCGCAGTCGACGTCGAACTGCTGCAGGAAAAGCCCGTCGCAGGCGTCGCCCAGCTGCGGCAGCGCGTCGCCCAGGCGGACGGTCATGCGTTCGGCGCGCAGCCGTCCGGCGCGGTCGGCGAGGATGGCGGCGGCAAGGCCGGACGGCACCGTCTCGCCGGCCGTCGATTCCGACGAAACGACCCACGAGTACCGGCGCGGCGATTGCGCCGTGCCGGTCGCGTTCGTCGTCAGGAATTTGACCGACAGGAGCACGCCTTCTTCCTTCGTGTCGCCGTCATCGATCGTCGCCTTGCAGGTGAACTCTTCGACTCGGTACCGGAGCCCCGCCGCATCGAGTTCGCCCGCCGTATTGGCGCTGATGCGCGCGAAGACGCCCAGATCGGTGGTGCCGCTGCGCGCGCCATCCGTGATCGTGATCGCGCTTGCCGCCACATTCTGGAGCCGCGCATGTTTTGCGCGCCACCAGGCAACGTCGTTCAGGCTGGCTGGAATGTCCTCGGTCACCGAGTCAAAGCTTTGCGTCACCGTGCTGCCGCTTGCGCCGGCGAGGCGCAGCGTTGCGTAGAGGCAATCGGGATTGCCAGCGAGGGTGTTTCCCGCGCGCTGGTGGCTGATGGTCCTGTAGCCGTCGCCGACGGTTTCGATCTCAAGGTCGACGCCGGTGATCGGGTGCTCGTCGTATTCGATGTCGCGCTCTGTCTTGGGGATGCCCTGGACATAGGCGGCGTCGGCTGACGCATTCGCCGCGCGGACGATGCTGACGATCGGCGTAGGCGTAGAATAGTCGAAGCGGACGACGGCGCGGGGGAAGAATCTCAGCTCGCGCCGGATTGCGTCGGCAACCGTGATATCGCGGCATTCGTCGAACGGAAGCTGCTGCGTCGAAACCGAGACGGTACCCACTTGATAGCCACAAGCGGCTGCCGCATGGGCGAGGATTTCCCCGAGTTCGCTGTTGAGGTTTTGGGCCGTGCCGGACTGGTGCTGGTTGAGGATGAGGCGAGAGGAGAGTTCATAGCTTGATTCGGTTTTCCAGTACTGGCGGTAGACGAGCCGTGCCATTGTCGACCACGGGCCTTCGAACACGGCCTCCTGCGCTGCAGACGTGCCGCGCGCGTGGCGGACGCCCGAGCGTGCAAGCGTGCCGAGGAAGACGGTCGTTCCGAGGTATGCGACGCGCACGGCGTCGCCGGGCGCGAAAAAACCGGTGGGTGCGCCGCCGACCGAAAGCGTGTCCGCATCGCGGCTGGCGAAATGCAGCTTCGGCGATTCCGGGAGAAATCGCGTCTCTGTTCCGCCGCGCACGCGGTAGAAGACGAAGGCCGCGTTCTCGCGCGCCGCGATTGCCGTGTAGTCCGCTTCCGTCATGCCGGTGGCTGCTCCGACCAGGCGAAGCGCGTCTGCTTCGACTGGCTTTCCATGTAGCTTTGCGCCGCCTTAAGGCGCGTTTCAATGTTCTTCAAGGTGTCGTTGAGCGCCTTGATCGTTCCGTCAACGGCGGCGTCGACTTCCAGCGCGGCGTCCTTGGCCGCCTGGAGGTTGCCGAAGGCGGACTGCTGCGCGGCGCGGTTGCCGCTTAAGCGCGACGCGTCGTAGGCGTTCTGCGCCTGGTAGACGGACAAGCCCGCCGCGTCCTTGCGCGCCTGGAGCGCCGCCAGCCGCGATTGGATGTCGGCCTTTTCGCGCGCGAGCATCTCCTGGGACGTCACCGCGTCGGCAAGCATCGCCTTTTCCGCCTCCGTGTCGGCGTCCTTCTTGTCGGTTGCGCGCTCTGCGGCGGCGATTGCCTGCCGGTTTGCAAGGCGTGTCGACTCGATGCGCAGGTCCTGCGCCTCGACCGATCCGCCCAGCGCCTCCGCCTTTTCCTCCTTGCGCGCCGCCTCGGTGCGCAGCTCTGCCGCCCGCTTGGCCTTTTCGTCGCGGCTCTTTTCCAGCGACTTGATCCGCTCCTCTTCCGCTTCGGCCTCCCGTTTGGCCTCGGCGCGGCGCGCGTTGCCTTCCTCGGTGCGGCTGTCGCCGACCTTCCCCCAGTTGAGCGTGACGATCTTGCGGACGTTCGAGGCGAAGTTGGACCAGAAGCCTTGATCGTCGTCGTCGTTTTCGTTGACGCTCGCCGCACGCTTCTCGCCGAGTCGACGCCTGGCGGCGGCGATGGCCGCGTCGTCCTCCTTGAGCGAGGCGTCGATTGCATCGGCTTCCTTGCGGCCGGCCGCCGCATCGCCGCGCAGCGACTCGCGTTCGCGGATGCCGTCGAACTTGGCGCGCTCGGCCTGGCGCTTGCTACGCTCGGCCTGATAGCGCGCCTGGATCTCGGCGCGGGCTTCAGCGGCCGCCAGGTCATTCGCGTCGATGCCCGCGAGTTCCTTCTGCTCTGCAAGATCCAACGCGGCGTCCTCCGCATCGCGCTTGTTCTTCAGCTTGATGTCGTCAAGCTCCTGTTCGTGGCGGCGCGCTGCATTGGCCTCGCTGATCGCCTCGGTCAGCTTGCGGTAGCTTTCGGCGAGCGCGTCGACGGACGCCTGCACCGCCTTGGCCTCGGCCGCCTTTTCAAACTCCTTCGCCTCTTTCGTCGACTCCTTGAAGCTGTCCCGGATCTTCCCGATGGCGGCGGCAAGAGTGGTGACGACGCCGACGACGCCGAATCCTGTAAGCGCCTTTTGAAAGAGGCCGGCCGCACGAGTGACGCCGGACATCGTCGACTGCACTTGTGCGAAGGAGCCCTTTGTCTTGTCGGCAGCCTTCTTCGCGGCTTCACCGGTCGATTCCAGGGCCGCTTTGACCTTGGCCGCGCCGCCCGTCTCGGCGGTGACCTTCAGCTTGACGTTTACCTCTCCCGTGTCGGCCATTCTTTATCCCTCGATCGTGTAGGAGATGGAGACAGTGCAGCCCCGCTGGATCAGCGTGCGGTTCGTCACGGCGGCATTCGCGAGGATTTCCGTCTGGTCGAACTTGAGCGCGCCCGCGACGTTCTCGCTCTTCGACGCGACGATGTAGGCGAAGGCATCCTCGACCGACGCGAAGGTGCGCGTCACATCGAACGTGACGACTCCGGAATCAGACCTGATGCGTTCGGCTGCGATGCGGTCCGCGCCCACGTACTCGCGCTTGAGGACGCCCGGGGCCTCGGCCCAGCGAAAGTTCGCCGGGCCGACGGGACTGCCGGTCGCGTTGCGCGCCTGGCCCGCGCAGAGGACGGTGCTGCCGACTGAGATCGTCATCAGTCGGGATCCGTGTAGGCAACCTCGAAGAGCTTGCCGGTCGAGGGGTCGATGTTCGCGGTGAAGCCGAGCTCGCCGGCGCGCAGTGTCGTCGTGCCCCACTGGAGCGGGCCCGTGACGAGCGCAGCCTTTTTCAGCGTGACCGTGAGTCCCCCCGTCGCCGCGATCACGAGGTCGTTCGCGCCCGCGAGCGATGCGCCGCGCCCGGAGAGGGCGGGGAGCGCGGCGAGGATCTGCGACTCGGTGAGGCCGAGCGGCGTGCAGCGCGCCGTGACGTTCACGCCTCCCAGGGTGTAGTCGATCGTTCCCTGGCTGTCGGTCGTGACGGGATCGAGCTGCGCGTCGATCGAGACGGTCCAGCCGTCCACCGTGTCGGGGATCGAGAGCGCGCCGAACGTCCCGGCGTAGTGGTAGCCAGTGAGCCCGTCGCGCGGAGGCTCGCCGTCCGCGTAGGTCGCCGCGCTAACGGCGTAGAAGCTGTTGGCGTCGGTCGGCAGCTTCCCGTTCGCCAGGAGCGCCGTCCACTCGACGGATCCAAACGCGGTCTTGATGGGCGAGAGGTTGAGATCGGGGAACTTGGTGACGGCGGCCGCGTAGAACGTGACCTTCTGCCCGGCACGAGAGGCGACGACGAGCGGCTGGTCGGACGTGCCGAACAGCGAACGCCCGATCTCCGGCGACTGCAGCCACGAGGGGTAGAGCAGCGCGACGAGCGCTTCAGAGAGATTGCCAACCGGCGTGAGCGTCACCTTGCCGGTCTGGTCGGTCTTGATGGTGTCGAGCTTCCCGGAAATGGAGCTCGGGACATCGAACGTCGCGGAGTCGATGGCTGCGTCGATGCCGGAGGCGTCGAAGATTGTAGCGCCGCCGAAAGTGACGGTGCCGGGGCCGCGAATGATTGATTGTCGTGTCGTTGCCATGTTTTGATTCCTTTCGTCAAATCCTAGAGCGTCGCCTTTGTGGTGAGCGTGACGGTGACGGAGACGACGCCGTCGCCGATGTCGCTTGGTTCGGAGATGGTGGGCGAGGTGAGCGAGCCCGCGCCTTGAACGTTCGGTTTGAAAAGCTTCAGGGCCTTCGCGATCTCCTGCGCCGCGTTGAGGAACGTTGGGTTCCCGGCGGAACGGCGGTTCATCTCGGGATCCTCGAACACCGAGACGACGATGCGGACCGTGCCGTAGCACGTCGCCGCGTCGGGCGCCTCGTCGGTGAAGCCCGCCGCGCCGACGACAACGCAGAACTTGTTCTGCAGCACGTCGTTCTGGACGTTCTCGACGATGTTGCCGAGCTGCTCTTCGCGCACCGGCAGTGCCGCCAAGAGCGGGATCTCGCGGATTCGCGCGGCGACGGCTTCCTGGAACGTCTGGAGGTCCATCGCTAGATTCCCTCCTCGTTCTGCCGCCCCAGGAGGCGGCGCTTGGCGGCGATGGATGGCCGCGCCAGCGATGTTTCCGGCTCGACGGCGGACGGGTCCTCGCCGTAGTCCTCCGGCACGATGGCACCCTGGCCGATCTTCTCGAAGAGCGAACAGGCGCGGTCGTAAGCCTTGGTGCGCGACTCGTTGACGTTGCGCCTCAAGCGCTTGAGAAGATTGAACGCGGCGAAGTCCATTGCCGGCGTGATGAGCATGTCCGGCAGGAGTGATTCGTCGCCCGGCATTCGGCACTTGCGGCCGGAGCGGATGAAGCCGCGCACGTGCGAGACGGTCATCGCGATCTGAAGGTCGATGGGCGTGCGGTCGTCGTTTTCGTTGCGCGCGAAAAGAGCGGCCTCCTCCGCGTCGAGCGTCGCGAAGAAATCGTCTTGGGTCGGTTGCTTCCAGGCCATGTCAGCGAATCTTGCAGAGGGTTTTCAAACACGCTCCAAGAGGCGAAAAGGACGCCCCTTGGAGCGCGCGGGAATCACGAGACGGTGATGCGCTTCGCGCAGAGCGTGGAGATCACCTGGACGTCCTCGGACCAGTCGACGGCAAGGATGTCGCTACGGCTGCGCTCGTCGCGGTACATCCGCACGTCCTCGACCGAGTTCGAGCCGATAGAGAAGGTCTTGGCGAAGCCAGGATCGTACTGCGTCGGGTTGTCGCTGCCGTGGAACAGGAAGATCTCCGAGCCGACGACGTTCGCCTTCGACTCGCTCTTCCCCATCTTGTTGGCGTCGTAGCCCATGACGCCCACGCGGACGTCCATCGCGGGGTTGAGCAGCATCGCGGCGAAGCCAGAGAGGCTGAGCCCCTTGTCCGTCACGCCCTGCTGGCGCTTGAGGACGCTGGCGTGGTTCTTCAGGATGCGCCACGCGCCGAGGCCAATCACCATGCGGTTCGGGAGCATTCCCGTCGCGGTGGCGATCGCCGCGATCTGCTCGTCGATTTCGTCAATCGGATCGGCGGTCGCGTCGGACGACCAGACGCCCTTGGAGGCGACGGCGGAGACGCCGGACTTGACGAGGTCGAAGATCTTCTTCTCGCGCGCCAGCGCCGCGTTGATGACGAGCGTGCGGGTCTTCGCCTCCTCCAGCGCGGCGTCGGCGGAGCCAGCCTGCGCGCGCTCCTGGTCGTCGATCGGCACTTCGAGCGCGTTGGGCACGCAGTTGAAGTTGCCGTCGTCCGCAGCGAACTCGATGCGCTTGGCCATGCCGCCCACGGCACGCTGCGTGTCGTAGAGCTGGAAGGCGTTCTTGGTGTTGAACTTCTTGAACTTGCCGGTGGCGACCCCGACGGGGACGCGCGGCGCGATGAAGTCCGCGAGGGTGGTCTTGACGTCCTGGGCCACGCCGAAGGCGTAGTTCTTCAGGGTTTCAACGAATGTGGAGGTACCAAGCTTTCCCATTGTGAATTTCCTTTCCTTGAGGGGGTTGATCAGCTTGCGAAGGTGATGGGGGTGCGAAGCGCGACCTCGAAGAGCTCGTCGGCCGCGGCGGCCTGGAGCGCGACGCCGATCACGGTGCCCGCGCCGGAGCTGTAGGACTCGACCGTGCCGCCGTTGACGACCTTGACCTTTGCACCGCAGGAGATGGAGCCGCCCGCCTTGCAACGGACGATTCCGCCGAACGCGCCCGCGATGGCGACGTCGGAGCTGTTCGCGCCGCCTTCGACGATGACGCCGAGCGCGCCCGCGAGGTTGGCGGTGGCGGCGAGGGCGAGGCCGCTGTCGTAGACGGCGACGTAGCCTTCCTTGCCGGTGAGGTCGGTGCTGGCTTTGTTGGCCATGCGCACCAGTGCTGTCTCGTTGGCGATTGCCATGATTGTTTTTCCTTTCCTTGAGTTGCCTTAATCGGCGAAAGTTTCGGGGTCGCACGCGCGGCACGCGCTCCAGGCGGTCTGGAACGAGCACTTGTGCGCGGCCATGTATTCGTTGACGGCCTTGTTGCGCGCGGCGATCTTGGCCTTGCTGTCGCCGGTGCCGCTCGTCACATCCGGGGTCTTCGCGTCGCGTGCGGCGATGCGCGTATCGCTCGGCTTCGCGGCCGGGGTCTTGTAGAGCGCGAACGCCGCCTCGGTCGCCTCGGGCGCCTTCAGATACGCCTCGCGGAACTTCGCGGCATCCGTGATCGAGTCCTTGTGCGCGGCAATGAAGGCATCCGCCTTCAGGCCCCGGCACGCCGCCTCGGCTTCGTCGGCCTTCTTCTGAGCGTCGGTCGCCTGCTGGGCGGCTGCGGCTTTCTCGTCCTTCATCGCCTTGATGGCTGCGAGGACGTCTGCTTTCGACGCGCCTTCGGCGAGACCGAGAGCGTCGAGGATTTCCTTGTCCATTTGGTTTTCTCCTTGTGTGTTTGTTTCTTCCGCCGCAGCCTTTGCGGCGGCAAGAGTCGAAAGTTCCTTGAAGTGCGGCGTGTTCGTCATGCCGATCGACTGCAGCGCGGTCGGGCGGTAGACTCCGTCCGGGCCGTCGTCGAGCTTCAGGACGGGCGAGCGGCAGACATGCACGCGATCCTTCCAGAGCCGTTCGCCTTCCGGCGTGAAGCGCCACTTCGTCCAGATGGATCCGTCGTCGGCGACGCGGATGTCGATCGCCCAGGCCATCGCGTCGGATGGCTTGTCGAGATCCAGGCTGAAATGCTCGCGGTCGACGAGGACGCCCGGCCAGTCGGAGGCGGTCATCCGCGCGCGGAAGGCGTCGACGACGGCTTTGACGGACGCCACGTCAAACCTGACGACGGCGTTTTCGACCGGCTTTCCGTCCTTGCCGGTGATGTTGCCGCCCGGATAGTCGCCATAGGGCGGCGTGGTCTGGAACCAGGCCGGCGTCGCCCCGTCCGCGCCGTCGTGCGCGGTGCAGGTGGCGAACGCGGAGCCGAGGAGGTTTCTGGTTTTCATTCGCGTGTTCCTTTCTGTTGGGCCTGCGCCTGAGCGAACATCGCCTTTTCAAGTTTGGCTTCAAGGTCTTTCGAAAGGTCTTCCAGGTCGAGTTCCTTCAGCCGCGCCTGGGCGTTCTGGATCGCCTGTTCGTAAGGCACCGAGCCGTCGAGGATGGTTGCGGCAATCTCGGCCAGGACGGCCTCCGCCGCAGAAGGCCGTTTTTTTTCGATTTGAGCGGGGGTCTCGGCCGCCCCCTCTCCTTGCCCGTCCGGGACGCGCGGCGCGTTTTTAAACGCCCCTACGCGCGTTTTAAACGCATTCCTGAACGGGACGGGGGCTTCCGGTGCCTTGACGGTGACTTTGTAGCCCGTTTCGGCCTCGACCTGGGCGGGGTCGACCTGGAAGCCGGCCGTGGAAAGTTTGGCGATCGACTCGACCGCCGCGCCGACGTCCTTTTCCTGCCGCGTCCTCAGCGCGAACTGCGCGAGCACGGGGCGGCCCGGGAAGAGCGCGGCGAGCGCGCGATGGTCGTACTGGCGGTTGAACGCGGCCTCGACCTTGTGGGCGACGCGGCGGACGATGGTGACCCAGGCCGATTCGTGCGCGCCCGACGCGCCGCCGCCGATGCCGGTCGGCTCGGCGAGCGATGTGAGCATGCCGCCCGTGCCGGCGAGGATGAGCTGCTTCTGAAGCCATTCGAGGCGCAGTTGGAACGGCTGGACGCCGCGCACCTCCGAAAGCGTCTTGACGTCGCTGCCGTTCGGGAGCGCGCCGGAGGCCGCCTCGGCCGCCGCAACCGCCTCGTCGCGGTAAGGCTCTTCCTTCCCCTCCGGGATGTTCGGCGGCATGATGATGAAGACGCCGGGAATGCCGTAGATCTCGACGTAGCCGTCCCAGTCCTTCTCGGCGACGGTCGATCGGATGTACTTGATGACCGCAATACGGTTGACAGGACGGCGGTTTTCGAGAAGGATGTAGTCTTCGGGCGAAAGGACGGCTTCAGCGCCGAACGAGCGGAACGGCTTTTCAAGCGCGGCGGGGTTCCAAGCCCAGTTCGAGCGCGTTCCGTCTCGCACCATGTTCCACTGCGGCAGCGGTTCGAGATGCTCAATCGTCCAGTCCGGCTTCAGCCACGGCTGGAGGTGGGCGAATCCGCGAAAGCGGGCCATGACGAGGTGGTCGATCGCGGCGGGCAGATTGTCGCAGGCGTTGTAGGATGATTCAAGGAACTCCTTCTGCTCCTGGGCGAGCGTGGCGTCGAAGCCCCGCGACTCGGGATCGGCGGTGACGATCTGCCAGTCCATGTCGGCGACGCCGGCAAGCGTCTTCTCGATGATCGTCATCAGGTCCGGGTCGGTCGCCTCGATGCCGAGCTCCGAGGCGTAGAGCCACTGGAGGCCGGCCATGACGCCGCGCTGGGCGTCCTCCATGAGCGCGACCGCACGGGACATGGTGAGGCCGCGAAGAGGGTTGTATTGCTCGCGCCAGGAGTTGGCGACGGCAAGCGCGCGGTTCATGGGGAATCGAATCATAGGACGGAGGCTCCTTTCAGGCGGGAACGGAGGGCGGCGACGAGGGTGCGGCGGACGGAGGAGGCGCGCGACCTCCCGGCAGCGGGCAGGATGGGGGCCGCGCCGCCGAAGCTCGCGGCGCGAAGTGCGAGCGCGAGGGCGGTGCAGCGGTCGGAGTGCCCGGCGTCCGTTCGCGGTGCCTTGTAGTTGTAGTTGCCGTTCGAGATCACCTGCTGCATCTCGTGGAGATCCTCGCGCGTCTCGGTCGCGAACGGCACGCGCAGCTTCATCGCGTCGAAACTGCCGCGCAGCTTCGGGAAGATGTCGCACTTGAAGGGCACCGAGAACGTGCACAGCTCGACCTTCTCTCCGCCGAACTTCGCGCCCGTCGACTTGCAGCAGGTGAAGTGCTTGTCGAGGATGTCACCGAAGCCGATGCCGGGGCCGGTGTAGTCCACGCACACGTGGGTGCATCGCTCGATGTAGGGGCGGTAGACCTCGAACTGGTCGACCGTGTTCTCGTTCTTGAGCGTCTTTACGGCGCGAGTCCACAGGACGTCGCCGACCTTCTCCATGAGCCACAGGACCGACGGGTCGCTGGTGCGGCCAAAGTCAATGCCGGCATACCAGGGGCCGCGTCCCGCCATCTCCTCCGGCGTGATCGAAAGCGTCGCCTCCATGCTCTCGCACTTCGCCATGACGTCGTAGGGCAGTAGCACGCTCGTGCCGTCGATGAAGAGCGCGAGGAACTCCTGCTTCCATGTCTCGTCGTCGTCGATCGCGCGCTCGAGCTCCTCGATGTCCGTTCCGAGTTCCGGCGCGGCGAGCGTGATTGGCGTGCGGTGGATGGACCATGCCCCAGCCATATACTGCGGAGGCATGAGCGTCGGGTCTATCGTGCCTTTGTCGGTGACGATGTCGTAGAAGCGCTTGCCGCGCCCCGACTTGCCGTTCGGCGTCGAGGTGAGGAACGCGGTCTTGAGCCCCTTCAGGGGGTTGGAGATAGACGGGAGTATCGCCTTCCAGGTCGCGGCGGGATCCTCGAAGAAGGCGAACTCGTCCATCCAGATGTCGGCCGAGTAGCCGCGCACGGTGTCGGGCTTGCCAGGGACGGCGATGATGCGGCTGCCGTTCTCGAAGATGATGGTCGACGACTTCATCAGCGCGCCGGGCGCGTCGCGCTCGACTATCTCCTCGGCGACCTTGCAGGTGCCGAACGCATCGACGTGCTGCTTGCACTTCTCGGCGGCCTCGAGCGACTGTCGCTCCGATGGGGAGGCTATGAGGAAGTCGTGCTTCGGGCGCGTGTCGGAGAGCTTGACGGCGCGCATCGCGCCGGTGAAGCTTTTGCCGATCTGTCGGCCGGCGATCCAGGCAATGAAGCGCGAGGCATCGCGGTAGACGCGCGACTGGTAGCTCTTCAGCAGCTGGACGGGGCTCGTCATATTCCGTAGATCTCCTTCAGCTTCGCCATGCGCTCCTCGTCGGTGAGCTTGGCGTCCGAAACAGTCGCTTTCGCTGCGTTCTCGCGGCGCTCGGCCGCCTCGAACTTCTCGCGGGCGAGCTTCAGCTGTTCGTCCTTCGTCTTCTGCGAGCGCTCCTTGATGTCGAGCTCGGCGGCGTGCAGCTGCCGGTCGGCAAGCGCCGTCGCCATCTCGACGAACTTCTGAGCTTCCTTCGCGCTGCCGGTGCGAAGCGCGAGTTCGGCAGCCATCGCCTTATACGCGCCAATGAGCGCGTCGTCCTTCGCCTGGGTCTTCGCGAGTGCGGCGGCCTCCGCTGCAGCCGTCGCCGCCTGGTTCAGCCGGTGGGAAGATTCCTCGTCCCGCATCGCCGAAAGCCACTCGTAAAAGCCGGAGCGGCTCGGCGCGCGGTCAAGGCCGAACTCCTTCACGGCCCACGCGGCAGCCTCGTTCCACTTGAGCGCGCGCGCTTTGTAGTAGAGCGCCCACGACTGCTCTTCCGTGAGGCTCGCCGCCCAGGAGTCTATGCGAACTTTCGCCATTTCAGCCGCGTCCCATGAGCGCGTCCTTGCCCGCGCCGGTGATCGTGTATATCGCCTCGCCGAACGGATCGAAGTCGCGCTTTACGCGTCGCGTGCCCAGGAGCTCCTTCATCTCGCGATGGAACTCCTCGGTTGTGATCGGGTGCTTGACGGCGATTTCCGTCTCTTTCGCCAAGACGCTTTCGCGCACGGCTATCCCGTCGAGATGTGAAAGTATTACAAGAATCGATTTTTGAAGTTCTACGTTCCTCATTATTTATTTCCTCCGATTGCCGCCTGGATGAATGTCTCTTTCATGAGCTCGACTTGGCCGATGTTCTTGGCCAGTTCTTTTACGAGCGGGTCGATCCGCTCATGCGTTTCCCGCGCTCGCTTCTCCGATCGGCTGTCCATCTCGTCGAGCTTGTCGAGTATCTTCTGCTGCCCATCGGCCACCCGGTCAATGCGCGCGTCCATCGCACACATCTTCGATTTACACTCGCCGACGGTCACGAAGTCCTTGACCTTTTCAACCGGAAGCGGCGTGGGTTCGATGCGCGCCTTGCCAAACTTCGCCTTGATCCACACGCCGATAACGCCCGCGATCGTCGAGACCACGCCGCCGCCGATTGCAAGGTTGATGCCGTCGACTTCCATCTTACTTCGCCTCCTCTCTGTCGTCGCTCGATACGGCGAGCGGGGTGACGGTCACGTCGAGCGACATGTCGCTTTGCGTGTGGACGACGCCGCAGTAGCTGTTCGTGTAGGCGCAGCGGTAGACGACGTGCACCTCCGAGTCCTTGCGCGTCCAGACCGACGCGCCCTTGATGTTCTCGTAGATCTTCGCCGAGAAGTTGTCGGCGGCGTCGCTCACTTCCGGGAGCGCGTGCTGCTCGCCCACGATGACGCGGCTGCCGGTGTTGACGCACCCGCAGAGCGCGAGCAGCGCGGCCCCCAGGAGGAAGGTGACAAGGTCGCGCATCAGATCAGCTCCTTCACCTTGGCCATGGCCGGTTCGAGCAGCGCGGCCATCGCGTCGCGCTCGACGTCGTCGATGTCGCCGTCTTTGAGCCAGTCGGTCAGCTGATTCGCAATCTCCGTCGCCTCGTGCGCGAGCGCGAAATACTTGGCGATCAGCCGCCGGGTGTCGTCGTCCTTGCCGTTGACCGACTTCTGCACGCGGTCGGCGGCGAGCCTGGCCAGGCGCTTTTCGCCCGGGATCAGCTTTCTTATGAGTGCCTTGAACATTCTTTTCGCTCCTTTGACCTTTGACCTTAAGACCTTTGACCCTTTGCGGGGGGCGCAGTTTGTTTATCCTGGACATTCCCTGCGCTTCCAGTGGTGAGCGTCAACCAACTAGGAGGATTCGATTGAGCGAACCGTTGTGCGGTTGCGAGGGTATTATCTCATAGGTCAGACGGAAAGAAAATGCTTAATCCGCCTAATCCTGCAAAACCGCTTAATCCGCTAAATTTGGGAGCAAAATCTGCCGCGGCATATTTTGCTCAAAGCGCAACGCGCATGGTCGCGAAAATCACGCGCACGTGCGCGTCAAAGGGCCGGAAAAACGCGCAAGGGCGCATCGTCAGGCCACCATCGGCTCGCACATGCGCGTCGGCTTCAGGGCAAATAAAACCCCTTGCAAGGGGCATTCAAGGTTGTGCGGGGATTGCCACTACTCCGGCAAAGATGAATTCCTGTGAGGCTTGGCGATCATTCTGTTGATCAGAGCCGACAGGCTGTTGACGTTTTTTGATGGTGCCAAATAGGGACTACGTCCAGAATCCTTGTCAAGTCGCACAAACGGTTCATGGACGCTCACGTTGATCAGTCTTGTGTAAGGTAATGTCTTGGTTCCATTTAGTCCAACAAACAACAGTCGCATATTGGTGACGTAAAGCGTTCCTGCGTCAATTTGCTTCATTGTGCCACCCACAATGGGACAGCAGTCCACGAAGACGGAAGTAGTTTTGGAGTCTCGTGTGTGCATTCTTGAACGTGACTGTGAGAGTTCCCACCATTCCACCTGCTGGGCGTGATAACATTCTTCGCGTGGTTTCAGGGCAATATCAGCCTCAATCGGTGTCAGCCGTCCGTGTTTGGCTTGCCACAAATCTTTTGCGGCATCGACGATAGCCTGGGTTTCAATCTCATAGCTATGGTTTATGTTGAATCGTCGGCAGATGGTTTCAATCTCCCCCTCCTCTTCGGGTGACATCTCCCCGTCTTTAAGCGCGGCTTCCAATTTTGCCGTTAACAAGCATTGCAATTCCTTGGCATAAATCTGATGAATGACATCATCGTCAAGATTGAGCTGGTGCCCGAGATGCGTTAATTGCGCCTTCTCCATGTCGGTTATGACTCCGTCTGACAATGCGTTTTTGAGCGCCCATTGGTAGATCGACTTGCCGACCTGCAAGTTTTGTTCATAGATTTCTTCGTCTGAGATCAGATAGGCATGTTGGATCGTTTGCAGATCGTCAAGGTCTTGTTGGCTGATTTCCGTGTGGGCCAGCGAACGGAAACAGGATTTCAGGTATGAACGATACTGTGCAAGCGCATGCGAACGGCATTGTATAACGGCATTCGCCCCATAGCGCATATGAAGTTCGTTGATTTTCTCTATGTCGGACAATGAAGGTCGAGGAGCTGCCGCAATAACGTTGTTGATTTCTCTGAAAGCATTCTCTGTTTTTTTGAGCCCGAATAATTTCTCAAAGAGGGATCTTTTAAGAAGTGGTTTGAAAGTGAAGACTGGCTGTTGAACATTCATTTCCTTTTGCCTTTCTTTTTGGTGGCAGTGAAGAATGCTTCAAACTCCTTCATCTTTTCTTTGTAGGGGCAGTCGTTGCAGTCGGGGCGTTTGCCTGGCGCGGCAGAAGTGACGCGCACCGTCGTGCGCGACTTATCTCCGATGGCGACGACCGCGTGGTCCCCGGCATCAATCGCCGTCACGCGCACCGGCCGTGGAGGCGTGCGAAGCCCTAGCAGCCAGTCGGCGGAGCAGTCGTGAACGCGACAGATTTCAGCGAGTATATCAGAGCCTGGAACGCTCTTGCCAGTTTCGTAGCGTATCCATTGTGGGCGCGGCATTCCCAATTGCCGCGCCATTTCAGACTGCGATGTTGGACCTCGCAACTCTTTCAATCTCTCGCTCAACACGCTCATTGTTTGTCTGTTATTTTTCCGATACACACCATTGACAACCTGTATCCGATTTGATACAATATGCACCGTCACGTTGTGACAGGCGAAGATTATATCATAAAAGTATGACAAAGACAAGGAGCGCAGGAAAGAAATGAAGTCGAAAGCGACATCGATGATCAAGAGCCGGATGACCTATACCGGCATCACGGGCGCCGCGCGGCGGTTTGGCTGCTCACGCGAGCACCTATCCAAAGTGCTGCACGGCCAGCGCAAGCCGAACGACAGCCTTAAGCGCAGCCTCCGCCGGATGGGCGTGACGTGCACAGTCGACGGCAAGGAGTTTGAGTAACCACAAACAAACAATCAAACAGGAGGTAGGGAAAGATGAAGAAACTGATGGCGATTGCGGCAGCGACAATGCTGGCCGGATGCATCACAATAGAAGACAAGGGCTTCAATCTCATTCGCGAGAGAAGGGTTGATATTACGACTACAGGCTATGAGAGCCTGCCGCCCGGTAGATACAGGCTTATGATTGAGGCCAAAAAATACACCACTACCCCTACTTGGTACAAAGGGTGGTTGAATGTCTCCGAAACTCGCCAGTATACCTTCGGCTGTGACGATGAGGAGGGGAAGTGAGATGACTGCTGAACCGCTCAAAAAGCTTCATCGCAAACAAAGCGCCGCCTTCCTCAAAGGGCTTTATCGCAGGCAGAGCGCTGCCTTGGCAACGACAGCGCGGAAGATAGCCGACATGGATCCGGCAGGCAAGTTTTCGGCGCTCGACGTCCACGACTTTTACGGCCCAGCGCCGGTTGTCATTCAGATATTCGCGACCTGCCCCGGCACCGACCTCAGCGGCTCTGCGTCTCAGCGCGATATTTAACCACACCCACGCCACAAACAAGGAGAAAAACAAGATGAGCACATACGAGTTCAAAAAGGAGAGCGAAGATCTGACAACAGTTGTCGCGCGCGCGGATGACAAGGAGATTCCAGTGCTTCGGGCGATAATAGTGAGACGTGATCCCGCGTTTTACAACATCTCGATAAAGCTTGACGAAGACGGCCTCCTACTGGCAACTGCCTCGGTCTTTCGCGGCGGAGCATTTGCCAGTGAAGTAACGAGGAAAATGCTGAGTGGCTGCTTGTCCAGACTCGGCAAGCACCGCCGCCAGACAGCCAACCGCGCAGCCAAGAAGGAGGGCAAGTAAGATGTGGTGTTCGAACTGCCCATTCTTAGACACTTGCGAAGACGCCGCCCAACTTGGCGGCGGATGCGACTGCGACGGTGCCAACGACTTCGGCGTCGATCCGATCGACGACAGCGAGGACTGCTCGACTGCTGCGACAAATCTAATCCTGTCAATCCTGTAAATCCTGTCTAAAAACCACACCACACAAGGAGCACGTTTAGATGAATCTCCCGATCGACATAAACGCAGGGCAGTTCCTCGCCTTCGCCGCGCTCGCGCTCGCAACCGGCGTCTGCTTCGGTATCGCCATCGGCATCAAACTCTACCACCGCTACGGGCGCAACATGGAGGCGCGGCCATGAACTCGCGCGTCTGCCCAGTCTGCGGTGCAGCGTTTCTTCCGCGCTACGGCAGCCAGGTCTGCTGCAGCGACAAGTGCCAAGCCGCAAGGCGGAAGCAGCAGAAGGCGCGCCGCCGTGCAGAGTTCTTCGCCGCCCGCGACGCCGCCTTCGAGCGCGCGGGGCTGCCGATCCCGAAGATCGAGGAACGCGGCAGCGTCCGCATCGAGCGGCGCGGCACTTGCGCCGGGAGCATTTACTAGTACAAGCCAAAAAAAGGACAAACATGAAGATGAAAAAGAATGCCACTCTCAACTCTCAACTTTCAACTCGCAACTCTCAGGACGCGGCGACCGCGCTGCAGCTCGTCAACCAGTATCAGGTCGTCATCGCAGCCGAGAAGTCGTGTTTTCGCGAGCGCGTCAAATTCGGCGCGATGCTCATCGAGTGGGGCAACTTCCTCGGCGAGTCGCGCGGCGGCGAAGGCGGCACGTCAGGCGCCGGGCTCAAGGGCTGGCTTGAAACGCACTGTCCAGAGCTTCCCTATCCAACGGCGATGAACTACAAAGCGTATGCGGAGAAGGCTTTGGCGATGCTGGGCAACTCGGCAAGCGCGGCGGCGGCGCTCCTGGGGCGCGAGCAGGTCGTCCAGCCGGACGGCGAGACGGTGGACGTGGACGCAACGGTCGTGGAGAAGTGCGACGATCTGTTCGAGAACGTGACGAGCCGCCGCAAGCTGGAGCAGGCGTGGTTCGACTTCATGGGGGACGCAGGCGGGAAGAAGAAGAGCGCGGCGATGGATCGCAAGCGGAAGATCGCACAGGAGATTTCGGCGAGCGGCGACGGCCTCACGGACGGCGACGCGGCGACAAGGATGTGGATGGACGCGATGAAGGTGTTCGAACAGAACCGCGCGGCGTTCCACTCGGCGGCGCGCGACCTCAACACGGGAGTTGCCAAGAAGTTTCTTGGCGAACTTGAGATGCTCGTCGACGCCCTGCGGAAGCGGCTGAAGAAGTAGAGGGGCGCAAGGAAACGGGACATGGCCGAATTCGTCCAGAGGAACTGGCTGCAGGAGCTGGAAGACGCCGAGTTGGTGAATTCCGTCGAGATGCAGCACTACGTTCGCAAGATGCGCGGAAAGGACGAGTTCTCGCCGCTGGAGGCGGCGGGCATCCTCGGGTGGGGCGCCGACGCCGAACCTGTCTACGCGCTGTGCGACTCGGGCGAGCTGGGGTTCCTCGCGCGCCCGACGAACAAGGGCAAGCGACGCAGCTACCGCATTCCGCGCGCGTCGCTTTTGAAGTTCCTGAAGAAGTACTGCAACAAGATTTGAAAGGGATTGGAAGATGTCTGAAGCAACGCAAGCAATGGCGGCCTACGCGGCACTGGAGTGCGTCGACTCCTACACGGAGCGCAAGCGCATCCTCGACCTTGACCGCATCTTCAAGCTCATCCGCAAGGAGAACGACGAGGGGGGGAAGATACTCGATCTTTTCGCCAAGTACCAGCGGCTCTACGGCACGAAGGGCCTGAAGCGGAAGTACTACGTCTGGCTGGAGGCGGAGGCCCGGAAGACGGGCGACGGCGTTCTGGCGCTCGCCGACGGGCGTAAGATGAAGCGCCCGGCCGTCGACAATCCTTTCTACCGCGACTTCAAGAACTACTGCGAGCGCAACAAGAACGACGGCGGCTGCCATGCGGCCTACCGCGCGATGATGCGCGACTTCAGGCGCGGCGACATCCGCTTCTCCTTCGGAACCTGGCGCGACATTTGGGCGGGTCAGAACCAATACGAGGCAATGCCCGCGTATTGCCCCGCGAACTGGACGCCGCGCGGAATGACCTACCAAAACCTGATGGTCATCTACGCCCGCGAGCAGGGGCGCGACCTGGCGCTGGCGTGGAATCGGCAGGGCATGTTCGCCGCGTCGAAATATCTTGCGCCGGTGATCCGCTCGCGCGTCGGGCTCCATCCGGGCGAGGTCTACCAGTCGGACGACGTCTGGCACAATATCGACGTCTACGCGCCCGGCATCAAGGGGATCTTCCAGCCGCTGGAGTTCGCTACCTACGATGTCGCGTCGGCTTTCAAGATTGGATCGCTCATCAAGCCGCGCACGCTCAAGGTCGATCCAAAGACCGGCAAGGAAACGCGCGACAACCTGAAGGAGCAGCAGTTTCGCTTCGAGCTGGCCGGGATCATGTGCAACACCGGCTTCTACCGCGCCGGCGTCACCTGGGTTGGCGAACACGGAACGACGAGGCTCAACGATCGCGTCCTGTCGCGCATCGCGGCAGTGCCCGGGTGGGGCGAGCTTTTCCACTGGCGCGTCTCGGGCAAAATGAACACGCCCGCGCACAACGGCATCCTGATGGGCGACGGCGGCGGTAACCCGAGGATGAAAGCGCTTTGCGAGTGCAGCCACAACATCCTGCACAACGCGACGGCGGGGCTTCTCGGCAACCGTGGCCGCGATGCCGCGCACATGCACGAGAGCCAGGGCGCGGTCGTCAAGTATTCAGAGAAGATGATTGCGCTTGCCGAGAAGATCGACGTGGCGCTTGTGCCGCTTTTGCAGCTGCCGATCCTGGAGTGGAAGAACTATCTTTCCTATTTCCAGGTCATTGAAGCCGAGGTGATGGACGACCACGACCACCATCTCGAAGGATGGGCTGAGAAGGAGATCGTCAAGTACCGCATTGACGAAAGCGCGAAGTGGCTGCCGATCAGCGACCTCCTGGACAAAGCGCCTGAGAAGGTCGCGGCGATCCGCGCGTTCATCGAGAGCGACCCCGAGCGCTACATGTGCAAAATGAAGATGTCGCGGCGCGAGGCGTGGGCGGCGGGCGCCAAGGATTTGGTGCGCTGGCCGATATTCGACGCTTGCTGCTTTCTTGATCCGGGCGACATCCGCAAGGCGACGGTTGGGCGTGACGGCACGATCAGCTTCACCGATGCAGTCTACTATCCGGGCGAGCGCAAGATCTACCTCGCGCAGTACCGCGACAGGAACGGCATCGCTCACAATCTCCGCGCGGGCGACGAGGTTTGGTTCTATTGGTGCCCGACGCTTCCATTGCAGATCTGGATTACCGACGAGACGGGCGCAGAGAACTTCGGCGTCGCTCCAGCGCTCAAGACGGCAGCCTGGGCGGATCCGGACAGTATCAAGGTCGCCGTGGGCCAGCGCCAGCATCAGATAGCCGAGCTCATGGCCGACACCAGGGCGCGGCACGCCGAAAGCCACGTCGCCCGCGTCGCGGCAGAGAACGTCAACCGCGCCCTCGTCGCGGCGGCGCAGAGCGCCGCTGCGCGCGGCCCCGTGCCGACCGGCAAGGGCTACAGCCTCGAAGAGCTCAATGGAGCCAGAAACGATTTCCCCCCCGGCTGCATGGGCGGGTGTGGCGAGGCCGCCGCCGGGGAGGTCTCTTCACCCAACGCCAGTGCCCTGGCGTTTCTAAAAGAGTTAAACAATGTTTGAACCAGTACCAACCACCAAAGGAGAAAACCAAATGAGCGAAAAATCCACTGTCCAGCCAGAACTGCCGACCGTCGAGGCCGCGCCTGGCGAAAAGCACTCCGCCATCATCACGCGCGGAATCTCGATGCCGGCACACCAGGTGCGTGCCGCAATCAAACAAGCTGTCGTTCGCGGCCAGCTATCTGAAGAAGACGGCGAGGAAGTCTGGTGGCTCTACAACTACGCACAAGACAACCACCTGAAGGAAGGCGATCTTGCGGCGAAGATGGGCGCCTATGACAAAAACTCTCTTTATCAGGTGTTTCGCGGCATATACGGCGTATACAAGGACGGGCGCACTTCGAGCTGGTCCGGCGTCATCAAGGCAATCAGGGCGTTCAAGGCCATCGAGATTGAGGAAATGAAGAAGAAGAACATCGGGATTATTCATACCGAAGTTCGCGATACAGTCTATCAATGCTGCGATGCGGCGCTCAACGACGGCTGGCCTGTCTTTGTCTACGGCGCTTCGCAAATCGGGAAGACGACGGCGCTCATGGCGTATCAGCGCGAGCACAACCACGGCCGGACGATCTATATCCGTCTTGACTCAGGATGGACGCGAACACGCTTTGTGCGCGAGCTCGCTCAGATTCTCAACAACGGCGTCAAGGCGACGAAGTGCTGGGCTCTTGAAGACGCGATTCACCGCAGCTTGAACCGTTACAACCTTCTGATCGTCGACGAGTTCCACCTTGCCTTTACAACGCTTCGCCGCGACCGCGTGGCTGAGCTCCTGGAGTTCATTCGCGGGATCCACGACCGGACCGGCTGCGGCGTCGTGATGTGCGCGACGAAGGTTGGGCTCGAAGCGATCGAGCGTAGCGACAACCGGCTGACCTTCGAGCAGTTTACGAAGCGTGGCGTCGTGAAGGCAATATTGCCAGATCTGCCGCCCACACGCGACATCAACGAGGTCGCCCGCTCGTTCGACCTTCCGCTTCCGACAGGCCAGGTAATGCGCGACATCAAGGATCTTATCAAGTCGCGCGGTCTCGGCGTCTTTATAAAGTATCTCCAGAAATCCTACGCAATGGCGCGAAAGACGAAGTGCGCGCTTACATGGGATATCTTCTGGCAAACGGCAAACGGCTACCTCGCACTCGCCAACATGGAGCAAGAGAAGTACTGATTTCACCACAACAGGAAGGAAACAAAAATGGCAACACCAATCAAGACGATGCGCGACTCGAACGGGCAGGACGTGCCGGTCAAGTACGTCTCGGCCTACGACAAGCTGCGCGACAAGATCACCCGCCGCATCGAGGCGCGTTTCCGCAAGGCGCGCGCCGCGCTGGAGGCGGTCGTCAGGGAGTCGATAGCCGACCTCGACGAGCTCGCGAAGTGCAAGGAGTCGCTGGGCGCTAAGGGCAACTTCCAGGCACGCAGCTTCGACGCGCTCATCCAGGTCTCGATCCGGCAGCAGTACAACATCCTCCTCGACGAGCGCGTGGTCCGCGCCCGGGAACTGATGCTGGGCTACGTCGGGGGCGTGCTCGCGAAGATCGGCGGGAACGACGCCCAGGCGCTGAAGCTCATTGTCGCGGAGGCGTTCAAGGCCAACGCGCAGGGCTTCCTTTCGACCGGCAAGATCATGTCGCTCCTCCGGATGGAGATCGACAACGCCGACTGGCGCGAGGCCAAGCAGATCCTCCAGGACGCCATCAAGCCGCAGAAGGGAAAGCGGTATTTGGCTTGCGAGGTGCGGCCGTCCACGCAGGCCGACTTCCGGCAAATCCGCCTCGACATCGCCGACTGCTGGCCGGAGGAAACAACCTGACCAACCGACCACCCAACCAACAGGAGAAACAAGATGAGCAGACAAACCAAAATCACGCAAAAGCAGCGGCTGGCGTTCTTCCGCGCCCATCACGCCGCGTGTGTGAACCTCGGCTACTCAACAACAGAAGAGCGCGAGGAGTACCGCAAGCGCGTCATGCGCGAAGAGGCTGGCAAGGACCATCTCGCCGACCTTGGCCGGACGGGGGAGTTCGACAAGGTTATGAAGCGCTTTGCTGAAGATGCCGGGGACTACGAGACGGCGTGCCGTTTCGCTATTGGCGACGACGCGCGCAAGGCGGCGCTGATCCGGATCTGTTGCGCACAAGTCATGCAGTTGAAAGGATGCCCGGCTGGATCTTCCGAAGCGACCGACTACCTCGCTGGAATCGTAGAGCAAGCGCGCGTGCCTTGCGGCCGAAACTTGACTGATTATTCGTTTTGGATGGACGTCTCGCCGGACAGCCTGACGTTATTGTTCCAGATACTCGATACGCACCGCCGGCGGCTTCTCCGGGGGCTCCTGGACGGCCGCACGCTCCGGGCGTTCCTCGGCTTTGACCCGCACGCGCGCTACGAGCTCCCGTCCACCGGCGGCGTCCGCGTTTGTTACGATCCAAACGCATATGCCGACATCTCCGCATCTATCCACATCAACATCCGGAGGGCGTCATGAGCACTGGTGCTAAAATTGTAATCATTTACTTTATTGGCTGGATTATCGCCGGCATAGTATGGGGCATCAAAATGTCAGGCACGAACTCGACGGCTGAAAGCTACTTTGACAGACACTTTGGCGCCATTCTGCTCACAGTGGTTGCTTGGCCTGCGGCAGCCCTTGTTTTGGTCCTTTATGTCTTAATGGTTCTGCCGGCAATTATCGCAAGAGCGATATGTGATCGGCTGGGCTGATTAAAGTTAGGAGCATGAAGATGATTAAACTCAAGCGCAGCCAATGTTCTATTTTGCCTCTTGTACTCAAGGGCAATTGGTATGACCTGATCGCAAGCGGCGAGAAAAAGGAAGAATACCGCGCAGATACGCCATACTGGCGAAAGCGGATTGGCAATTGGATAATGCGTTATAATTTCGGCGGACACCTTGTGATAGCCTTCTCGCGTGGTTATTGCAAGCCTGGTTTATATGTCGAGGCATGCGGCGTTAACATCTACCACGACCGGCTACACCCTAGCTGGGGCGAACCGACCGGCTCACACTATGTCATAGCGCTCAAACGCCGTGTGCAACTCATTGACAAACCCTTGAATCAAGACGACCTAAAATGAACCTTGAAGAAATCAGCCCAGAAAGATTCCTCTGGGATTATTACGATCCAAATGGGGTGCAAGAAATTGACGATGTACTTTGCGTTGCGGCAGGGTTCGGGTACTGCGATGCATCGCGTCTACAAGTCAGACCGAGGTCTGGTCTGTACGCGCTCATGGTCGAGTGGCCTGACGGTGCGAAGGCCTGGTATCACATTACGCCAAGGATGCTTGAACTTATACGCAAAAGACTTTCAAGGATGAAGGAGTCGCTATGAGCCGCCCGATCTTCTATCCACCTTGCCGCTGGCTCGATCCAAACAATTGCAACGCCGCAGGCCATTTCTATTGCGAGCATCGCGGATTACATGTAATACCGCAAGAGAGCGTTTATCGTAAGGCGCGCAGCAACTGGAGAGGGAGCTTTAGTCGTTCTGGTTTTGAGCGCGACGCATGTGCGCCCAACTGTTTCCATCGCTCAGGCAAAACCCGTCGCGCAACTCTCTAAAATGTCATTCAACTTCAATTCAAGCTCCTTGCAACGCCCTTGCAGGGAGCTTTTGTCGTTCGCGATTCAAGCCGTCTTTCCCAACTTCGCTTGATTCCTTCCCAAATCGTTTTTGAAAATACAGGGCGGGGGTCAGGGATGGCGGAAGACGAGGGAGGTATTCACGCCGCCGAAAGCGAAGTTGTTGCTCATGGCGTATTCCGCATCCATGCGCCTGCCGTCGCCTGTGATGTAGTCGAGTTCGGCGCATGCGGGATCCGGCGTGGTTAGATTGAGCGTGGGGTGGAACCAGCCTTCGTTCAGCGAACAGATTGTCATGGCCGCTTCAATCGCTCCGCAAGCGCCCAGCGTGTGGCCGATATACGACTTTGTAGAAGAAATCGGCACGGCTCTGGCAAACGCCTCGCGAGTGGCGTGCGTTTCGGCGATGTCGCCCGTTTTAGTCGCCGTGCCGTGTCCGTTCACATAGGAAATCGCATCTGGCGAGATTTGGGCGTCGGCAATTGCGCCTTTCAGTGCGGCGCACATCGTTTCGGCGTTGGGGTTGGTGACATGGGTGCCATCGGTGTTTTCGCAAAAGCCGACGACTTCGGCGAGGATTTTCGCGCCCCGTGCCTTGGCCCGCTCCATGTCCTCCACTATCAAGGTGCAGGCGCCTTCGCCAATCACAAGGCCGTCGCGGTTGGCATCGTACGGCGCGGGCGTTTTGGAGGGTTCGCCGTTTCTTGTGGATGTGGCGAAGAGCGTATCGAAGATGGCCACTTGCGCAGGCGAAAACTCCTCTGCGCCCCCGGCGATCATCACGTCCTGAATGCCGTATTTCACGAGTTCGTAGGCGTTGCCGATGGCGAGCGAGCCGGAGGTGCAGGCTGTACCCGTCGGAACAAGCCTGCCGTGCGTCTTGAAATGCACCGAAAGATTGCAGGCCGTCGTCTGGGGCATGAGCTTTATGTATGTGCCGCTCGTGATGTTTTTCACCTCGTGCGTATGCATCATCGAGAGGAAGTCGAGGTGGGGCGCAATCGAACCCGAACAGCTTCCGTAGGCGATGCCGCATCTTCCGCTTTCCAATGTCGCCTCGTCGATTCCTGCCTGCGCAAGCGCCTCTTCCGTGGCGGCGAGCGCATACATTGCGACAGGTCCCATCGTGCGCGTCGTCTTGCGATCCCAGCGGGAAGGGCGCCTAAAGTGCGCAAGCGAACCCAAATGCGAGAACATCCCCTTTATCGCGGCGAGTTCTTCAACGTGCTCGACAAGATTTTGCGGTGTCTTGAGTCGCTGGAACGCGCCCGGAATGTCGTTCCCGAGCGCACTCACGATGCCCATTCCAGTGATGGCGACTCTGCGTGTCATGCCGGCTTGTACGAGTCCTTCAGGGTGACAGTGCGGTTGAAGACGGGGGATGATGGCGAGAAGTCCTTTTCGTCGGCGACGAAATACCCGGTGCGCTCGAACTGGAAGCGTTCGCCGGGCGCGGCAGTGCCGAGAAGCGGCTCCACGAATCCCTCCTTCTCGCAAAGAGAATCGGGGTTCATGTGCTCCAAAAAGCGCTCGGAACCATCCTTCAGAGGATCTTTCGCGGTGAAAAGCTGCTCGTAGAGACGGAACTTCGCCTTGACGCCCGTCGCGGCATCGACCCAATGGATGGTGCCTTTCACCTTTCTGCCGTCTGGAGCGTTGCCGCCCCATGAGCCGGGGTCCCAGGTGCCGTGGATCTCAACGACATTGCCGGCATCGTCCTTGACGGCGTGCGAGCATTTGAAGATGCAAGCCCCCCTCAGGCGCACCTCGCCGCCCGGGAACATGCGGAAGAACTTCTTCTCCGGCACCTCCATGAAGTCGCTCCTGTCAATCCAGATTTCGCGGGAGAAGGGGATTTTGCGCGTAAGCGCGGATTCGTCCAGCGGGTTGTTCGGCAGTTCCACCTCGCGAACGCCCTCGAAGTTGTCGATGACCACTTTGACGGGGTCGAGCACGGCCATGCGGCGCAGTGCAGTCTTGTTCAGCTCCTCCCTGACGCACCATTCCAGAAGCGCACCTTCGCTTTCGCTTTCCACCTTGGATACGCCCACGCGTTCGCAGAACTCGCGTATCGCGCCTGGAGTGTAGCCGCGCCTGCGCATGCCGCATACGGTGGGCATGCGAGGATCGTCCCAGCCGTTCACCCGGCCTTCGGTGACAAGCTGCAGCAAAAGACGCTTCGACATCACCGTGTGCGTGAGATTGAGGCGCGCGAATTCGCGCTGTTGCGGGCGTATCTTGACGCCGCCTCGCTCTACGAGCATACCCATTTCATCCAGACGGTCCACTACCCAATCGTATAGCGGACGGTGCACCTCGAACTCGAGCGTGCACATGGAATGCGTCACGCCTTCAAGCGCATCTTCAATCGGGTGCGCAAAGTCGTACATGGGATAGATGCACCACTTCTCGCCAAGATGGTAGTGCGCGACATGGCGGATGCGGTAAAGGACGGGATCGCGGAAATGGATGTTTGGCGAGGACATGTCGATCTTCGCCCTGAGGCACCATTCGCCGTCCGCATACTTGCCGTCGCGCATTTCGCGGAAGATTTTGAGGTTGCGTTCGGGGTCGGTATCGCGGGAAGGGGAGGGCTTGCCGGGTTTTTCGGGCGTGCCGCGGTATTCTTTCCACTCTTCCTGCCCGAGATTGCAGCAGTATGCCTGACCGCGCTTGATGAGATTTTCGGCAATCTCGTACATCTTGTCGAACATATTGGAAGCGTTGTAGAACCCGCTCTCGACCCCGTCGCCATCGCCAGACCACTGGAAACCGAGCCAGCGAATATCCTTCTTGATGTTTTCGGCGTATTCGTCGGATTCCTTTGCCGGATTCGTGTCGTCAAGACGCAAATGGCATTCGCCGCCGAAAAGCGCGGCCATGCCGAAGTCCACGCACACCGCCTTTGCGTGACCGATATGGATGTAGCCGTTCGGTTCGGGTGGAAAGCGTGTCACGACTTTGCCGCCTGTTTTGCCGTCGGCGACGTCCTTTTCGATCCATTGGCGCAGAAAGTGCCTGGAAGTGTCAGATTCGTTCATATATCTCCAATATATCCATGGATTTGAGGGTTGGATGCATATTATACCAAATCCCCGGCCCAAAGTGCAAACGGGAAATGGAGCATCCGCGCGGATGACTTGCCAAAGTAAATGCCCATAGGGTATGGGCAAAGACCTTGTCACCTGTCTGCTTGATTAAGCCGAAATCACCATAAGTCGCACGATCATCCGAAACGAGCAGGGTCTCCAGGGATTGCATCCACGTCAATCGTCTGCCGCAATAGGCGCGTCACTAACCCAGACCTTGTAGAAGCCTTGTGAACCGCCCTGCTTCGGGAGAGTCAGGACATCGCCAGCCTTCGCCGGCTCCGCCGCGCCCGGACGCTTCAATGCCTCTATGGTCGCCGCCGAATCCGCCGCATAGTAAAGCCCCGGCACAACCTCGACATTCAGCGTAACCGTCTTGCCGTCGTCGTTTTCACGGTAGGGCGGTTTCGATGAAACCGCCGCGTCACCCGTCCTCTCAAACGGCTCCCGCAACGCCACCGTCGCCGTCGTTCCATCTACCGCGACCTTGAACCCAGCCGTCACGTCAACGCCGCCGACAAAGACCTTCACATCCTCCGCCGTCGTTCCCGCCGCGACCGCCGCAGTCCGCGACTTCCCGTCCGCAGCCGTCTCGAACTCAACCGCCGCGCTGTTGACCAGAATCGCAACGCCCTCCGTCTCCTCGCTAGGCGTCCAACTCACCGCGTCAAGCCAAGCGCAGTCGCCGTCCGCATCACGGCCGCTCGTGCGCAGATACGTCCAACGGATCGTATGCGTTCCATCACCATCAATATCAAGCGCCCTTTCCTTCCATCCGTCGGTCTTGTACTCTTGCGCCTTTTCTTCACCGTCAACCTCGACCTTTGCATATGCGAATGGATTACCACGATAGATTTCGCCCATCACGTTCCACATGAACGTCGCCGTTCCCGGGCCATCGACCGACACCTCGATCCACGATGACTGTCCACTCGTAACCACTCCGCTCATCGCGGAGTGGCCGTCCTCGCAGCCTGTTGTCTCGTCAACCGTCCATTCCGCGTCCCCGCCTGTCGCCCACGGGAGCATCGCACTTGTCTCGTCCGCGCTCGCCGCGTCCCCGAGCGTCAGCACCTTCGTCCACGAGAAGTCGTCCAGCCACAAGGCATTCTCCCATTCCGCGTCGGGTTCGTCCCAGTCGTCGCGCGTAAACGTCCACGACAGCACATGCGACACATTGCCCGTCACTTCGTACTCAACATCCTGCCAACCGCTGTCGCCCGCGATTCTTGCAACTTCCGCGCCATCCACCGAGAACACGGCATAGTCATACCATTCGCCAAACTCCTCGTCCATACTCTCGCAGCTCACCTTCCACCAAAATGAGCCGCTTCCCTCGCCAAAGACCGTCGTCGTCAACGTAGTGTCGGTGCGACCACCGTCAACGGCGGCAGGAACCTCTCCGCTCCGCAAGGACGCGTCCCCATCATAGTTCGTGACGAAATCAACCATCCACCCCTCGCCTTCGACAACCGTCCAAGGGATGGACTCGGTTTTCGCATCCGTCCCTACCGCCTCGCCAAACGTCAGCGCACGCTCATCCCAGACGGCGTACAGCGTCACAACGCCGCCCGACTGCGCAGAGAGATTGCTGACGGCCTGCCCTGCGCCGTACACCACCTCGCCAGTCGCGTTCGTCGCCCATCCCGCAAACAGATACCCAGGATAAGTGAATGTCGATGTGGCGACGACACCCACCTCGTCATACACCATTGGCGTCGCATTCATCTTGCCGCTGCCGCCGTTTGGATCGTAGGCTATGGAGTATTTGTTGGCCGTCCACTGCGCCACATACGTCGCATCGCCTGCAGGAACAGTAGCAGGGACTTCAGGCGACCAGCCTGCAAACGTATAACCAGCCCTAGTCACCGTCGGAGCAGCCAGCTCCGTGCCATAGTCCTGCGTTACCGTCTTACCGCCCGCACCACCATTTGCGTCGAAAGTCACCTGACGCTCATTCTCAATCCACCGAACATAAACCGTCATGTCCTCGTTCACCACCGTATCCGCAGAAATCTCGACGCCATCATCCTTTGCCGAAAAGAACACCGCTGTATAGCCTTCGCGCGGCTGCACGGCTATCAACTTTCCTATTGCCGACCCGCATGGGACATATCTTGTTGTCAACGCTTCCCCATCAACATCGACCTTAACAGTTGCGATATATGCAATCCGACAACCATTCAAATTGTCACCAAATTGAGTATTGAACCGTGCCGGCATCGTCACACTCGTAAGCCCTCTACAATTTTTAAACGCCGAACTCCCGATACTCGTCACGCTGTCCGGTATCGT
>DFGM01000086.1 GCA_002371755.1 Verrucomicrobia bacterium UBA3750 | reverse complement strand
TCCACACGACCGTCGCTTTCGGCGATGCCTCCGCCCAGGTGCTTCCCGCTGCGCAGACGGCGAAGAGCATGGCGACTATACGCGCCGGAGGCGCGAGGAATCGCATAATGGTTTCTATTGTCTTCTTCATCGTTTGTTCCTCTCGTTGTTGATTTTGTGGTTAAAGGGTTGGTGGTTAGTGGTTGTCAAACTGGCGCAACTGGCAGATTGGCGGATGCATCTGACACTGCAGTCAGAAACTCATGCGCTGAACGCTCTGCGAGTCCCTTCGTGAGACAACCCGAAGCCCCTATCAACATTTTCACCGCATATTTTACCAAAAAAGTCGTCGCCGCGCAAGAGGGGGCGCGGCGGCGCGGCGGGCTGCATTCGGTGCTCACACTTTTTGACGTTTCCTGATAATGGGCTCCAGAAATCTTGATTAGAGAGTCGGAGCGGAGTGTGACTGCAATCGATTGCAGTCGAGGCAACGCCTGCTGCGCAGGGCGTTGCCTCTGCTGAGGACTGGCACCGGGGTGGCCCGGTTTTCCCGGCAAGCTTTTCGCTATTCGCTCTTGAGCTCGCGGTTCATCATCGCATCGACGGCTTTTGCCGCGTCGAAATCTTCGTAGCAAAGCGAATAGACGAGGCTCGAAATAGGCATTTCCACACCGAGCTTTGCGGCGAGGCCATGCACCACCTTGGAGTTCCAGACCCCCTCAGCGACCATTTGCATGGAAGAGAGAATGTCGGCTATTTTCTCTCCTTTGCCCAGCCTTTCGCCCACATAGTGGTTGCGCGAATGGCGCGAGGTGCATGTGACGATCAGGTCTCCCGTGCCGGCGAGTCCGTTCACCGTCTCCGGCTTGCCGCCATAGGCAATTACGAAACGTTTCATCTCCGCAAGCCCCCTCGTGATAAGGGCGGCACGCGTATTATCTCCAAACCCCATGCCGTCCGAACAACCCACGGCTATGGCTATGACATTCTTCACGGCGCCCCCGATTTCCACGCCAATCGGGTCGGATGAGGTATATACGCGCAATGTGCGCCCACTCCATATCTTCTGGACTTTGCGCGCGTTTTCGAGATTCGCGCAAGCCGCGACGATGGTTGTCGGGATGCCGCGCGAGACTTCTTCGGCGTGCGTCGGACCCGCCAGGGCGACAGGCGCGGGAATGCCGAGAATTTCCTCTGCGATATCAGTCATGCGCCTGAAAGTCTTTTCGCACAAACCCTTCGTGAGCGAAACAACGAGCATGTCTTTCGTGACGAGTCCGCGAAACTTTTCCATTACCGGCGCAAAAAACTTGCTTGGAGGTGCCAAAACCACGACATCCGCGCCATTTACCGCCTTTTCGGGGTCGGATTCAAGCCGCAACGCCTCCGGCAGCTTCACTCCGGGCAGAAACTTGGCGTTTTCGTGCGTGCGTCCCATTTCCTCCACATATTCCGGGAACGCCCCCCAGAGCGTGACATCGTGTCCATATCCCGAAAGCAACAACGCGTTGGCCGTTCCCCAGCCGCCGTCGCCAATTACCGTTATCTTCATCAGAACATACCTCCGTTTACTGAAATGACCTGACGCGTTATGTATGACGCGCCGGGAGAAAGCAGAAAACCGACTAGCGAAGCGACCTCGCCTGCGGTGCCGAATCTGCGCATCGGAATGGAACTCTTTATCGTTTCGACGGCTTCGGCGGGGATGCCAAGCGACATGTCGCTCTCAATTACGCCGGGGGCGATGGCGTTTACCGTGATGCCGCGCTTGGCAAGTTCCACGGCAAGTGCCTTCACTGCGCCTATCACGCCGGCTTTGGCGGCCGAATAGTTCACCTGTCCGCGATTGCCGATCATTCCGCTTATGGAGGATATGGCCACTATCCTTCCTTTGATTCGCGCCGAGACCATCGGCATCACGCAAGGCTTTAGCACGTTGTAGAAGCCGCCGAGATCCGTGGATACGACATCGTCCCATTCGGCATCTTCCATAGCCGGGAAAGCGTTGTCTCGGTTTATGCCGGCATTGAGGACGATGCCGTAGTAGGGCCCGTTGGCCGCTATATCCGCTTCCAATGCGGCCTTTGCGGCCATTCTGTCGGAAATATCAAAGTGAAGGTCGGTGCCGGGGGTTTTGCGCGAATGCGTGACTACTTCATATCCATTGCCGGACATGCGCAACTCCTCGGCAATCGCCCGGCCGATGCCGCGCGAAGACCCCGTAACAAGTACTCTCTTTTTCATCACGGCGCGTTATTATATCAAATCTCGCCGTAGTGCGCAAACGCCCTTCGCACCCGCTTCGCGCCCCGCACTCCGCCGCCAAGCGCAATCCGCCGAAATATGGTATAATATGACTCATGAACACATCCTACTGCATACTTTCGGCGACTGTGGCATTCGCGATGGCGAATCTTGCATTCGCCGTGACGGGCGACAGCCCGGTCGACGCCGGCCAAACCGAACCCGCAATCTCCACCGAAACGGAACGCGCCACGCGTTTTGCGGATTACGAATGCGCGAAAGCGCGCGCCGCCGCTCGCGGAACGAAACTCATCCTCCTCTTCACCGGCAGCGACTGGTGCGTTTGGTGCAAAAGGCTCGAAAAGGAAGTCCTCTCCAAGCCGGAGTTCCTCGATATGGCGACAAACGAATTTGAATATGCCGTCCTGGACTTCCCCAGCGAGAAGAAGCAAGACGAGCAAGTCACCAAACGCAACAACGCCCTGAGCGATAAATACGGCGTCAAAGGCTTCCCGACCATATTGGTGGTAGACCCCGTCTCCGGCGACGAACTCTACCGCACCGGATACGCCAAGGGCGGCGCGGAGAAGTGGGTGGAGGACTTCAAGGACGGCTTTGCAAAGGCTCCGCTCATAAAGGCCCACCTTGCCGCCTATGAGGCAAAACTGCACGAAACAGCCCTTGCGCTTTCGTCAAAGCTGAAGGGAATACCCGACGGGAACCGCAAGGAAGTGCCAGGCGCGGCGAAAAAGCCGCTGCTCGAGGCGGCAGAAAAGTTTTCAGCCCTGGCGAAGGAGCTCCAAGGCGTCGAAGTGCCCGCCGAAATCGCAGGAGAAAAGGCGGAACTCGAAACGCGCTGCGCCGAATCCGTCAAATGGCTTCAAGCCTTGGCCGCGCACGCAAAAACCGAAAAGGCGTATCTTTTCGCATACTTCAGCAACAAAGACCATGGTGGACGGAAAGGCCAGGCCGCCGGACTCCACCTCGCGTATTCCAACGACGGGCGGAATTGGACCGCCCTCAACGGCGACAGACCCGTACTCGTGCCGGAAGTCGGCAAGGACAAGCTCATGCGCGATCCTTCCATCTGCCAGGGGCCGGACGGCACCTTCCATCTCGTTTGGACCAGTTCCTGGACCGACAAGATAATCGGCCATGCCTCTTCCAAGGATCTTGTCAACTGGAGCGAACAGCGCGCCATCCCCGTGATGACGCATGAAAAGGACGCACGCAACTCCTGGGCTCCCGAAGTCACATACAACCCGGACGACTCTCTCTTCTATATATATTGGGCCTCCACCATCCCCGGCCGCCATTCCCCCATCAAGGATATGGACAAGAAGGAAAACGGATACAACCACCGCATTTACGTGACCACCACGAAAGATTGGCAGACTTTCTCCCCGACGCGCATTTGGTTCAACCCACCCTTCAGCGCCATAGACGCCGCCCTTCTCAGACTCGAAAACGCCCCCGCCAAGTGGCTTTTCGCAGTGAAGAACGAGAACCATACCCCGCCCGAAAAGAACATACGCACGCTTTTTCTCGACAGCCTCGAAGGCGAACTCCCGACGGAAGTATCGGAAAGCATCACGCCGAACTGGGTGGAAGGCCCTTCGCCGCTTCAAGTGGGCGACACCATATATATATACTACGATTGCTACACGAAGCACGCGTATGGAGCCGTGAAAAGCGAAGACATGGGCAAGACGTGGCAAGACGCATCGGGCGAAGTTTCCTTCCCGAAAGATGCGCGCCACGGCACCGCTTTCGCCGTGGACAAGGATTTCGTCGAAAGCCTGAAAGCTGCACTGCTTTAACGGCCCAATTCTCGGGGTGCGGGGCCGTCGCCGCGTTGACAGAGGTAGCCCGCACCGAACGCGCCCTGTTCGGTGGCCCGGCATATATGCCGGGCATCCCCACTGGAATTGGAGTAGAGCCAGAAGACCAAAGCCATGCAGTGTGCCGAAGCACAGAAGCAGACTACCGGCTTTGCATCACCTCTTGGGCGAGGAGCCGTCTTTACCGGGGATAGAGACGCCGTCGATAGTCACGCCGCTAGCGTTTATGCAGACTATCGGCTCTTCGTCCACTTTGTCGCAAGTGACGTTTTTGAGGGTGACACCTTCAATCGGTTCGCGCTTGTCGCCGTAGAGAGCGAGAAGATGGCGTGCGCGGGAAAGGTGCAGGTTCTCGCACACGAGGTTGCGTATTCGCGTCACTCTCACCTCATGCGTCGGGAAGTTGCGCCACTGGTAAAGGACATCCGTCTCCACGCCAAGCGCACTGCCCGGGATATCCTTGCCGCTCGCCTCCACCGTGCAATCCTTCAAGTAGATGTTTTCCACGAAACCGCCGCGACGCTCGTTCGTCTTCACGTAAAAGGCGTTGCGCACACTGCCTTTCATGTGGCAATCATGCATATAGACGTTTCTCACGCCGCCGGACAGCTCGCTGCCGACGCCCAGGAGCACATGACCATCGGCTATGGTGCAGTTCCTCACAACCACGTTTTCCGTCGGGCGCGCGAGAGCCCAGGCATCCTGGTTGCGCCCGGCTTTCAGCACCACGGCATCGTCGCCTTGGTCAAACCTGCAGTTTTCCACAACCACATTGCGCGTCATTTCGATGTCGACGCCATCGTTGTTGTGTCCGTGCGCAAAGACATCAAGTCCGCGCACCACGGCGTCTTCGCTATGGTAGAGATGGATGGTCCAGAACGGCGAAGCGCGGATAGAGAAGTCTTCCAAGAGAATGTTCTTGGAGCGGTTGAACTGAATGAGGTGCGGGCGGGCATTGGAACCCGGAATCTTCAAGGCGTCGCGCTCTGCGATAGGAGCCGTGCGCGAACACCAGTCGTAGAGAGCCGCCGTGAACGCCATGTGCGACGGGGGTCTCGCAAACCACTTGCGCCAACGCCCCATCTCCGGAGCAATAACCCCCTTGCCGGTAATCGCCACATTGGTGCAGCCATAGGCGTAGACAAGCGGGGAATAATTCAGCAGTTCCACGCCTTCCCATGAGGTGTGGACGGATGGCAGATAATCGGAGGGCTCATCGGTAAAGACGAGTTTCGCGCCGTCTTCGAGGTGCAGCTCCACGTTGCTCTTGAGGTGAATGGCACCCGAGAGCCAAGTCCCCTTCCCTACCACAACGCGACCGCCGCCCGCTTCGCTGGCGGCGGCTATCGCCTTGGCTATAGACACGGTGCATTTCTCCTTGCCGCCTTCTACGGCGCCGAAAGCGGATACTGCAAAATCGCGCTTCGGCGCGCGCCACACCGCAATCTCCGGCATCGCAAACGGTGCTTCGGGAGACGTCACAATCTCTTCGCCGATGCAGCTCGCAACCGCAAAGCCAACCGCAAACGCCGCAAATGCAACTCTCTTCTCCATATCGCGTTCTTTCCTTTTCTTTCCTTAGAGGTAACTGCAAAACCCGGTAGGGCTGCGAGACCCTTCGCCGCCGCGGCGGGCAGAGGTCTGCCCGCCCTCCTATGGGAACATTTGTCAATAGGCTAATCGCAAAGCGATTGCCGATCCCG